>NZ_FOVQ01000021.1:0-22005 GCF_900115215.1 Pseudobutyrivibrio sp. UC1225 | reverse complement strand
AAACCCTATGCTAAGAGGCTGGATTAATTATTTTGGGAAATTCAATCCATCAGCCATGAAATATACACTTCAATGTATAGAACGTAGGCTAGTAAAATGGGCAATGTGTAAATATAAGAACCTTCGTGGTCATAGAAGACGGGCAGAAAAATGGCTCACGTCTGTAAGAAAACGAGAGCCGAGATTGTTTGCACACTGGAGCAAAATGTATTCGTATTGTTAGATGATAAGAGCCGTATGAAGGGAGACCTTCACGTACGGTTCTGTGAGAAGTTTGAGGTGAAAATCCTCCTACTTACTCGACTGAGAGGTCGGGAGATTAATTAAATCTCCCTCCTACTCGATTTTGTCTATATTGACAAAATGGACAGATATAATAAAATGGTGTTTGTTGTAGGGTTAGGTGGAGAGGTGTAGTGTTATGAAATCAGAAGAATATCACATTGCAATATGTGATGATGATAGGTATATTCATGCGGATTTAAAGAAAAAAATAGAAGCTTATTCGTTCGAAAAAAATATTCCGATTAAAATTTATCATCTGTATAGCGCAGAAGAGCTTTTGGAGTCGAAATTTACATTCAATCTATTGTTTTTAGATATAAATATGCCAGATATGGATGGATTTACAGCAGTAAAGAAAGCGTTTTCGCATGTGGATGAATATGATTTTCGAATTGTAATAATAAGCAGCATGGTAGAACGATGTAATGAAGCTTTTAGAATTAATGCATTCCGATTTTTAGAGAAACCGATTAATGTAATAGACTTGTATGAGGCATTGGATGCTTCACGTAAAAAAATGTATGGAATGCAAGTTATAAAAGTAAATGCCAATAATATAGAGTTTGAGATTTTAGAGAATGAAATAGTATACATTGAGTCGTATCAAAATTCTACAATAATATACACAAAGGATATGGAATATAGGAGTAGTAGATCTTTAAATACCTTAGAGCAAATGTTGGATAATCGAATTTTCTTTAGGTGCCATAGAAGGACTATTGTTAATTTGCTGAAAATAAAACGATACAATGCTGCATGTGGGGATGTTTTGCTAGAAACAGGAGAACATATTTGTGTATCTAAGCGTAAGCAAACTATGTTTTTTAGGAAAATTGTTAGTTTAGATAAGGAACGAGGATGATTAACGACGTAGATTTTCAAAGAATAATTAATCATTTGTTTAATAGTTGTTCTTTCTTTTTAGTATATTATTATATTTTTGGTATGAGATTATGTCTGATGACAAAAAAAAGAAAGATATATTGTGGACTCGGATTTTTAGTACTCAGTGTAGAAATGCTATTTGAACATAGTTTATCTCACATAAGTTATTTCTCGATTATTTGTTATCTATGGTTATTGTATTGGGCTACTGGAGAAAAACTTGAAAAATGTGCGAGAATATGGATGCTTACATTTTGGTCATTAGCTGATTTGGAGTGTGTTATTCATAATTGGTTAGATGCATTTTGGGTGGAACGTGATTATTGGAATGATATTCTTACGTATATAGTCATCATTACTTTTTTAAGCATAATTGCTATAGTAGGTTCTCTTCATAAGAAAATAAGACCAATAGAAACAACAGCTAAAATAGGTTGGTTGTTGGCGTTTTTAATGGCAATGATGACGTTAGTGCTTGTATATTGCATGAATGTACTGAAATTTGTAATCGAGAAGAATTATAGATCGATTGGTAGTGTATATATATTAATCGGAGGAGTAATTCTTTGTGTACTTATCAGTTTAATAGCATATTTTAGTAATGATGTTACACATCGTAAAGAGGAAAACGAGATACTTCAAGCATTTACATATCAACAGCGAGATTTATTCGAAGAAAAATTAAGGATAGAAGAAGACACTCGTTGTTTTAGGCATGACATAAAGAATGAGCTATATATTATAAAAGGTTTATGTGATCAAAAAAGATATAAAGAATTAGAAGAATATATAGACGAAATTTTAGATTCAGAAACATTCTTCAGTATAAAGAATGTTTATTCAGGAAATAGAACACTTGATATTTTATTAAATGCATATCTGAATAAGCTTAAAGGTATTCTTGACATAAAGGTTAAGGGTAAGGTCGATGACAATCTATCGGTGTCAGATAGGGATTTGTGCCTTATTTTTGCCAATTTATTATCTAATGCAGTGGAAGCAGCTAGCGTCAGCGGAGATAATCCATGGATAAGAATAAAGTTTATTCAGGGAAAACAATCGCTTACTATTTTTGTAGAAAATTCTATCAGTCGAGAAAGAGTTGAGGAAATCAAAAATTTATTAGATCTTAGAACGACAAAAGAGGACACACGATTACATGGATACGGAATAGAAAAAGTAAAGCGATATACAGAAAAAATAGGAGGAATATATAGAACTTATTTTTTGGAAGATGGCTATGGTGCGGAAGTGTCTATACCATTAGTTGTGAAGTAGGGAATAAAAACATAATATATTGAGGTTCGTAAGAAGCTCCCTAACCTAAGTAATAAAGTTAACTTGGTTAGGGAGTTTTTTATGTTCAATACAATAAATGTACGTTTACACATAAATAAAAACGTTTATCAGTAAAGATGAGATTAGAAATAAAAATAGTGATATTTTATACGTATTCGAGAAAAAAAGGAGGTAATTGATATGTGGTGGATTTTTGATTGGCCAAAAAGATAGTTGATAAAAAACAAAAAGGGGAAATAGAAAAATGGATTTAGAAAAATTATTAGAAAAAATTTCTAGTTATACAGGAATAGAAGCTAGCAATCTGGATTTGGATAGACCTTTTATGGAATTGGGGTTTGATTCTGTTACTGTAGTGCAGTTTATAGGAGAAATAGAACGTGAATTAAACCTTAAATTAGATATGACAGCATTGATTGACTATCCAACAATTAATAAGCTGAATGATTATTTAAATAATATTAATAGTCATTTTATTAAGTCGGATAATGTAGAAAGTGAATCTTCTAATACTAAGGTGGCGATAGTGGGAATAGCATGTAGATTTCCAGGTGCGGAATCGTCACGAGAATTTTATGATAATTTATGTGAGAAAAAGGTAAGTGTTACAAGTTTTCCAGAGGAGCGTATTAAAATGTGCTACACAGGAAAGCTTAATCTTCGCGAATCAATTTATGATGGCGGATATATTGATGCTATTGATGAATTTGATAATGTTTATTTTAATATTTCCCCAAATGAAGCATTAAAAATGGATCCTCAGCAGAGATTGTTAATGCAAGAAATAGTTCATGCTCTTGAGGATGCAAATATAAATAAAAAAGATATAGATGAAAAAAAGATAGGATTATTTGTGGGTGCCACTAATGCAGACTATTTTAATAGCATCTTGCCTGACAAGAAAGATATTGAATCTATTATAGGAAATTCAATGGCTATGCTTTCAAACAGGATGTCATATATGTTTAATTTCAAAGGCCCTAGCGTTACTTTGGATACTGCATGCTCTTCTTCGCTTGTCGCAGTTGTTGAGGCATGTAATAGCATAAAAAACGGTTATTGTGATGTTGCGATAGCTGCTGGTGTTAATTTGATATTGAATCCAGATATTAATACTGCATTGTTTGAAGCGGGAATGCTTTCTAAAGATGGTGCATGTCATACATTTGAAGATACAGCAAATGGATATGTACGAGGAGAAGGAGTCGGGGTAATAGTTTTAAAGAAGCAAGATGAGGCTGAAAAGAGTTGTAATAGAATATATGCTTCAATATTAGGTGCTAATGTTAATCAAGATGGAAGAAGTGCTTCGGTGACAGCACCGAATAAGTTAATGCAGATAGAGCTTTTAAATAGGGCTTGCAATAGTGTAAAACTCAGTCCGTCTAATATACGCTATGTAGAAACTCATGGTACAGGTACATTACTTGGAGATTATATTGAGGTATCTGCTATTAATGAGACATTAAACTCTGCACCTGGTAGAAATCATACCTTACTTTTGGGAGCTGTAAAGAAAAATATTGGACATTTAGAGGGGGCAGCAGGAATTGCGTCTCTAATAAAAGTTGCTCTGAGCTTATATAACAGTAATCTTGCGCCAACAATAAGAGTTGGTGAATATAATCCTAGACTAGAGTTAAAAGAGAAAAACATCGAAATCGTGGAGGATAATCTACAGATAGCAGATGAGAGTTTTCCATGTGCAATTAGTTCGTTTGGCTTCGGTGGTACAAATAGTTGTGTGATTATAGATAGGTATGAAAATAAAACTGTTGTTAATGACGAAAAAAGGAGTGCATATATTATTCCTGTATCAGATGTAAACGGAAATGCGTTGCATCGTAATAATGAAGCATTAAAACGTTTTATAGAAAATTCTAATGCTTCAATGTCTGATTTAGAATATGCGTCAACACATAGGTGTAGTAGAGGAAAGTATAGAGATGCTTTTGTTGTTGAGAGTTTGGAGGATTTAGTAGATAAAATATCCAACAGTCAAAAAAAGGATTATAGAAAGAATGTAGTAGGAAATAGAAAAAAGATAGGTCTATTATTCTCAGGACAGGGATCACAATGGGCTCAAATGGCAAATGGATTAACTAAGTTTGAAGCCTATTCTGAAATGTTTGAGAGATGTGTGAAAAAATTCAAGGAAATCGGTCACTGTGATGTTCGCGAGGTTCTAGCAGATATAGAGAAAGGTTTGCTCAAGGATACATATTATGCACAACCTGCGATTTTTACAGTTGAGGTATCTCTGGCAAAGCTCTTGGAAAGAATGGGTGTTGAATATGATTATGTTTGCGGACATAGTTTCGGTGAAATTTCAGCAGCATATATATGTGGAGCGATATCACTTGATGCAGCAGTAAGAATTATTTATACCCGAAGCGATATTTTAAGGAGATTTGAGGGTAAAGGAAAAATGCTCTCTGTAAATATTTCCTTGAAAGATGCAAATAGCTACATTGATTTATATGATGAATTATCAGTAGGGGTTATTAACTTAGATAATTCTGTTGTGTTCTCGGGAAGTAATAAAGAGATAGCTGATATCGAACATAGATTAGTTGAAGCAGGGTACAAATGTAAGCAACTACCAGTAAATTGTTCGTTCCATTTTAAGGGATTAGAAAAATATAGAAATGAATTTATTGAGAGAGTTGGTAAAGTAAGGACAAAACCAATTTCAAAACGATTTATTTCTACTGTAGTTGGGGAAGAGTATCAGTCAAAAAAATTAGATGTAAATTATTGGGCTGACAATATGTGTCAGACTGTTAGATTTGATAAAGCATCAAAGATTTTGGATTCAGAGGCGGATGTAGTAATTGAGGTGGCGCCTGCTTCAGTGTTGTTGTTTTATTTGATGCATAGTAAATCTAATACATCGTTAATACCATTACAAAAAAGAAATTACAATCCAACTAAAGCATTGCTTGAAGGAACAGCACAACTATATTCAGAGGGAATTGATATAGACTGGTTTGGCATTGCAAGTTCAAAAGGAAATAGTTTAGACTTACCAAACTATGAATTCGCTAGGAATAAATTCTGGCCTAATTCTAAGATGATAAGGCAAAGACATAATTTAACTGAAGGTTATGAGTGTAATGATGAAAAGGATTTAGAAACAGATTTTATAGAGGCACTAGATGACTCTGCAGTTTTAGGGGAATCAGATGTTATTTCTAGGTTAATTGAGCTTATAAAAGAAGAAGTGTGTGTTAATGATGAAATAATGGAAGATACAGATATTTATGACTTGGGATTAGATTCGCTAAAGTGTTTCCAGTTGAATGCCTGTATTAATAAATCATTTAACAGCAGTTTGAGTTTTAAGGATTTTTCAGAGTGCAAAAGCATAAAAGAATTAGCGTCAATGATTCTTGTTTCTATAGATACTACTTCAGAAGAAAGTGAAGAATTATCTGAAGATGAGTTCTGTGAACTGGTAACACCAGGTCAGAAGGCTATAATTTTGGATCAGTTCTTAAATCCAGGTAGCAATAAATATAACATGGGTGCTGCATGGAAGATGGACGAATCTATAAATAAGAAGCTATGGAAGAGTGCTTGTGAAGAAGTAATTAATAGATATCTAGTATTAAGACTTATTTTTGAAATTGACAAGAGAAAGAAAATCGTCCAAAGAAAAAATAAAGAAGCCTTTGTAGTTAATGAAATAGATTGCTGTTCTCCAGAGCAGGCAAGTTCTTGTTTGAATGAAGCAATAAATGGTACTTTTGATCTTTCAAAGGAAGTAGCTAGATGCACTATTATTAACGAACGGAATAATTGGTATTTCGGATTAGTTATTCATCATGCGGTGATTGATGGAATATCTATATTCAAAGTGTTTGAAGAAATAATATTAACATATAAGAAAAAAGTAGAAGGTACGAGTGCAACTGTAGGTGTTGATAAGGAATATTTAAAATATCAAATTAATGAGAATAAAATCATAAGCGGAGCGAACTATAAAAGCTTGTGTGATGAGCTAAAGAATAGGCTTTCATCTTATTCTTTGGTAAGAGATTATCCAGTTAAGCTAAGAGAGGTTGAATTAATCCCAAAAGGGGCTTCGGAGAAATATTTAACAATTGAAGCTAAAAGTTTAGCTGAGATAAAAAAGATATGTAATGAAAATAAATATTCAGTATTCGAATTAATGTATGGTCTTTACCAGATTCTTTACTATAAGATATCAAATTCCAATAACTTCATAACATGTACCTATAGTTCAGGAAGAGAGGATACAAAGTATTTCAATACAGTAGGTTATCTAGTAAAGAATGTATTGACAGGTTGTCATATAGATCGAACAGAAAAGCTTAATGAATATATCAAAAATCTTCATAGTGATATTATGGATGCTTTTAGTTATCCAGCGGGAGTATCATTGTCAGTCTTAGAGGATAAGATTAATGAAGAACGCGTCGATTTAGGTCATGTGTTTGTATATGAAAAAGCAACAGGAGAAGTTAAAGGGGCTCCAATCTTTATCAATGGCGATAGTGAAGAATCGACAGTTTATGTAGAAGGAATAGGATTTGAGAAAATAACAACACCTGTTATCGATTCGCAGTATGGCATTGTTTTTATGATGGAAGAATGCGAAGACAGTCTTGTTTTGAAATGTCAATACAAGAATTCAGTGTATTCTGATGAGGAAGTTGATGTATTAATGAATAGTTATTATTCATTAATAACAAACGTTATTTCCAATCCAAACGGCAGAATAATAGATTATGAATTGAGCACATCATTGGAAACTGATATTGATGAGGAATATGAATCAGAATCTGAAAAGATTAATAAAGAGGCCCTTCTTTATCATCAGTATCTGGAAAGATATGCGGAATTGACCCCAGATTCAATAGCGGCTACCTATGAAAATGAACAAATAACGTATGGAGATTTAAACCACCTGAGTAATTATCTTGCAAATAAGATTGTTGAGATAACAGGTGGTAAAGAGGAGCCAATAGGAATTGCTGTCGAAAAGTCGATTCGCTTTTTGGTTAGTATTTTTGCTGTATTAAAAGCAGGATCATTTTACGTTCCTTTAGATAAAAATTATCCGAAAGAAAGACTGGATTATATTATTTCAAATTCAAAGATGAATTTAATCATTTCAGATGGAACTTTTGATTCTATGAATCTTGATTGGAATGATGTAGATAAGATTCTCTATCCTAAGATTTTATTCTATGAAGGAACGATAACAATTGATGGCACATCTATTGATAAGCTAAGTATTAAAAATCTCAATAGAGACATTGATATCAAAAATGGCGCATATTCAATATACACATCTGGAACCACAGGAGTACCAAAAGGAGTAAAGGTTAGTCACTCAGGCATTTCGGACGTAGTAATAGAACAGAAAAAATTGTTCAAGGTTACAAATACAGATAAAGTATCCTTCTTTGCTTCTGTATGTTTTGACGCCTCTGTTTTCGATATTCTCATGGCTATAGGTCACGGTGCGGAGCTATGCTTTGATAAAAGAGAAAACATGGGAACAGGAACTCGCTTACATAAGTTTTTAAAGGAACAAAAGATAACTATTACTACATTACCATCTTCTGTTTTAGCCTCAATGGAAAACAAAGACTTAGATTTATTAAGGGTTATTGTTACGGCAGGAGAGCCTTGTACCTCAGAGGTAAAAAATACTTGGTGTAAGGGACACGATTTCTTTAATGCTTATGGAGTAACTGAAGCTACTATATGGAATACAACAAGTAAGTGTTCAGTAGAAAAGCCTGTACTAATAGGAAAAGCTGTGAGCGGGAACAAGCTTTTGGTGGTAAATAGTGACAATAATATTTGCCCAAAGGGGTGTGCTGGCGAATTACTTATTGGTGGAAGAGTGGTAGCTATTGGATATATAGGCTTGGACGAAGAAAACAAAAAGAAGTTTATTACTATTAATGGAGAGAGATTTTATAAATCAGGTGATATTGTCAGACAGACAAAGTCAGGTGAATTTGAATATGTCGGACGAGTAGATAATCAGATAAAAATCCATGGATTCCGAATTGAGATAGAAGAGATAGAAAAAGTACTTCAGAATCAACCAGGAATTAAAAATGCAATAGTAGTAACGAATGATACTGGTTCGGACAAGAGACTTGTTTGTTTTATCGAGACGCAGAAAGGTAGCTACTTTGATATTAATAGTTTCAAGAAGAAACTAATAGAAATACTGCCACATTATATGGTACCTGAACAGTTCATCCAGGTAGATAGTATTGAATTGACAAACAATGGAAAGATAGACAGAAAGAAGCTAGAACAACATGCTAAGGAGGTATTAAGTAATAGAGTAATAGTTGAGCCGTCTAATGAGCTTGAAAGAGAAGTGCTGACAATCCTAAAAAAGTATGTAGATGTTGAGATTTCAATTGAAGATACATTAATAGAATTAGGTATTAATTCAATAAATATATACAACCTCATAGTTGATATGGAGGAGCGCTATGGCGTAAGTCTTGGTATAGGAGAGTTACTATCTGGGATAAGCGTAAAAGAGTTAGCATCATTACTTGCAAACGATGTTAATGAAGAGAATTCTATAGCAAAAGCTAAGACATTTGTAGACAGAAAAAAACTAGCTTTGTTAAAGAGGCCTCAAAATATTCCTATTGTTTTAACTGATAGGCAAAGAGGAATCTGGTTAGCATGTGCTATAAACTCCAAAACGCAGGAATTTAATATTCCAGTTGCCGTTAAGTTGACGGGTAATCTAAATTATGAAGAACTCTGTACGGCTTTCAAGAAGATTGTTGATAAACACGAGATATTACGTACTCGTTATATGCAGTGTAATGAAACAATTATAGGATTTGTTAAGAATGCTGACAGGGTAGATATTCCTTTAGTTGATATAAGTGACTTAGGAGAAAAAGAAAAGTCGGAATATATTACTAAAGAAATAAAGAACATGAAATGTATTGATTTACATCCTAATAAATATCCATTGTACAAAATAGAATTGTTGAAGAGCAGTGAAACTGAGTTTTATTTATTGCTTACAATTCATCATTTCATTGCTGATGGATGGTCATTCAGCATTATTTTTGATGAATTAAGGAACAATTACAACGCACTGAAAAATAACGAGATTAATAGCGATGTATTAGAGTACCAATATTCAGATGTTGCATACACAGAGGCTGTTAATTATTCAACAATTAACAATGAGGAAACAAAAAAGTATTGGGCTAGTAAGTTTAATAACGAGAATACGGTTCTAAATTTACCAGAAGACTATCAGCGCCCAAGTGTTATGACGCACATTGGAAGAAATACTTATGGAACCATTGACGGGGAAAAATATAATGAAATATCTGAGTATACAAAGCGGAATAATGTAACCAAATTTAGTTTCATGACAGCTGTATTAGGAATTGTATTAAGAAAATATAGTGGTCAGCAGAGTATTCCAATTGGTTTTCCAGTATTAGGCAGGGAAGATAAGTATTCACAGAAAATGGTGGGAATGTTTATTGATACAACGGTAGCGCTTTTACCAGTCAACGATAACGATTCTTTCCAAAATTACTTAAGTCGAGTTAATCAAGAAATATTGGAATCTATAGATTATGGAAAAGTGGGCCTTGGAAGAATTATGGAGATAGTTAATCCGACAAGAACTACTGATAATACTAGTCTTTTCCAAGTTATGGTAAATATGGTTGACTTCGACCTTAATTTGAATGATTTTGATGAAGTTGTTGTAGAGCCTGTCATAGATAGTGAGCAAAAAGCTAAATATGATTTTACTTTCTATATTCATGATGATGGAGAAAAGCTAAATATTAGATTGAATTATTATTCTGACGTATATAGTGAAAGTACAGCACAAAGAATGTTATTACATTTTTCAGAACTCATATCACAGATTGTTTCGGGGGCAACTAAGTCTATTTGTGAGTACAGATTGGATGCAGCGAAAGAGTTGCAGTTACTTAACTATCATTCAAATGAAAGCCTAGAGAACTTAGCTCAATCTAATTTCAAAATTATTTGTAAGAATGAGATTTTAACTTCTAATTATTTTTTAAATAAGAAGAACGAAATTGTTCATATTCTCGAGAATGAGGGAATAAATAGTGGAGAAAACATTGGATTAAGCGGTTATAGGAAACCAGATATTATAGCAGCAATGCTGGCGGTCGAAAGTGTTGGTTGTAGATTTGTAATAATCGATAACGAATGGCCAGAGCAGAGGAAAGTAGATTCACTCAATGCAGCCAGATGTACATATTATTTAGATATTTCAAAGGCTCCTAAGATAGAAAAAATAAGTGATAGAAAATTGGCAATTGATGTAAAAGACTGTGGTTATATTTCATTAACGTCAGGAACTACTGGAAAGCCTAAATGCATATTAGGTCATAATAGTGCAATAAATCATTTTATTAGTTGGGAAACAGAAAAATTTAATTTAGGAAACAAAGATGTTTTCGCAGTGTTATCAGGTATATCCCATGATCCTTTCCTACGCGACATTTTTGTTCCTCTCAGTGTAGGAGGAACAATAGTATTCCCAACGGAAGAATTACTTATAAAAAATGATCTCTTTGATTATTTATATGAAAATAAAATCTCAGTGGCGAATATGACACCATCACTTGCTGATGCAATTATACTTCAAGCACAGTCACATGAAGATGAAATATTAGCAGAGCTTAGGTGGATATTCTTTGGAGGCGAAAGATTAAAAAAATCTACCATTAAGGCGTTAATGAAACTGGCTCCTAACTGTAGATTTGTTAATTACTATGGAACAACTGAAACGCCACAAGGAATGTCATATATAGAATATGACGATGTGCTGCTGAATAGTTGTGGAGAGTATCTACCAATTGGTCAGGGAATATCGGATGTTCAAGTAATTGTTGCAGATAATAATCATAATGAGACATCAATAGGTGAGATAGGAACTATTCTCATTAGAACAAAGTATTTAGCAAAGGGATATTTGTGTGAAGAAGATGGAAAAGTGAAATCTCTTACATCAGATGGAGTGACATACAACACAGGGGATATTGGACGTTATAGAGGTGATGGAACTATTGAGATTTTAGGAAGAAGTGATGATCAAGTTAAAATACTTGGACATCGAATTGAGTTAGGTGAAATAGAAAGTGCCATTCTAAAATTTTCAGGAGTCCATAACACAAAGGCGATAGTTTTGAATGACAAGATATATGCCTTTGTTATCGCACACGCAGATTTTGATGAGGTTGAATGCATATATAATTTACATCAAATATTACCTAGTTACATGATACCGGCGCATGTTTTTAAAATTGATGCTATGCCATTAACTCAAAATGGGAAAACAGACATACGAGAATTAAAGAAATATATAAATGAGTTTCAGGATTCTAAGTATGAAATTGTTAATGGAACAGAAACTGAAAAACAGGTTTATAAGATATGGCAGGATGTACTGGGTTATGGAAATATCCCTATGGATAAAACATTTTTTGATGTGGGTGGAACATCAATATCGTTGCTTGTTTTACAGAAAAAATTAGAGTTGTCATTTAGAAGAGATATTAGTGTTACAGATTTATTTGAATATTCAACAATTAGAAGTTTTTCAGAGTTTCTGGAGACTAGCACTGATGTTGAGGAGAAGAGTAAAGGTGAGTGGGATAAGTCGAGGGCACGAAGTGCTAACGCAATTAAGGCTTTGAAAATGACAGCCAAGAAAAAAAGGGAGACTAATTAGATGGAAAATGCTGTAGCTATTATAGGAATGGATTGTAAATTTCCAGGGGCAAATAGTATAGAAGAGTATTGGCATCTTCTAAAAAATGGGGTATGTCCGCTAAAAAACGCAAAAAAAGAAAGTGGTGATAAGAATTATGTTAACAAAGCTTATTATGTCGATTCGATAGATCAATTTGACGCCGATTTCTTTAATATCAGCGCCAAGGATGCTAAGTATATGGATCCTCAACAGCGATTAGTGCTGGAATCGGCATGGAAAGCATTTGAAGATGCAGGTTACAAGGTCTCAAATCTAAATGACCAGGTTGGTGTTTTTATTGGAAGTGGAATCAGTACATATTTATTAAATAATGTTCTGCCGAATCTTATTCAAAAAAAAGAAGACATAAATAAGATTTTACCCCAAATAATCCATGGAAATTCATCGGATTATTTATCCAGTAGGATTTCTTATCTTATGAATTTAACAGGACCGTCGCTTACCGTGCAAACTGCATGTTCATCTGCATTGACAGCGGTTCATTTGGCTTGTCGTAGCTTAATGACATATGAGTGCGACATGGCGCTTTGTGGTGGGGTTTCAATAAACTCAAATCAGGGTGATGGTTATAACTATGTGAAGGGTGAAATCTACTCAAAGAGCGGTGTATGTAGTCCGTTTTCAGATAAAGCTGATGGAACAATTTTTAGTGGTGGTGTAGGAACATTAGTACTTAAAAGATATGATGATGCAATTGAAGCGGGAGACTATGTATATGCAGTCATTCTTGGTAGTGCAATAAACAATGATGGTGCTGATAAAATTTCATATACTGCTCCGAGTGCAAAGGGGCAGGAACATGTAATTATGGATGCGCTTTCTTTTGCAGGTAAAAAGCCATCAGAAATATCCTTTATAGAGACTCATGGAACGGGAACTAGTCTTGGAGATGAAATTGAGGTTGCCGCATTAAAGAATATATTTGCCGGTAACGACAATTTAAAGATAGGGTCTGTAAAAGGAAATATAGGGCATGCAATAGCAGCATCTGGAATAGCAGGCTTGATAAAAACGGTACTATGTTTAAATCATAAGCATATATGTCCATCAATTCATTGCGATACAGATAATCCTGCATTAGAACTTTCAAAATGTGGTATTAAAGTCGCAAAAGAGTATGAGAAGTTAGAAACCAAAAATGGAGAATCGTTGTGTGCAGGAGTGAGTTCGTTTGGAATGGGTGGTTCTAATGTACACCTTATCGTTGAGGCATATGATAACGAAAAAGTACCATTTGTTGAAGATGAAAATTATTTAAAGATGATTAGACTTTCTGCGAAGACAGAAGATTCCCTTAGAAAGATGCTTTTGCAGTTGCGCGATTATCTAGAAAAAAATGATGTAAATGATTCGGTTTTGATGAAAATCTATAACACCGAAAGGGAGATTTTTAGTCAGCGAATTATGATTTGGTATAGAAACAAAGATGAATTATTACAGCAATTAAATTCTTATGAAGAATCAGGTTCTATACCTCAGTATTATTATGGGTTCGAAAACTGTAGCAATGCTTCTGATATTAAAAGTCTCTACAGTAGAATCTTAGGCCGAGACGAGACGTTGGATAATATTTCAAGCTGTGCATATGAAATAAAGCAATACTGGGAAAGCGGTTTTGATTTTGATACTGAATTGTTGGGTAGTTATGCAATTGTAAACAGGGAACCGCTGCCAAAGTATTGTTTTGATCATAAACGCTATTGGATAGATGCATCCAATATTTCCTATGACACAAATGAATGTGCTCAGGAAGACGATTCTGATGTTGAATCATATATTCATAACATGTGGAAAGAATACCTTGAGGTTGATGAATCTAATTCGGATGGTGATTTCTTTGAATTGGGTGGTAGTTCTATCGTGGCGTACCAAATGCTTGCTGATATTGAGAGTCATTTCAGTATTGAACTTGATCTTGAAGATATGATTGAAAATCCAACTGTAACCGAAATGGTAAAGATTGTTCAGAAGAAAATAGCATAACAATGGGGGAAGAATATGAAGTATTATCCATTATCATATCAGCAACAAAAACTGTATGTTTATTCGAAATTCCATAACAATGATTCGGAATACAATCTTATCGAAGGTATTGAACTGTTAGATAATTATGATAAGGAATTATTAGAAACGATTGTATATCGAATTATTGATGAAGAACCAATACTTAGATGCAGAATAGTTGAACACGAATGTAATCCTGTTCAGTATGTGTCAAATGTAGAAGATTTCAGAATAAATTATCTCACTGTAGAAAAAGAGAAGTTAGATGAAAAGATAGATGAAAAGATAGAACAGATTGCAAAAGAGCCATTTGAACTAATAGATGCTGATTTGTTTAAGGTGTATGTTCTATCGTCTGTAGATGGAAGAATAATAGTTATTTTTAAATTTCATCACATTATTAGTGATGGATGGTCACTACAACTGTTGATGGAGAAATTCTGCAAATATTATTTTGAAGACGGAGAGAGCGAAGGAACAGACTCATCTTTAAGATATACATATTACGATTATTGCGAAGAGCAAGAAGGCGCCAGGAAAACAGAAAAGTATCTTGAAAGACAGAAATATTGGTTAGATACCTTGAATTGTTATACATCAGAAATCGCAATGCCTGTGGGTAATAAAATTGAGGATATAGACCGAGAAGGATGTCGAATTAGATTTAAAAGTGATTTAGGACAAAGTAAAAAAATTAATGATTATTGCAGTGACTTAAAAATAACGCCATTCGCTTTTTTGGCAAGTGTTTATGGTGATTTAATGGCAAGGTTTTGTCGAGAAAAAAAGATATGTATTGCAGTACCAGTAGCTAATCGTTTCTCGAAGAAAACTATGGGCATAACAGGATATTTTGTTAATACTATTCCTCTAGCATTTGATTTTTCAGAGAAGAAGACAGTTGTTGACAGAATAAAACAACAGCATATTGATTTCACAAGAATGATTGCTAAATCTGATGTAGATATTGAATGTAAATGTAATGTGATGTTTGTTTTTCAGAGTCGACCAAAAGTAAGTAATAATCTGGCTGAAAAAGTATCTTTATTACGTTTGGAAAACAAAAAGAGTAAATATGATATTAGCCTATCAATTACATATGAGAATGGTGAATATGTTTTTGAATGGGAATATTTAAAGAAAAATTTTGAAGAGAAATTTATAAGGAATTTAAATGCATATTATACCAATTTGATTGACGAATATATTTCTAAACCTAATGTGGTTACTTCTAAATTGTCACTTTTAAATTCTGAACAGATTATTAAGCAGAAAGAAGGCTGGAATAACACAGAAAAAAAATATGACGCACCTGATAATCTTATCGAAATAATGGATGAAGCTGTTAGATTATATTCCAATGAGACAGCATTGATATATGAGAATCAGCACGTAAGCTACGCAGAATTTTCTAATTATACAAACGCATTAGCGAATGAATTGAAGAAACTAGGAGTTAAACAAGGCGATTTAGTTCCAATAATGTTTAACAGAAGTATTGAGATGGTTGTAGCAATTCATGCAGTAATTAAGTTGGGTTGTGCATATTTTCCATTAGATACACATGCGCCACAGGAACGTTTGAAGTATATGATTGAAAATTCAGGAAGCAAAATAGTACTTACTTCTGACAGTTTGAGTGGAAAACTAGAAGGTGTCGCTAGATATTACGTAGTTGACATTGCATGCTTAAATAATCCTAGTGATTATATTTCTGCAAAGGTAAACGGAAATGATAGAGCATATGTAATATATACATCCGGTTCTACAGGAAATCCTAAAGGTGTTGTAAATGTACATGAGGGTATTGTTAATAGACTAAATTGGATGCAGGAGATGTTTCCTCTTGCTCCAGGTAAGAAAGTATTACAAAAGACTCCGTATACATTTGACGTATCAGTATGGGAATTGATTTGGCCACTTTTAAAGGGAGCAACACTTGTTATCGCAAAACCAGAGGGACATAAAGATCCGGAATACATCGCGAATTTGATTATCAAAGAACAAATCAATGTTATTCATTTTGTTCCGTCGATGTTAAAGAAATTTTTAAGTACGGATATTTGTAGATATTGCGAATCTCTTGAATATGTTATAGCCAGTGGAGAGAAACTAGAAGCACCAACTTGTGTTGATTTTTATAAGAAAATGAAGGCTACGTTGGCAAACTTGTACGGTCCAACTGAAGCTGCAATTGATGTATCTTGCGAGATTGTAAACAAAGATGAGATAGGTTCTGTTATCCCGATAGGAAGACCAATAGCGAATATTCATCTATACAAACTCAACGATGAATTAATGTTTGATCCAATTGAAATACCTGGAGAGCTTTTTATATCAGGAATTGGATTGGCAGAAGGATATTTGAATAATGAGCTTGAAACTAACAAGGCTTTTTTGAAATGTCCATGGAATGATAGTTTCCCATATAACAGAATATATAAAACGGGCGATATCGTTAGACTGACTGATGATGGAAATATCATTTATTTAGATCGTAAGGATTCACAAGTAAAAATTCGAGGACAACGAATAGAACTTTCTGAAATAGAGAACCATATACTTGAGGTTGATGGTGTTGATGCAGCAGTTGTAATGGTGAGAGTTAGTGATGATGGTCAACAGGTATTGTGCGGTTTCGTGAAATCTAAAACTTGCGATGAAAATATCATCAATAAACATCTATCAAATTATTTGATGGAATATATGATTCCTAAAGTATATTGCTTTTTGGACGAGATGCCAGTAAATGCAAATGGAAAAGCTGATAGGAAAAAGTTAGCAACTATTCCTATAGAGACTGAAGAAAAAAGCTATATTGCTCCGGAAGATATTTACGAGAAAGTAGTTGCAGAATCTATTGCCACAGTTTTAGGAATAAAACGAGTCAGTCGTGATGCAGATTTCTATGAATTAGGTGGCACATCGTTAAGTATCTATGATGTGAAATTATCCGTAGAGAAGAATTTAGGATATAAGATTCCGTTCGATTTGTTTATAGGAGATTCTCGTGTATGTGATTTAGCTGCTGCGATTCGTTGTCATATGAGTAGTAATAATACAGCTTCTACCAAGCAGATAGTTATAGACGATGAAGTTAAGGAATTTAAAAACTTACCTACTGATATAAGGGCAAATAATGACGAGCTAAGCACCGTATTTATTACGGGTGCAACAGGATTTCTGGGCTCATATTTATTACAAGAATATATAGAAAGTTCGGCGGTAAAAAGAATTATTTGTTTAGTAAGAAGTAGTAATAGTTTAGAAGGTAAAGAAAGAATAAAGAACAATATGCTCAAATGGGGCGTGTGGAATGATGATTATTCTTCAAGATTTGAAGTGTTTAGTGGTGATTTAGCTGAAGAAAATCTTGGCTTAAGCCAAACACAATTACAATATCTTCAGGATAATGTTGATATCATTTGTCACAATGGCGCCAATGTTAATTTTAGTCTTTCTTACGAGCAGATTGCCAAGACAAACGTAGAAGGTACAAAGAATGTCCTAAAAATATTAGATAAGGGCAAACGAAAAAGGTTTTCATACATTTCTACTATTTCTATCTTTAGCGAAAAAGATTATAGAAATGGAATTGTATATGAAGATGTACTTCCTCAAGATGTTAATTCATTAAGACTCGGTTATGCCAAATCAAAATGTGTTGTGGAATATATTTTAAGAGAATATATGAAACAAAACTATGACGTAAAAGTATTTCGTATAGGAAGAATAACCGGAACAATAAATCAACAGACAGAAAATGAGGATATGTTCTATAAGATGGCGTATTTTTGTAAGAAAATGGGCATCTATCCAGATATCAGAATGAATCTAAATTGTATACCAGTAGACTCAGTAAGCAAAATGATTGTATATGCATCTTTGAAGGACATGAATACAGGAACATACCATTTAGTCAACCCAGATGTTAACAATGAGATTAGTTTATCAGAAATCTTTGATGAATATGATATGGATAAGGTTATGTGGGAAACATGGTATGAAAGATGTGAAGCAAGAGCTAAGGAAAATGATGATTTAGCTCGACAGATTTCTGTTATGTTGAAAGAGCAGTTAGGAACAATTGGGGTATCAATAGACATGAAAAACGCAAAACGTTTGATTTCAGAGTCAAAAACAGAGATACCTAATGTTCAAAATATTATAAAAAACATGATTTGTGCTATGTAAAAAAATTTATATAAATGGAGGTTAAAAAATGGAAGCAGAAAAGTGTAAACGATTAATTCAGAGAATGGAGGTTCAGGCGAATCTAACATGGGAGAGAGAGGTAAAGCTTGTATCCGAACAGGTAGGTGACGTTACTAAGCAAATGAGAATACTTGAAGTAGGTAGCGGTCCTGGTGTTATTACAAGAAGATTATGTAAGCTTTTTCCAAATGCAACAGTTACATGTATTGAACTTGATGATGAATTTTATGAGTATAGCTCAGCTACGCTCCCAGAAGAATTAGACGGAAGAGTAGAAATTCGTAAAGGCGATATTACAAGTATCGAATTAGAAAACGAAAGCTATGATCTTGTATATACACGACTGGTATTACAGCATGTTCATGATGTACCTAAAGCCTTAGAAAACATTTATGCAGCATTAAAGAAGGGTGGAAAAATCTTAATTACAGATGTAGATGAAGGATTATTTGGAATTATTGATCCTCCAGTTCCAGAGTTATCGTATGTATATGGTCAGCATATTAAAGAGCAGGTTATCGAAGGTGGCGACCGTTTTATCAGTAGAAAACTATGGAGAATGCTTAAGACTGCTGATTTTAGCAAAGTGTCATTAGACTTAATTCCTGTAAATAGTGATGAACTTGGAATCCAGGCTTTTCTTCCACAGCTAGATTATGAAGAGATGGGAACTATGATTGATAATAACCTTTTAACAGAGGACGATATTGAGAAAGTGAAAGCAGCAGCTGATAAATTCCTTAAGGCAGATTATCCATATGCACTACTAGTGTTATTCTTTGTTGTTGGCACAAAGTGAGGCGTAAATGAGTGAAAATAGCGTAAAGAAAGTCTTGTTGATTCAGATATTATCATCAATATCAATATGGATGACGTTGGTAAGTTGCATTTGGGAAATTGGGTATTGTGGAAAAATATCTCCAGTTTCACTTGGAATAATGTCGTTTTGCTTTTCTGGAAGCATGGCACTTTTTAATGGAGTCATGTCAATGGCAATAAAACCAATACATGTAAAAAAGTATTGGTTGGCGGCAATAATTATTGATGTTATTACATTTATATTTTTAATCCATGATGAACTGAGTCGAAGTGAAGAATTTATATGCATATTTATAGTTTCTGCATGCTTTTCTGTTATTGGAACAGCTGTCGATAAATATTTAGAAGTGATTTCGTTGGAGGGTATAGACACTAGCGAGAAGATATTTAAATTACTTCGATTTTCAGGTCCAATTTTAGGAGGCATATTGGTATATTGGTTTCACTTTAAGATGTTAATGATGATTAACATTTGTTTATACGTTCTAATTGCTATAGTGCTGATATTTGTTAAAGCTCCTATAAAAAATGAAGCATTAGAGAAAGTGGAGACAAAATATATTGATAATAGATTTTATGATGCCCATGAAATGATAGTGAAAGTGTTAATAGTGATGACATTTGTAGTTACGGTTTGTATTCAAATGGTTGATGCACAATTAGCTACACTATTTAGAATGGTAGATTTAAAGTCTGGTGCAATTATAGGTATTTGTATTGGAATTTCAGGTACAGGAGTGTTTTTAATATCATTATTATTTGAAAAATATTTAGTTAAAGAATACTTGTTTTATGTTGGAATGATATCTATGGGATTCCTATTGTGTTTAGCAGGGGGATTGTTTTCATTGTTAAATATGACACCAATAATAGGTATTATGACTATATTTTTATTTGGAGGTATTTTCTGGCAGATAATAATGTCTACTCTTGAAAATATTATAAAGAGTTTTACAGATAAAAATAAAATGATGAAGTATTTTTCAGTGGTTGGTTCCATGATTATTGTGTCGTATTCATTTGGTGCCATCGTAAGTGGATTTATAGTAAGACAGATAGGAATTCTGAATATGTATATTGGAATCGGAATTGTATTAGTCATGTTTGGAATAATAGGACGAGTTATAAATATTAAATCTGCAAATCGAAAGTAAGATGGTATATGAATTATTTGGAGAATAATTAATGAAAAACATAATTCAACTTGAGAATATAACAAAAAGCTATGATGCAAATAAAGTGGTAGATAATCTTAGTTTCAATGTAAAAAAAGGACATATCCTTGGCTTCCTCGGCCCCAATGGGGCGGGGAAGAGTACCACTATAGGAATGATAAGTACACTTATAAATCAAGATAGTGGTCGCATACTTTATAAAGGTGAAGACGTAGATAGCTGTAGACAAAAATTTAAATCGGAATTAGGTGTGGTGCCGCAGGACCTTGCTATTTACGAGGATCTTACAGCCTATCAAAATGTAAAGTTTTTCGCAAGTTTATATGGGATACCAAAAAAATATATAAATAACGTATGTGAGCAGGCCCTTGAATTTGTAGGGTTGGAGACAGTAAAGAATAAAAAGGCAAAAACGTATTCCGGAGGAATGAAGCGACGCCTTAATATTGCTTGTAGTCTCGTGAATGCTCCAAAGTTGATAATTTTAGATGAACCAACGGTAGGAATTGATCCACAGTCAAGAAATTATATCTTGGACTCTATTAGAAAGCTGCAATCTAAAGGTGTTTCTGTAATATATACAACTCATTATATGGAAGAAATAGAAGCAATAGCAGATGATGTTGTGATAATGGACCATGGAAGGGTATTGGTTAATGATACACTTGAAAATGTTCATAATCAGTTTTTGACGCATTCTACTATAACTCTAAAGTTGGATGATAGTATGAATGATAATCAGGTAAATGAACTCCATATGACTTGTGGTGTAAAAGATATAGAAATGGAAAAGAATACATATAAATTTTGCGTTGATTATACGGAGAATAAAGACATTATTACAGACATAATGAAAGTGTGTGATAAGTGGAATAAAAAGATTATTTCAGTAAATACAAATCATATGGATTTAGAAGATATTTTCCTAAAGCTTACAGGAAGTAAATTACGAGATTAGGGTGGAGGAATATTATATGGAAAAATTATTATTTACTTCAGAGTCAGTAACAGAAGGTCATCCAGATAAGGTATGTGATGCCGTATCTGATGCCATCCTCGATGCTTGCCTAGCTGAAGATCCAATGAGCCGTGTTGCTTGTGAGACTGCTTCTTGTACAGGATTTGTTCTTGTAACAGGAGAAATCACAACAAAGGCTCATTTAGATGTTCCTGCTATTGTTCGCAAGACTCTTCTTGAAATCGGTTATGACGATGGAAAGAAAGGCATTGATGGAAACTCTTGCGCTGTTATGGTCGCTCTTGATCAACAATCCGCAGACATTGCAATGGGTGTTGACAAGGCTCTTGAGGCAAAGGAAGGCTCACTTACAGACGACCTGGATACAGGCGCCGGTGACCAGGGTATGATGTTCGGTTACGCTACAAACGAAACAGAAGAGCTCATGCCTTATCCTATTTCTCTTGCTCATAGACTTGCTCTACAGCTTGCAAATGTCCGCAAAGACGGTACTTTAAAGTACCTCCGACCAGATGGAAAGACACAGGTATCTGTAGAGTATGACG
>NZ_FOVQ01000020.1:0-24174 GCF_900115215.1 Pseudobutyrivibrio sp. UC1225 | reverse complement strand
AAAAATGAAAGAACTGGAGTCCGCAGACTCCAGTTCCTCCTTATAAAAAAGAAAAGGTCGCGGCGAAAGCCGCGACACTTTGTCTACAGTCTGAGACAGCAGGTAATTGCTTACCTGCTGTCTTTACTTTATACCATTAATTAATCAACTAAATGTGAGCTAGACCAGTAGTATGATCCTGTCTCTTCGTTATAAACACCTATAGTTAAATCTGTGACATTACCTTCTGTTTCTGCTCCTATACAAACAGTGTATTCTGTATCAGCAGTTCCCTTTGGATCTACATCAATCCAGCCATTTTCGCCTCCGCTTAACCCTGTAACTGCCTTAACTTCGTCACGATAAGCATCAGTTAATGGAGTTGTAGGCTGCTCAGAAAGTAAAGTAACATTGCCGCTCTGGTCTTTGGTTCCATCTATATACCAAAGTGTAGAGTTTATGTTTCCATTCATACTAGTACCGTTCACACCTGCTGATGGACTATCTTTTACTGATATGATATTTCCAGATTCCTGTTCATTTACTGCAGTATAATGATATCTTGCAGGGTTATCTCTGTCACCACCACTCTTATAATAAATATCGTTCAATGCCTCACTTTGAGTAGCCTGTCCGTTAACTGTATTTTTTACAGTAGTAATCTCATCTACTATCGCATCAGAGTATTGTGTAACATTTACAGAAATTTTTGTTCTATAATCAGCATCTGTTACCTGTACAGAATCAGATGTTGTAAATATTGCCTGGGAATTCTCATCAATATGCTGCTGTCTATATACAGCTGTACCAGTTGTATTCTTAAATACATAATAGTAGAGTGTTGAATCTCCAACTTTTATAGTATCAACTGCTTTATATCCTTTTAGCATTTCCAAATCTTTAGAGCTGCTGAACACAACAGTACCACTTGGAGTATCAACTACTGCCATCTTATGTTCCACATATGCTCGATCTGCTGCCAAAGCAATTGTTTTGAAGTCTTTTGTACCCAATTTCTCAGAAAGCTGATAAATAGCTGGTGTAATAGAAACTGGCTGTTCACTAAGAGTAGTAACTGTAATACCAGCCTCAGCACATGCCTTTACTGTTGTAAGAGTTCTATTCTCAACTAAACCAACCTTAACATAATGTCTGTAATATCTGATGATATCAAGTCCAAATGCTTCCCTTACATCAGAATATGCACTTGCATAAGCTGCAGGATCAAAGTTTTCATTGCATGTACGTCCTTCAAAGATACCATACTTATAGAAATGCTCGAATAACTTTTCTGGGTCTGTGCCAATCAGCTTAACAATGTCTGGATTAGCTTCCATATAGTATTCTAAATCAAATAAGCCTCTTAAAAGAGTTATGTCATCTTTTGTTACTGTTCCGTAATTTACCTCTTCAGCATTTGTTGCCTGTGTAAGGCCTTCTGCATGAGAAACAATTGTTGGGGTAGCAATGCCACCTACTACAACTACAGACAATGCAACAGCTAAAAACTTCTTCATGTTCATTTCATACCTCCTTGAACATATCTCCCAACTGTTACAGATAATACCCCCCCGTCATCAAATTTTCAATATATAACCTGCAAACAAAAATGAACAATTTGTGTATTGATTAAAAATTCGTGTAAAAAAAGACAGTAGATAACTATTCATTACCTACTGTCTAAAAGAATGGGGTTTATTAGGTTTTACGATTTATAAAAGGGTTATGGAAAAAGCTTGAATATCCAGTCAATAACTTTCTTAACTATCTTAACAACTACCTTTACCACCTTCTTCACTACTGTGATAACCTGCTCAGGTGTTGGAGCTGGCTTTGGTGTAGGCTTTACTTCTGGGGTAGGTGTTGGTGTAGGTGTTACTACTGGTGTTGGAGTTGGTGTTGGCTCAACAACTGGTGCTGGATCTTCACCTGGAGCTGGAGCAGGAGCTGGTGTTGGCTCTTCTGGCTCAGGATCTGATGGGTTACTTGGTGATGGTGCAACAGGAGTTGGATCAGAAGGATCTGTTGGCTCATCGACCTCTACCTCAACTAACTCAATATCATCAATATAAACATCGTGCTTTTCTGTAATTCTAATTCCGTCAACAGAACCCATTGTGATGTTGAATCTTGTGTTAGGGTCTGTCTCATTCTCCATTGTGAATGTGTGTGTAAATGTCTTCCACTCTGGACCTATTTCTACAGAGCCTGTGCCGCTGTAGTTTGTCCAGTTTCCTTCAAATTCCTGGAGTGAGTACTTGATTACTCTTTCAATAGAAGACTTAGCTCTGAATGAAACCTTATATGTCTTGCCCTTCTCAAGATTTACTCCATCCTGATTGAGCTGTACATACCAACAGTTGTCATCTGTATCAGCAACTGTATCCTCGATTGTCATAGCGAATGTGTTGTCGTTGCCATTCATGTTGTCGATAACGTAATTCGCATTTACGGAATCATAGATGTATGGGCTGAAGCCTGCAATGCCTGCATTGAATGAACCATTCTTGATAAGAGCTGCTTCTGTGAAGAATACATTATCAAGATAATATGTGCCCGGCTTTGTAAAGCGAAGCTCTACATTTGAATCTGCACGGTCAAGGTTCTTCTCTACTACAACCTTCTTTGCAAAGTGCTTAAGTGAATCTGTAAGCTCAGGTGTTACGTCATGTCCTGCAACCTCTATAGTAATACCGTCTGATGCTCCATCCTCTGTATAAGCATCAAAGCTGATTTCGTACTGACCAGCTGAGATTGGTGAAAGCTCACCCTGGCTGATTACGATTGGCTTCTTTGCTGATGTGCCCTTAGGTGCAACCACCTTGAGCATACGTGAATTCTTCTTATTTGTAACTGAAACTGCATCCTTGTTCTTGTCATCAATATCCCAATATCCAAGTCTGCCTTCGCCCTGATCAAATCCACCGTTGTAGATGTAGTTTCCATCTGAACGAATTTCCTTTAAATCTCCATCATCAACTGTCTCGCCTGACTTATGAACAAGCTTAACATTTGAAATAGTAACAGGTGCTGTTGACTTCTGCTTTCCAAGGTTGAACTCAAGTGCTGTGTTAGGATCAGTCTTGTCATTCATTGTAAATGTGTATGTGTAAGACTGCTTCTTTGGGCCAACCTTTACAGATGTATCCTGCATGTAACGTGTCCATCCTCTGTCTGGACCTTCAACGTCAACAATGATTTCTCTCTCTTCATCTGCTACAGCATCGAAAGTAAGCTCATACTCCCAACCCTTGTACATTGGGATGCCAGCCTGTTTAAGCTGTACACTGTGATTCTGCGAACCAACATCAGATGGTGTAATCTTAATCTTGTTGTTCTTTACTTTGTATGTAGTGTCCTTTGCATCGCTTTCAAGATGAAGAACCCAATTATCCTTATCTGCATCCTCTGCTCCATCGAAAGCAATGTCCTTTGAGAAGTCGCCATTGATTACGAAGTTTCCTTCCTCATCTGGCTCTCTGAATTTTACAGGCTCCTTTTCAGGACGCTTGCACTTTGCTTCTTCCTTCTCGTACTCTTCAGCAGATTTCTGATATACACGAACATAATCAACATCATAGCTATCATCATTCATGTGCTCATATACATCATCAGTAGGATATCCTACCCAGCTACCACCTACCGCAAGGTTTAAAATAACGTAGAAATCCTGATCAAATGGGGCTGGATAAGTGAGTTGGCTTGACTCATCAGCGCCTGTGTACCAGTCGTTAGTTGTGTATACCTGCTCATCATCCACATACCATGTAATCTTTCCTGGCTCCCAATCCATTCTGAATACATGATACTCATCAGCGAAGTCATTCTCCCTTAATGTCTTGCTGCCCTGATTCTCCTTATGGCCACTTCCCGCACTGTAACCATAATGAATTGTATGATAAGACTTTGATGTATCCTGGCCCATTACCTCCATAATGTCGATCTCGCCACATTTTGGCCACTGGCCGTAAAGTCCTTCATCTGTTGCCATGAGCCAGAATGCTGGTAAGTATCCCTTTCCTGAAGGAACCTTTGCTCTGGCCTCGAATCTACCGTATGTAAAATCGTGCTTATTCTGTGTTGTGATACGTCCAGAAGTGATTTCTCTCTTACCAGATGATGTAGCACCACCTGCTAAAGCAGAACCCTCGATAGTAGCTGTTGTTCCGCCGTACCATGCCCATCCGTTGTCTGGATCAAGCACGCTGACTTCTACACCTCTGTCTGCTGATGCTGCTGCATCCATTGAGAATGAATAGTGATGATCCTTCTTCAGCTCTACGACTGACTGCTGAAGCTGGATGTGCCAGTTCTCATCACCAGAATTCTTAATCTCGATTACTGCCTTGCCATCCTCGAATGAGCAAGAGCCCTCTCCTGGGCTTGTAAATCCACAGTTCCACTCGCCGTTCTTGAAATCTCTGTCTGAAAGAACTTCAACATCATCTGTTGTATCTACAAGTGAAATGTTTGAAACCTTAACTGTAGCTGGTGCTACGCCTGCATCTCCAAGAGATGAAATCTTACCGAAATTTACTTGAAGAGCAATACTGCGTGAATCCTCTGCACTAAAATCAAAATCAAACGAAACATTTGTAATCTTCTCCTCTGCTGTCTCCTCATCAACTTCACCTGAAGTCTCTGTCTCAGTTACATGTGGCTTTAATGATAACTTTCCGTTTTTAACCTCGATGTTTCCCTCATCAAGAGCTGTGTATCTCTGAAGCTCTGAGTTTACCCAGCCTGGCTCGTGCTGCTCTACGTTCCAGTCTGATGTGTTAAGTGAATCCCCCTCGAACTCGTCATTCCAAACAAGACTATAGCCTTCATCGGAATACTTGTCGGCGAAGGAATTGCTTGATTTTGCCTGTACCCCCATTGGCACGCTTGTCACAGCCATAGCAGCTGACATTGCCAATGCAACGGCATTAAACCATTTTCCCTTTTTCATGCCATTTTCTCCTCCTTTAACATGACTATGTTTATAGCTTAGGAGAATCTATATCAAATTTATATCGAAATTAGATATTTTTTATCAAATCCATTCAAAGCATTTTTCACAAAAATAAAGACCTGTGGCTATGCAATAATTCTAATGGTATAATCAATCTAATTGATTTTGGAGGAAGAAAATGATTAAAACAATTATTTTTGATATCGGTGGTGTCCTAATTGGATACGATTGGACTATGTATATGATGAAGCTTTTCAACAACGACGAGGCTCTTGTTGCAAAACTGAAAGAGAATATTTTTAGAGATTGGAATGAAGTAGACAGAGGCGTACTTTCAGAAGATGAGCTTCTTGCATTATTTACAAAAGATATTCCTGAATTAAAGAATGAAGTGAAGCTTTTCTGGGATAATCTTGGTGATGCTTTATGGCAGTACGATTTTACAAAGGACTGGCTCCACGACCTTAAGAACAGAGGCTACCAGCTTTTATTCTTATCAAACTGGTCTCACCATGTAAAAGAATGTGCACCAAAGCAGCTAGACTTTTTACCAATCCTTGACGGCGGTGTTTTCTCTTACAAGGTAAACCTTATTAAACCTGACCATGCAATTTATAAAGAAATTATCAAGCAGTACAATCTCGTTCCTGAGGAGTGTGTTTTCCTTGATGACAGACTTGATAACTGCGAAGCTGCAAAGGAATGTGGCATGAGCGCAGTGCAGGTAGTTAATCATGAGATTGCTGTGGAGAATTTGGAGAAGCTACTTACAAAATAAAATATCTTTGTCGTGTGACACAACTGTGATAATCCAATTGATATTATTACTCCAGACTATAATGAACAATAAAGAAGAACAAGATGAATATCAAAAATTATCTTATCGTTGGAACTATTACTTTAACTGCAGCTTTTGGATTTATTGGCTGTGGAAATTCTAGCCAGTCTGCTGACACATTACCACTTATGGATGTTAGTGAAGATGGCAAGACTCTATATGCAAACTTTGATAAAACAGATATTGGAACTGCTGCTGGCAGCGGCGTTACTATTGATGAGGGTGAGTATCTTATTATTGATAGTGGGATCACAGAAGGTGCTGTACACGTAAAAGTTACAGCTGGCGGTGATGATATAAACGAAGTACCATCATCTGATAATCCAGCTACTATAGACTATGAATTCTCAACGGTTGGAACTACTGAATACCAGGAAATCGCCCCTGGAAGTTATACTGTATTCGCAAGAATAATCATTAATTACATGTGCTACTTTTATTCATATTCCAAGTTGTTTTCTTCACACCACTCTATAGCTTTTCTTTTATTGGCCTCGTCTCTGTAGTTGTACCACTCATCGTCAATACCAAGCCTATTTACCGTGTCTTTAAACCGTCTGAATGCGCCACGACCTTCAATAGCTACACTTAGCATGTCTTTTTCTCTACCAGTTCTGGTATAAACAAAGTCTTCCATTGTGTCATATTCATTAAGGTCACGCTGAGTTGGAAGACGATAAAATCCATGTTCATCTAGTCTGTCATATATTTCTTCCTGTTCTTCGAAGGTCTGAGCCATATCACTAACCCATTCAATTTTTCCCGTTTCTTTATCCAATAAACACTCAGAAGATTCATCTTGCATCTCAATAGCTTCGATAATGTCATCTAATTTTACTTTCATTTTTTGTAACTCCTGTAGTAGGTTTTGAAACAAGCCATATTTACCATTCTATTTCATCTGGAAATTCAAGTTTAGGATCATGTACCTCATGTATTGAACATCCATATTCTGCAGCACAAGCTGCTACTTCTCTATGGACTTGGTAATAGTTATAATCTGGATTTATTATTCTTTTTGCCATAGTTTTTAGTTTTCCAGCTCTCTTCTCTGGCTTGGTTTTAATAAGCGCAATATCCATCTCATCGATGTATTGGGCAGCGTAGTGAGTATAAGATTCATAAGAACATTGAGTATTTAATACATTTTCAAGACCTACTTCTCCAATGACATCTCCAAGTGCACCCCAAACTTGACCAACGAAATTTCTTATAGTGGCACAATCTCTTACATACTGATTGTATTCATGATAAATAGGCCAGTTCTCCTTTTCCTTTAACTTCTTGCCTGTTTTACCATAATATCTCTTAGCATACTCTAATAATTTTTCAGAAGTAGAAGCTACAAACAATGCCTCTGGAAAAAGTATATTTACACTATAATAAACAGTCTGCTCCGACATAATCAGTTTATGCCATTTCATAACCTCTCTGTTAAGACCGTTATCTCTTACCAAAATATTCCTGTCTCCCTGATAGGCATGGCGAATATCGTAGCATATTCCGAGTAACCTATTACAGCTAGCATAATAAGGATCTGAATAATCCTCTTCTGGCCATATACCTGTTAGCCTGTGAACAGCATCAACAACTCCCTCGAAATCATAATAGTCACCTTGAACATTGATTCCGACAAGATGTTCCGTTGGTTTTATTGTGATCATACCTTTCTCCCTTTATATACGATATTTATATGTATAACTCACTCAATTCAATATGCTTCACTTCATCTGTTTCTTTACCTGTAAAACCTGACCTGGAAATGAATACATATTTATAGCAATTAAGCCCTGTCTCTTTGACCTGATGAATTTCCTCATTAATAACTTCATCGGAAGTCTTCTTATTTCTGAACTTTACCTCATAAAAGACATATCCATTTTCATCCAAAGTAACGACATCAAATTCTCCATTGGTTCGTTCCTTTGGATTATCATAATAATACTTGCCTATCTTTTCTATGACAGGTTCAATATTTCCAAGACGATTCTGTCTGATTAAATACTGTCTACAAATCTCCTCAAATTTATGAGGCACATAAAGCTCTTCGAAATCTTTATTAATATATTTCTCATAGAAAACATCTGAATCCATGATTTTTAGCTGAGATGAATACTTAAATATGTATCTGTAATAGAAAAGGGATAAATTATCACAGATATAGTAACCAGCCTTCTTTTTGTTGAATTCGTCGTTGATTGGAGCTTTCTTTTCAACAACTTCCATATTCATCAGCTTATCAAGAACATCTATAAGTGTAGGTCCACTTGATACATGAGATTGAGACAAAATATCACTGTACTTTGAAAATCCTCTGGAGAGAGCCTCAAACACTTCATTTGCATTTACGATTTTTGATATCTCAGCATTAAGGTACATAGATACTTCATTTTCTAAACGTGCCCCAGATGAAGCTATAAGTTCTATAATGTTTTCCTTAACACTTCTTTTATCATCAACCAGTCTGTTGTAATATGGGATTCCTCCAAATACAGAATATATTCTTACCTTATCTTCATCAGACAAGTTAGGATAAAATAAAGCTGACTCATAATAATCCATTTGCTTAAGATCAATAACCAAATCTACTCGTCCATATAAAGGATTTGATTCTGATAGCAATGATTTCATTACATCCACATAAGAACCAAGTATAATGAGCTTTAACTTTGAATTGTCTCTATATTTATCTACAAGTGCCTGAATTATGCTATCTAGCCCCTTTACAGCCCCTCTAAGATATGGATATTCATCCAATACAAAAACTATGTTTTCATCCTTTGAAAGCTTAAAAATGTAATCTACTATTTCCTCTACTTTTGTATATCCCAATTTAGGAAGATCCAATGTATCAGAAACTACCTCACATATGCTCTGCACATTGCTTTCTTCTGTTACCTGCTTGCATTCATAATATATTGCTTTAATATTCGCTTCTTTTATTGCCTGCTTAACAAGTTCGCTTTTACCAATTCTTCGTCTTCCATATATAAGAGTCATACGCATGTCATCTGCATTTAACTCTCTTTTCATACGCTTAAGCTCAGTAGCTCTTCCATAAAACTTCATTTTATTCGGCTCCTTTCGACTCGGTTGTCATCGAACTAACTATATTATATTCCTTACCAATGTTTATGTAAACAATATTATTCGGTTTCAATCGAGTCGAATTGTTTCGAATAAAAACAAACTGTAAAACTTTAATGAATCGTAAGCGCTTAGTGTTACCCCGTAGAGTATAAATGAAGGGGCTGTTAAAAAACTCTCCTAAAAAAGGTAAGGAGTGAAATCCTCGGTATAACTCCAGGACTATAACCGTAATTCAACCGAGTATCGTATAATTCTCGCTCTTATTCAAGCAAAAACAACCTCATTGATAGAGGTTGTTCCTGCGATTTGATATGTATTTAAATGAAAATTACTTTAATCCATACCATGTTGATACAGATGCATTGCGCGGCTGTGTCTGAATATATGCGGATATACTCTCCTAGGTATTTCATCACAGCTTTCTCGTGCCTTATCGGCATAATGCTTAAGTCTAAGGCGAACTTATGGAAAAAGAACCTCCCATCGAGGCCGTTTATGCAAACCTTTCCCCATAACCCTCTTTTTTTGAAGGTTATGGGGAAAGGTTTCGTTGATTTAAAATATTCATACATCCCTCTATAAATTTGAATTGTTAAATTACACTCCTGGTTTTTGATTCAGTATTACAGGACAGATCATCTGAAGGTCATATGGTTCCTTTTCAGCAAGTTCTTTTATAGGAATGCTTGCCAGGCCACCTCCCATTGCTCTGTAAAATGCAATCGTCTCCTTAGAAGAACAGGCAGATATGTACAAAGCCTGTGCACCAGCTTTTATTGCTTCCGCTTTTCCAAATTCAAATAATCGTCTGCCAACACCTTGGCCTCTGCATTCAGAAGATACCTGCATCATATCAAGAATCATGTAAGGACCGTTTAGTTTCTTTAATAACCCAATAAAGCCAACAACTTTATCATTTTCTAATGCGATGTATGTAATATAATCATCACTGCTTATTTGCTTTGCCACAGAACGCTTTTGGCTCAAGTCCCAATCTTCGGTATATTTGCATTCTACTAATGCATATTCTCCGTCTATTCTTCGATATACTTTATTTACATTCTGTTTTCTGTTATATGAATCTAATGATTCTAAACAGAAATTTGTCTCTGATAATAATTCGATTTTTATCAAATGATAATTCCTCTTTCATCACTCGCATTTCTTAATATAATAAATGAATTCATTATCCCGACTCACTTCCACATATCCCAGCTTGGTATAAAAGGCGTTTGTTCTGACATTCCAAATGGGCGTATCTAATACAAATTCCTTTACATTTGAAAACATTGTCTCAATTTCCTGCATCATGTAGACACCATAGCCTTTGCGATAATGCTCAGGGCTTACAAAGATCCTTCCGATGTTCAACTTGTCTTTTTCCAAAAATAGAATCGCACCGCCAACAATTAGTCCATTGTCCGTGAGCTTATACAAGTGATTTGTTCTGGCCATCTTTGTGTGATAAGAAACAGACATATATCCAGGTGGCCCACCAACTGAAGGTGCTCCAACCTGAACATCGCTATCAAAGGCTCTTTTAGATATTCCATTAAGTGTCAAAGCATCAGAAGTGCTTGCTTTTACAAATTGTAGGCTCATATCTTTACCCTCTTCTTTCTATACCCATCCATGCCGGATATCATCCCTATTATTCAGCTCGACAAACTGCCGATTTGTTGAGTTTAATTATACTTGATTGGGAGATTGATAACTATATGAAATGCAAAAAAAGGGGAGAGCAGAAGCTCTCCTGAATGATATATCTTAGCAAGTTATATTAAAATACTTTTTAGTGTGAAATGTCTAATAAAGTAAGAAAAACATTAGTAACGTTGCTGATTATAAATAAAGTGAATCTGTCGATAGCATAATTGTAGATATTGTTATAAGTCTAGGGAAGCATCTATTTCAACGGAATGAAGTTGAAATAGGTGCTTTTTTATAGGCATAAATAATCTGGAGGAATGACGATGTCTGTAATCTATGATGTAAATAGAGAATCCCTATGGGCGCATCGAGTAAATGAGATTAGTTCTTTGAACTATAATGTCGAAGATAATAAAGCCGTGTTTGATATTGATGCAGGAGCTAATATTACAGATGCTTCTCTGAACACACCTAGAATATCATATTTTGATGTTCAGAACATAAACATACATGCGTGCACATTCGATGATTTTTGTGATGTGGCGGAATTTCTTAGGGGAAGCTGTAATGCATTTGATTATGATAAAAGTCTGTTAGAAAGTTTTAGAAATCAGTTTGAACCTGAGCAGATTATAGATTTTTATGAATTTTTTGATGACTATAGGCTACAGTGTGCACAAAAAGGAAACATGGTTTTGTATCACGAAGTAGTGCCATTAGCTCAGATGGCAGAAAATATGATGTGGATGAGTAATAATGAAATTATTGGCGAGTTGACGTCTGATGGATTTTTTACCACTAATATTTTTTCTGATGTCTGTAGCTTGGGATTTTACGGAAATTATCGGTTGGGTGAAGGAGCATATGATATTGGTGGTAACTTATACGATTTATACGCTGAGTATGATATAGAATCAACTGAAGAGAATCCTATTGTTGCAGTAACAATTTCGGATTTTGGTTCTGAAAATAGAATCTCAGGTAAATATGTAGTTGAAATAAATTCTATAGACCTTAAGAAAGCTACGCCTATAGAACTATATGCATATTTTAGTTACTACGACTCTAAGAGCAATGAGGATTGGTATAATGACTATAATTACGACAGTACATTTAGAAGAATATACAATAGTAATGCATTTGAGCTAGAAGGAATTGAAGATTTTACAGACAAACAGGTTAATCTTTTTGATGTCTTAACAAAAGCAAAAGCGGGGATTATATCTCAAGAAGATTCAGCTATAAAGGGGAAACTCGATTTCTCCAAATACCTAAATGCCTACACAAAAAAATATATAGAACGATGTCTTGAAATTTATGATGAAATCCTGACAAGGCTAGGAGAGGAATAACAGTCAAAAATGTAATGAGCCACTAACTCAAATCTTGAGCTAGTGGCTTATATTATGTATTCCAGAAATTCACTATTGCATTATTTTAAAATATTAGAAATAATTATTCTCCCAATACCAGCCACTGATTCATTCCTGCACCAGCTTCTTCATTCGGCCGTTCTATGAATCCGAGTTTTGCATAGAATGGTTCTTTTCCTTTGGCAGAATTAAGATTAAGATTAACCATATATCCAGGCTTCATTTCTCTCTTAATTCTGTTAATCACAGCTTCAACTAGCTTTTTTCCTATTCCCTGTCCCTGATATTCAGGGATAACGATAACATCTGAAATAAAAGCTACATATCCGCCGTCCCAAGACAATCGTACTACACCTATGGCTCTTTCATCATCCCTGACACAAAGAACCATATAAGCTCTTTCAACACAATTCTTTGCTTCCTCGAGTGGGAAAAGCCTCCATCCGACTAATCTACGTAATTCTAAATATTCTTCAGGTGAAATATTTTCCTCGTATCTAATCACTTGTTTTCTTTCCTCCAATCCTCGATTTGCTGATTTTTATTTACTAGAATCATCTGTTATTAATTTAAGGCAGCGTTCTAATGCTGTCTCATTTTTAATTGTTAAAACATCAGGAGTGGTTCCCAAAATGGCATTCATACTACCATCGGTGTTTTCTCCAGCAGTGCAGGAAAAACGAATAAGTAATCCAGAATCAGGTAAGATTATTAAAATTGGAGTGGAACCTAGACCATCACCACCTGTTTGAGCACCAACAAGAGTAGCCCATCCAGTTGATTTACAGAAATATGCAAATTTATCTGATGCAGAATAGACTTTTGGGCCGGTTAACACCCATCTTTTAATGGTTGCTGGTATTATCATATTATCAGTTGGTTCATTAGGTACATTAAATGTCGAAACAAAAGATTTATCTAATCCTAATGAATTGGCCCATTCAGGTGCATTTTTTAACCTATTGATAGGACATGATTCTACATTGTTTATATACTTATCAGTTGTAGAAGATGTCTTGAAAAAGTTCCTTATATTTAGTTCGTAGCTTCCGCCAAAAGGAGCAACAATATTATCCATCCAATAATAATCACTGCCTCCACTATTTCCAGTGATATCAAAAATGACATTCTCAACTTCTGCATATTTTTCTATTGCATCACTAATCACTTTTTCATCACGCTCTTTCAATTCGTGGGAGAAAGAGGGAATTTTAAAGTATATAGCTTTCTGATCAGAGTAATATTGTATGTAAACCTCTTGATTAGAGATTTCTTCTCCTTCGAATGCCTCTATACTTGTCGGTTTTGTATAAATTTCTGCAATCCTATCGTCTTGCAAGACTTCGGAATAAGGTGTTGTATAGTCGTTTGATGAAATCTTATTTAGAACATAAAGATAATAATATTCCTGGTACATATCCTGAGACAAAACATCTAAATGTGCCAGGTTATTCATTTCGCTGAACATACGTTGGAGGAGATTTGCAAAATCGTTTACATCCTGAACAGAATCCAATTCCAGCGTATATCTGGTGCGTAATTCATCTACATCAATTATATTTTCATCAATATATGTGAAATATGGGTAGCTGTTTTCTAGTTCATCCCAAAGTAAATCAAAATCATTCTTATATTGGTTATTATTGTGAGAAGAGCAGCCTGTTATTAGCAAAACGGTGCTAAATGTAAGCATCAGAAGTAAACAGTAGGTCTTTTTTGCGATGTTTTTCATATAGAATTCATAGTCCCCAAAAATTATATATTGTTGAAAATAATTGTACTTTATTGTGAGATAAATATCTATTATGTGAGGGCAGAAAAGAGAGATTATGAAAGAAAAAAACACTTCAGCTGAAAGTTGGCTTAATATGCAACAGAAGTTAACACTTTGGAAGGCTGAGCAGCATACTCCAACAAATGTTATTCCGTTTCCATTGCCAGCTGTTATGGAAGGGTAGTATCTGATATTTTCATAAAGAGTATTTTAACGTCTACTGCACGAAGGCAGTAGACGTTATTTTTACAATATGTGAATAAATTAACTATTCAATAATCTTAAAATATAATTTCCCTCTATAAATTCCGATTGGGAATGAACCATTCCCAAGGGCGTTATAACTCTTTACTATTTGTTATTTCATCATCCGCAAACCCTTATAAATACTAAATTTGCAGATGTTTTACTTTCCCTTATGATTTCCCTTGTGTTATATCGTCCCATAGTGCTTTATGAGTACTGATAAGGGAAAAAACAAGGGAAAGATTCTACGGTAACACAATATAACACCTAACGGGCAATCGAACTGTTGAAATGCTATTTTGAATATAAATCCCTTACCTCTATATTCAGGTTTTATATATAATCTCTTAGCCTCGGCCATATCATCATTAATCTTCTTAATGGCTATAGTTGCAATAGGCTTTTCATTCTCATAGCCAAGAAGTACGGCTCCTAACCATACAATTCCTCGTCCCAAAACTCATAGCCTAACTCCGTCCCTAGTGGTCACTCCATATTTTCCTTAACAATATCAAGCGCCCCACCCAGAAACGCTTCGATACTCTCGCGCTCGTCAAAGCACCTCTTGACCTTGTCCATTATACTCTCGTCTGTACCGCGCAAAGGCTCGTAGAACTGCGGATACGCCTTATTATCATATAGCGTAAACTTTCGCACTCCGGGCTCATTCAGTGTCGGATCGACCACAATTTCCTGTAAGTACCAAAGCGGCTCAGGCCACACCGGATCCGGCAAAGTAACACCTTTCATCTCACACAACTTCTCGTAAAAAATCATGTGATTGATTTCGTGAACCGCCCCTGAGAATACGCGCTCCTCATCCTGGTATGAGACAAAAAAACACTTATCCTGCGAACTGCGTGGATAGAAAGGAATGTAGCCTACATAGCAGATTATCTCCGGCTGACTTTCCTTCCACTCGTAGTTAAAAAGTGCACAGGAAGCCTCTATAAACTGCGGAATAAATGAATCAAACTTCTCAGTGAAATATTGAATTCTCTGTCGAATTTCTGCCTCATTGTCGGCGAGACGCTTAATCACTGCTTGCCTTATAGCCATGTCGCGCTCCGCCTCGTCTTCTATCTCTGCGACGTCCTTAAGCTCAGGATACAAGGCAATTGTCTTATCGTAGAACGGCCTTGTCGTATTCTTTTGCTTGTCGCGACTCAAATAATTCTTTATAAATCTTGCATTATCTTCCGGATCAATCGGAAGAACCCTAACCCTTGGAATAAACACTATCCGATTCCCTCTCAAGAATGTCCCCTTGCGGGCAGCTTCCAGCTCTTTATCATCAATGATCTTAATTTGTTTAGTCCTCTCGCTCATCTCTCCCCTTTGAAAATTCTTCTATTTTTTATAATCTGGTAAATACACAATTCTCATTTTTTGCCTTTATCAACAATCTGCTCAATCATTTTCAGCCGACTATTCGCCAACTTAGTATATGCGTCAATCCATCCCGATTCTTGCTCTGTAACATCCTCTTGAACTGAGCAATATTCCAAGAAATCTTCATACCCATGTTTCGCTGATTTATAATTCTTAGCATGATAATAATTATCAGCTACTTCAAATAAAGCCTTAAAGCGTAGAGGATGCGTATCATTGCATTCAAAAAATTCTTTATATAGCTTACGGGAATAAGTATAGTCTCCACCTTTTTGAAGTTCCTGTGCTCGAATAAGCATCTCTGGAATATCTATGTTCATAAATATAGCCTTCACCTTTTAAAATTAGTATGACGTTACTAACATTTCATAAATCCACAACATCCTATTTCTGACATTTCCGCAAAGCCCATTGATTTGTAAAAGCCCACGGTTTTAGCTGTATTATCAGTCGCGAGCTCTATCTGTCGCACATTAGGATAACGATTCAATATTTCCTTAAGCAGAGCAGTTCCGATTCCCTGTCTTTGCTTGTCGGGAAAAACAAGGATATCTTGTACAAAAACTATTGTTGCTCCGTCACCTACAGTTCTTATAATTCCAAGAAGTTCTTTTCCATCATATGCTGCCAATACCAACATGGAATTTTTGAACCCCTCTCGTAAAGCTGGCATATTCTCCGTGTAAGCAGTCCAACCAACTGCGTTATAAAGGCGGGATATTTCTTCCTCGTTATACTTTATATATTCTCTAATTTCCACTTCTTTTACTCCTTATCTTTTATCATTCTGACTTCAACAATAGGAGTTCCCAGTGTGAGTTCTTCTTCTCGTCCATCAAAGCGAAATCCGCATTTTTCGTAGAATTTGATTGCCCGTATATTATCTTTAAGTACCCAGACAGCCACCTGCGGATAATCAAGTTCTCCTAAACCGGCTTGCATAAGTGCCTGTCCAACACCGGTACCATAATAATCTTCTAATATATAGATTGCGAATATTTCTCCTGTATTAGATAGCTCCTCACTTCGATATTTTCCATAGCAAGAGAAACCAACTATTTTCCCATTATCTTTTGCGACGAACGTATTCTCCGGCCATTTAAACGCTCGTTCTTCACACTTTTCCAGCGTCAATGAATTCAGAAAATCCTGATTCACAATTCCTTTGTAAGCATCCTGCCATGACTTCCAATGAACATAAGCCTTTCCCTTAATCTCTTCATCAGATTGCATTTTCTTTATCTCGATGTTCATGTTAAAGTTACTCCTTATCTTCAATCTGCGGAATATTAGCCAATTCTTGCAGCTTCTTTCTAAGCACTTCTTTATCCGGCAGTTGTAACTGATATTGCGATACCATCATCGGAGACATGGTACGGCTCATAGCATATTCAACAACCTCATCATTCTTTGAAGCACAGAGAATTAAACCAACACTTGGGTTCTCATCAGGTTTCTTCACCTGTCTGTCTAGTCCTTCCAAATAGAAATCCATCTTTGATACATATTCCGGTTTGAATTTACCGGTCTTAAGTTCCATAGCCACAAGACAACGTAGGGTTCTGTGATAAAACAAAAGATCAATCCTGAAATCCTCACCACCAACTGTTATGGCATATTCTTCATCAACAAACGTAAAGTCCTTACCTATTTCAAGCATGAACTGCTTCATTCCGGAAATCAGTCCTTTACGTAGATCTTTTTCAAGAAAGCCTGTTGGCAAATCCAAAAACTCTATTACATAAGAATCCAAGAAAGGGTTCAACTCAGCTTGAACCTTTTCCGGCAAGAGTTTATCCTTTGAAAGCATATATCGCTCATAATATCCGCTGTCCATCTGACGCTCCAGTTGCCTTTTTGTATAGCGTTCCTTAATAGCAAGACGAATATAGAATTCACGCTCTTCATCGGATTTACAACCTGACATTATCAGCAGATGATTTGTCCAACTCAATTGTGTCACCAGTGGTGACACTTTTTCATTTTCCGCATAAAGCTCATAGAACTGCTTCATTCTGTATAAGCCTCTGCGGTTAAATCCTTTAATTCCAGGGAATCGATCTTGTATATATTCTGAAAGTGCGTCTATATAGCCATCACCATAAGCAGCTTCCTTCGCACGTTCAGAAAGGAATTTACCCACAGCTTGATACATAAGTATTAGTTCTTCATTCACCTTTCGAAAAGCATTTTCTCTGGCTTGATTTATAATATTAACGACTTGATCAAAACCTTTATCCATTTCATTCATAAAACTATCTCCTGTAAAAGTGTCACCAGTGGTGACATTTTCTTATCTTAATGGTACAAAATACCAAAATATATCCTACCATGAATAGCACTTGTTTTCAATGAAAAAGCGTGTAACCATGCGGTTTTATCGGGTTATATCATTCTTCTTTTGTACCGGTTTTCTTTCTTCATTCTGTCGTCTTGCTTCTTCCTGTGCCTCGGCAAGTTTTGCCCTAATCGATACCCTTGTCTGTTCTACATGTCCGGCAATCTTTCTTGCTATATCCTTAGTCTTTTCAATTACTGATGTCAGCCTCTTCATTACTTTTTTCAAGACCGGAAGTGTCTTTTCAGGATTCGGTATCTCCACATATACCTTCCCGTTGCTTGATTTGACCGGGTGTTCCAGCGCTTTTGCAAACCCAGTTATACTTTCGTAGTCACTTTTATCTACCCCCAGGTCTGTCAGTCCGTCCTTAAGTTCCTTCATTACCGGGAGTTCCTTTTTCTCTAATTCTTCAAGCCATTTTTCCGTATCTTCTTCCGCAATCAGCTTTGCTTCCTGTATATTAACGATCTTGCTTTGTACCTGCCGTACCTGCTCATTCGCATCAATCACGGACTGATTTGCTGCTTCTTTTATCTCTTCTGCATGCTTTGTTGCATCTATCGCTTCCTCTAAGGCACTCTTTGCTTTAAGCTCTGCTATGGTACGGTTACCACCAATGGTTGTACCGTTAAGTACCGGGAACAGTCCCTTCTGAGAGTGCTGATCCATGTATTCCTGTAGTACCCTGTGGAACACATTCATCTCAGTCATATTCATAAGTTCTTTGGCACAAACCTTAACCCTTGGTTCCTTGTCAGGATGCTTTTCGTTCCACTTTTTATCATCCACTATGGGGATGAAGAGGAAGTGCATGTGGGGAGTTGTTTCGTCCATATGGACGTATGCCGAGATCACATTCTGTTCCCCGTATCTTTCAGACAGGAACTCGTAGGATAGTTCAAAGAACTGTTTTATCTGTTCATCTGTGTATGTTATTTCTTTCAGTTTCGGTGCAGTTTCTGTAGTAACCGTTCCGTCTCTGTGATGAACTTCCTTTTCTTCATAGATGATGTTCCCGTTTTCATCCTCCATGGGAGCATGTGTAGGAAGTGTTACACACCAGCTTCCGTAAACAACCACATCCGCACGGCTCATACATTTCACATTCGGGTCAGATAGTCTCGCTTCAAGCCGATCCCTTTGTTCCCCGCCTTCAGGACACATATTGTAGTTTAAGTGCGTTCTTGTAGGATCGATACGCTGATTTCCGAAGGTTATATATTGTCCGTTCTCATCCTTTTTTCTTTCACAATGGGCAAATAATCCATAATCACCTCTTGTAAATTTTTCAAAATTAGCCATGGTCACCGCCTTTCCGAACCCAAAATCTTTTTTGGTATAGGCAAGCTATACCAAAATGAGATTTTGGTAGCTTGCTCAGGGCGCTGCCCCGAGACCCTGCAGGAGCCAAACATAAGACGTTTGGCTCAGTTAAAGCCCCGCCGGATGATGAATGAACTTCGCCTCGGTACATCCTGTACCTTACTCGTTTATTCATCATGGTCGACATCCCTGTCTCCCGGTACAAACTGTTCCGAAGAAGATACATCCTTCTTCGATACAGCTTGTCCCTTTCCGGCAGTGCTTTCCCTGCTCGATGCCGCAGTATCGGCAAATTCGTTTGCGATTCTGCTAAAGTACGCATCGAGCTTCTTAAGATCAGGTTCATCTCCGAAATACTTCCTTACGAGATCGGCAATCTTACGATTGTCCTTCTCTAAGGAACGTTCGTATCGTTCCCTGATCTTATCCAGATCCTTCTTTAGTTCCATTGTTGATTTTTCTGCTCTTGGCATTTTCTGTTCCTCTCTTTCTTTAGTAGTTGTACACTGCTTTTACTTCACTCTGATTGCGCAGGTCGTTCCCTTCATTCAGTTCCATGAAGGTCTCAATGGTATCCGCTCTGATAAGAAGTTTCCGACCGACTTTCAGTACCGGAAGCTTCTTCCATTCGATCAGCTTGCGGAGTGTATTTCTCCCGATACCGGTACACTCTGCAGCTTCATCGATGGAATATGCCATCTTTGATTCACGCATTTTTCATCCCTCCTTTCCGTTTGCATTATGCAATTCTTTCTAAGCAGAATATATCGCAGGTTTTAAAATCTGTCAAGCACTCTGCAAATCAATATCGTTTTACCAAATTGCATATTGCATTTCTCTTTGTTATGTGATACAGTACAGATGTACCCACCTGAAAGGGATTTTCGGTCAGGAAAAAATGATTTTAGTAAAAAGAAAAAGGTAATGATAAGCGGTACACTTACACCGAAAGAGGAGGCGTAAACAAATGAAAGATAAAGATTTACGCAAGATGATAGGAAGCAGAATCAAGCAGAGACGTACAGAGCTTAACCTTCATCAGAAATACATAGCAGAAAAGATGGATGTAAACACATCCACCATTCAAAGATATGAAGCAGGTACTATCGACAACACAAAGAAACTCATCCTTGAGGGACTTGCAGATGCTCTCCACGTATCAGTGGAATGGCTCAAAGGTGAAACCGATGAGTACGAAACGGACATCACAGATAAGCGTGATCTCAAGATTCGCGATCTTATGGGAAGACTATCTGTAAGCGATAAGGAAGAATTGTCAGATGAACAATTCGCGTTCTCCAAAGACCTGCTCATATACATACTCTCGGAGTATGAAATGTTCCTTGATTCTTTTAAATTCGGATGTACGAATTATAAGAATGATAAACAAAATAAAGATATTGCCAAGGCAATGGGAATTGATTCCGTAAAGGAATACAATGAGATCATGTTCCTTAGGGAAGTGACTCATTCCATCAATGCCTATAACGATATCGCAGATGTGATAAGACTCTACTCAAAGAGCCCTGAGAAGGCATCGGAAAGACTTGCCAACCTCATGGCTGACTTTGGCAGCGACGAAGAATAAATCACATTCAGATATCTTATAGTAAAAAGCATTTCAACAGTTCCGATTGCCCGTGAATGAAAGGAGCACAGTTTATGGCAAAAGGATCTGTAAGAAAAAAAGGAAAAAAGTGGTACTACCGCTTCTATGTTGAGGATGCAAGCGGAAATCTGGTACAGAAGGAGTTCACCGGTACTGAAAGCAAAAGTGAAACTGAAAAGCTCTTAAGACAGGCAATGGAGGACTACGAAGAAAAGAAATTCATTGCCAAAGCAGAAAACACCACACTCGGCGATCTGCTTGATGTGTGGGCTGAGGAAGACTTAAAGACCGGGTCACTAAGCAACGGCACTGTAGAAAACTATCTCCAGACTATCCAGAGAATCAAGAAGCATCCGATCAGCAAGCGGAAACTTAAAAGAATCACATCGGATCACCTGCAAAAGTTCATGGATCTGCTGGTGTTCGGAGGGACTGAAGGAGATTTTACATCAAACGGCTTCTCAAAGAACTATATGAGATCATACTCGGCGGTACTGCACGGAGCATTCCGGTTCGCAGTATTTCCAAAGCAGCTCATAACCTTCAATCCAATGGACTATGTGGTGATACACAGCAACGTGACCGATACGGAACTGTTCGCCGATGATGATGAGGCATCAGAAACTACTAAACCTCTCACACCCGAGGAATATCAGAAACTCATAGACTTCTTGGGTAAAAGAAGCAAAGATGCCATCCTTCCGGTTCAGATATCATACTTCACCGGACTTCGCATCGGAGAAGTGGCAGGACTGACCTGGCAGGATATAAATCTTGACGAGCAATACCTCACAGTCCGCAGGAGCATCCGCTATAACGGAGCAAGGCACACCACAGAGATCGGGCCAACCAAACGAGGAAAGGTTCGTATCGTAGATTTCGGAGATACACTTACCGAAATTCTGAAAAAAGCCAAGAAAGAACAGCATAAAAACAGACTCCGTTATGGCAAACTGTATCATCACAATTACTACCGCGAAGTCAAAGAAAAGAATCGCATCCACTACGAATTCTACCATTTAAGCGGTGAGGATATGATTCCACCCGATTATCAGGAAATCGACTTCGTATGTAAGAGGGAAGACGGAAGCCTCGAAATACCTGCCACCATCTCAGATGCCTGCAGGTCAGCATCCAAGCATGTACCGGAACTGGAAGGATTTCACTTCCATATGCTCCGCCACACTTACACAACAAACATGCTAACAAACGGAGCCATGCCGAAAGATGTGCAGGAAATGCTCGGTCACTCGGATGTAAGTACCACAATGAACATATACGCCCACGGTTCAAGAGAGTCCAAGAAAAGCAGCGCAAAACTCTTGGATAAAGTAGTCGGATAAAAAAGTTTCCCTTGTATCTACCTCATAAGGGCAAAAACAAGGGAAAACCGCAATCCGATCACTATATAAAGGCTCACAAGCCTTGTAAATAAGGGAAAGTTAGCAAATCAGTTAGACAAATTACGATTTATCTCTGATTAAAACTTGCAAACACAGTCATGCATTCATCACAATATTGACCTTCCGCTTGCAATGAAAGTGTTACTGGTTCCTTCTTAATAAATTTGCCTTTATATTCCTCAGGATACCAGGTGACCTGTGTAAAAGCCTGCGTAAGACTTCCAGCACTCTTTGCCTCAACAAATCCTGTTCTCATTTCTTTTCCGCATTTAGGACAGTTCATAACAATTCTCCCTCCAAAATCATTTTTATCTACTATATCTTTTTTCTGCGTATAAAATAATAACATTGCCCATTAGGGATGCCTGTAAATAATTATATAAATAAAACAAAGTAATGAGGAAGTGTCTCCTTCACTCCTAAAATACCATTTCTATTAGCAATCAACTTATATGCCTTGCTAGGTGAAAAATCATTTATAAAGTTATTCAATGATACAGACGCTGTGTTTCCTGCTTTCACTTCAATTGGTATTACTTCGCCTTCCTTTTCAATTAGAAACTCCAACTCATGATCATCATCAGGCTTGTAATAATGCAAGGTATAGCCTCTTTTTACTAAGCACTCAGAAATAATATTCTCATATATTCCGCCCCTTGCATTTCCTTTGATTGTATTATTAAGAATAGCCCTCTTTGTTTCAAAGCCATACATGCAAGTTAATAGTCCAGTATCATTTATATATAGTTTGAACTGTTCAACCTTTTCATTGGCCATTAATGGGATATATGGTTCAGAGATGTTATAACACACATTTACCAAGCAAGAATCTTTTAGCCATTTTACACTGCCACCATATTTTCTGCTTGTCTGCCCCTTCTCCACGGTTGAGTATTGAAATTTTTTAAGTTCTTTAGCTAACTGTCTAGGAATCGCATCATAACACATTCTTACGAGCTGCTTTTCACGGCCCTTGGCATGTTTTGAAATATCGTCTTGATATTGAGAAACAATATTCTGCTGAATCTCCATTACTCTAGCAAAATCTTTATTCTCAGCGAAATCAGCTACAACCTCTGGCATACCTCCCACAACCATATACTCTCTGAACAACTCTTCAAATTTATCATGAATGCTTTCAGGTATCTGATTATCAGTACCCAAGTATTGCTTCAAATCCTCTATTACAGAATCATCATATCCATAAGCCCAAAGAAACTCTTCAAAATCAAGTGAGTACATGGTAATCTGAGTTTCATAACCTACAGGCAATGATGTTGGTTCTTCAACTTCCTCATCATCATCCTGTCCATACGCTAGTCCCAATAATGAGCCTGATGCTACAACATCATAACGCATGTCCTCAGCCAAAAACTTTAATGCTGTACGCGCATTTCCGCAGCACTGAATCTCATCTAAAAAAATAAGAGTGTTTCCAGGTATAAACTTAATTCCTGGAATATTTGCTGTCATTCTCTTATAGATTTCTGCTGCAGATAACTCGCCTTCAAAAATCTGCTTTAACTGTTTTTGTTTAAAAAAGTCTATGCTTATAAAAGATTCATACTCATTATTGCCAAACTCTTTAACAATATATGACTTACCAACCTGTCTAGCACCCTTGATTAGAAGACATTTTTTTAACTCGTTATCTCTTCTTTGTTTTTTCCAGCTTACTAATTCGTTATATACTTTTCTCTTTAGCATAGATTTTAGTACTCCTTTTCTATGTTTTGATAATATCCCTTATTTACGGGGTTTGTCAACATATTTGCATAAAATCGGAGGGTTAATCTTTTGTTTTTTTGCATAAAATCGGAACATTGATAATCTTATTTTTGCATAAAATCGGAACATTGATAATCTTATTTTTGCATAAAGCTGAATTGAAATCCTGACCTCCAGTTTGCAAACTTAACCTCTAGTTCTAATTTTTTTGTACACTTAACTTCCAATTTCGCCTAGTCAAAACAGCACTTAGTCTTGCAAAATCACCCCTTTCTAGAAGTTACAATTACAAAGATAGAGCTTACTAATACAAACCTATTGAAATCAACATCTTCCAGGGTGTATTATCTCTCCAATAGATTATTTTTGAGCATGAAAATAAGAGGTCGAGGCTTCGTTTGGTTCTTTGCAAGAGAAACCTCCACCACTGCATGATTGTATATTTCATGCTTGAAAGCGGTCTTATATTTTGCT
>NZ_FOVQ01000019.1:0-38205 GCF_900115215.1 Pseudobutyrivibrio sp. UC1225 | reverse complement strand
CAGTGCACAGCAAGTAAAACTCATGTAAAAGTTGTAACACGACATGTCTGGGAAGAATACATGGAAGCATGTGAAGATATAAGACATACCTTAGGAATGAAAGATTTATACTCTCACAGAAAAGAAACCATTGAAAGAATCTTTGGAACAGCTAAAGAGAATCATGGTTTTAGATATACACAGATGTATGGTAAGGCGCGCATGATAATGAAAGTCGCGCTTACCTTTGCGTGTATGAATTTAAAGAAACTGGCAAAAATACAGCAAGAATGGGATTTGAAAATGGCCTAAAGGAAGGCCTTTTTACACAAAAATCAAAATATAATCTTAGAAAAAAGGAAAGTATGCTGCAAAACGAAGTTTTGCAGCATACTCTTTGTCTACAGTCTGAGACCAGGATAAAAATCCTGATCTCTTTTATGAATATTATATTTATAAAAAGAATTTATTCTGCTACAGTTTCAGCCTCAACTGCTTCAGCCTCAACAACTGCAGCTTCATCTGTCTCTGCATCCATAGACTCAACAGCTCCAGTTTCAACAACTGCAGTTTCCTCTGCCTCTGCATCAATAGACTCTTCTACCTCAGACTCCATTACCTCAGAAACTTCTGTTTCAACAGAATCCTCGTTAGTTGCAGGAACAAAAGTTGTAAATTTAGCAAGAGCATCCTCAGTGATATATCCATCAGCAACTGCCTTCTTTGCTAAGTCATAGCAAGCAGCTGTTGTCTGTGTAGGAATAATTGATGTTCTGGCTACAGATGTTGTTCCATAAAGTGAAGTATAGAATGATGTTGTAGCGAAGTTTAAAGTAAGCATTCTAGTACCTGTTTGTACCCATAAAGTACTTCCTTTCTTCTCACCACAGCAATCATAGCTTCCCCAAACGTCTTCGCGTAAGTAGCTATCACAATGAGCAGCTGAAGAATCGCCATTATAACCGCCATCTTCGTGATTAACACCGGCATACTGCCAAGCAATATTAAGAAATGTAGAAATACTGTAGAATGGATTCTTATCACTAGTATCTCCAAGTCTCTTTACCATACCTTCACGAGTGAAGCCCTTGATAAGAGGTGAACCAAACGTAACTGTATTAAGTACTTCGTAATTGTCCTTAATATACTTATCAGCTGCCACCTGCTGTGCAATCATTCCACCAAGACTATGACCTGCAAGAATAATATTGCTACCTGCTGGAATTCTATCAATGATAGCATTCTTTACATTTGTCTTATACTCATTACTTAATTCAAAGCCTGATAAAAGATCTTCCTTAATAGTTGTAGTCTGATTATCAACGATTGTCTCTGTTCCTGAAAGTGCTACTACATAAACTTCCTTATCTTCAGTACCCCAGTAGGTATTATAAGTCATTCTACCCTCTGTGATACAAATAGGACCAGCTGACTGATAATCTGCATAACCAACCTTTGTAAGTGTTGCCATCTGAGCGGCATTCTCAATAGTTACTGTCTCACCATTCTGAATTTTATAAACCATATCCATGATTTTAAAATCTGTTTCTGTGTGAAGAATGTAATTTGTATCTCCACCTGCTGGAAGAATTGATCCAGCCTCTGAAACGATTGGATTAACAAAAACAGTTGTAACAGCAAGAGCTGTAGCTAAAAATCTTAAAACTCTTTTCTTCATTGTTTTTCTCCTTTTCTAATGCGGAAACTAATATATCAAGATTAGTATCCGAATGCTTGCCAAAATCAAATCAATAAAAAGAGTTATTTTTGTTATTATTGCGATTTGTCACACATTCTATATTTTCAAGTCAATGTTGTTATTATTTCAATCTTTTATTTCATAATTGCTTTTATACATAACGCCTTGCAATTATCCTGCTTCTTTTTCTCTTATAGTCCAAAATAGTTTTTACATACAAAAACAACCGCAAAACTAACTACACCTGCTATCAGTCCTGAAGCTATTGTTATAACCGCAGTCTGATATGGACGCTTTCCAATCTCCTGCTGCTTGGTTGCCTCATCAAGTGTTTTACCATTCATAAAGGATACGATTTCTTTATAAGTACTTACATCGTTTTCTTTTTGAAGCTTTCCAAGCTTCATTGCGAAATAAAATGTCACTATAATAAGTACCCCCATCGGAATCAATGACCAAAGGCCAACTAATAAATACAATGGTCCAAATGTCAAAGCCAAAATTAGTATGCCAAGCAACATTGCTTTTCCGTAAAACTTCATTTGATTTACATCTTGTTCATTAATAATCTTCTGCATCTTTTCTACATCTCCTTTGACTAATTGATCAATAGAGACATCAAATAGAGTACTAAGTAAAAGTAAACTTTGGATATCTGGATAACTTTTTTCGTTTTCCCAATTAGAAATTGTCTGACGTGATACAAACATCTTCTCTGCCAGTTCATCCTGATTCCAATTAAGTGAAGCTCTGTAGTCTTTAATTCTTTTTCCTAGTTCCATTTGAGTCCTCCCTGTTGTTGTCTCAATAGTATTCAAAGTGAGATGTATTTTCTATCAAAAGCCTTTTACATTGGCTTAAAATCGGCATGTAAAAGGTCTTTCACATAATACAATAACAAAGGCGGAGCATACAAGCCCCGCCAATATAGCACCTCTAAATATTTTTTATTCAGTAATCTTATTAAATTCTACAACCGCCTTAAACAAATCTCCATCGATAGAAAGCTTAAGGGTTCCTCCCATTGCCTCTGTAAGACTTTTGGCAATTGAAAGACCAAGTCCATTTCCATCTGTGTAGCGGGATTTATCACCGCGGACAAATCTTTCCATCAGCTCATCTGCTGAGATGTTCAATTCCCCTTTGGAAGTATTTCTGAAAACAAATCTAAGCTTGTTCTCATCCTGAACCAAATCCACATAAGCTCTAGTATTTGGCTGCGCATACTTCACAATATTACTCATAAGATTATCGAATACTCGCCATAAATATCTGTTGTCAGCCTGAAGATAAATGTCCTCAGCTGGCAGGCTTGTTACTACTGTGATTTTATTGGCTTCAAGTCTGTCAGAAAATTCTCCAACGGACTGATTCAAAAGAGTTACTGCATTTACCTTTTCTATGTTAAATTTTATGTTTCCAGTAGAAACCTTTGATGCCTCAATCAAATCTTCGATTAGCTTCTTTAATCTCTTTGACTGTCTATCTAAAACTTCAAGATATTCCTTAGCCTTATCATTTTCGATTTTTTCCTTCGAAAGCAAATCAACATAATTGATTATTGAAGTAAGTGGTGTCTTGATGTCATGAGAAACATTTGTGATGAGCTCTGTCTTCATGCGCTCACTCTTGGTTCTCTCTTCAAGTGCAACAGTAATTCCCGACTGAATATCATTCATTGCCTTAGCATGCTCTTCAAGGAAAAGTGGCATTCCCTTTAAATCTACCTGAGCTGTGGTATCGCCCTCAGCCAAATCCATAGCTGCACCTTTAATTCTCGAATAATACAGTAAAAACTTATGCATAAAAAATCCAAAAATGACTTTCCATATAATGAAAAATGGAATTATATTGGTGGAATCTGTAGCCCAGATAACGAAAATTTCTATATCCATAATGATTATGTATGCTACCCAGATTCTACGATTCCATTTTATTCTTGATCGGATTATTTTTGTTTCTTCGTGCAGCCCACCGAGCCAACTAAGCACTACTTTGATACATCTGTATATAACACTGTTTTTAAATATATGACGCATCTTGATATTAACAGCAATATTTGAGCTCCAAAGGAATCCAATAAACATAGCGGCTGCACCGCATAAGATTACTGCCATTCCAAGTAGTCCAAACGCCATACCACCTGAAGCATATTGAAGTGAGCTGAGCAATCCGAAAACTATTCCCTCAAGAATCAACGCTCCTACAAAAGCCAGATCAGCCGGAATCTTCTCGATTGGTCCCTCTACGATTCCTTCAACACCCTTCTTGTGTCCTGCAGCACAAAGGAACATAATCCAGCTGCCTATTGCAATTACAAATGAAAGAAGCGCTGCCAACGGAAGAAGATACTTCACACCAGTAAGCACACTTATAAGAGATGCTGCCTGTGCGTAAAAATCATTTGTGTGTGTGGATGCCGCAAGCTTTGTCTCATTTGGGAAGCAGATGAAAGTGTAATGCTTTCTGTTAGGACTCTCTTCACTTTTTCCAATTGTAGAAATATCATCCAGATTAATGTCAGCAGAAACCTTTGAAAGTTCAGAATGAATGCCAGATAAATCTGCAACATTCTCCAAACCTAATCTTCCGTCTCCACCATCATCTGGGTATAACTCCAAGGTATAACCATCTACAGTATTAGCCAGAGGCTCATAAGCTACTCCATCGATGTACAACATGTTTGTATCTATATTTGCTGTACTCTGAGAAATCACTGTTTCCTCTGGAAGATAATCTTCTGTTTCTTCCTCCTCTTTAGTGCTTTCCTTGGCATCAGATACTTCATCTTCAACTACATAATATGTCACATCTTCTGCTGGTTCTGTACTTTCTATTATAGCAGCCTGATTATTATCCCAGATTTTTCTAAAGATTTTATTAGTATTTGGTGTTCCCTCTTCTCCAAAGGCAGTAGAAAATTTATAGTTATAATCATTTATACGGTAAAACTGTCCATCGGCAAAAACATAAGCTTTTTGGCCAATCAAATCATAACCGATTCCATCTATATTGTAGGTTTGATAAATAGTTTCATAATAATTATCAATTCTGTTTTCATTCCAAGGATCTAAAAGTTTTTCTCCTAATGAGAATCGTGTGTACTCATCAATGCCATAAGAATTAACAAAGGCATCTTTAGGTACAGTAACACCCTTAAAATTTCTATACAAATAAGAACTGTCTGCATTTAAATTCACCCCGTCAATGCTATCGCCTTCGATTACACCATAGTAACAGTTCATGTTCTGTAAACGCTCAGAGGTAAATCCAGAATCTGCATTTGCCATAACCCAGACTCCATAGTTATTACCCGCATGATTATTTACATAATGCTTGAATTCACTGTTATCCTGTGCAAACAGTCCCCAATTTCCAAATATGGCACAAAGAAAAAAACTAAATGCAAAAATAAACGTAAATACGGTACAGGTTATCCCTAAAAATATCTTTCCAGCTCTGCTGTAAAATCTTTTCATATCACCCTCCTAAAATCTCATCATTAGTTACTATTCACAGCAACTCCCCTCCATTCATAATGGAAGTCTTTCAGACTTCTTTCTCGGTGCTAAAGCACCTAACATTATTCATGGGAGTGGAGTCACTTATTCTAGTCTATAAATAGTTAATGATAATTCTTTTACAAGCAAGCTTGACAAGAATTAATCCTTAACTATTTATGACTGTGAATAGTAACATTATGAATCCATCTTATACCCGTGCCCCCAGACAGCTTTTAGGTATCTAGGGTTTGCACTGTCATATTCCAATTTTTCTCTGAGATGTCTGATATGAACAGCCACAGTGCTTTCTGCACCTATTACTGTTTCCTTCCAAACATTCTCGTAAATATCTCTTGGGGAGAGTACTTCGCCCTTATGTGTCATAAGTAGCTTTAAAATGTCATATTCTAATGGAGTAAGTGATACTGGATTTCCATCTAATGTAACTTCCTTGGATTTATCATTTAATTCAATACCACCTATTGTGATAATATCCGTATTTACGATATTCATCTTTCCATTCTGAGCGCCAAGCATGGTGTATCGTCTAAGCTGAGACTTTACTCGTGCCATAAGCTCCACTGGATTGAAAGGCTTTGTAACATAATCATCTGCACCAACTGTAAGACCGATAACCTTATCAGCATCCTCACTCTTTGCGGTAAGCATGATGATTGGTACATTTGATTCCTTTCGAATCTCAGCCATGGCAGCTATACCATCCATCTCAGGCATCATCACATCAAGTAAAATAAGCTGCATAGTTTCGCCTGCTGGACTTCTCATGATTTCAACCGCCTCTCTACCATTTGAGGCTGATGTTACGTTCATCCCTTCACTCTCAAGATAAATTCTAAGAGCAGATACGATATCCTGTTCGTCATCACAAATTAGAATATTATTCATTTTTTCTCCCATGTAACTCCTGTAATTAATTACAAGGTTATTGTATTGAATATATTTTTAAGTTCCAAGTAGGTAAATCTTTAAGAATTGATTAAGAATCTCTCACACAGATAAATAAATGCTGGCAAGGTTAAAAGCATGATAATCGTATTTTGCATAATTGTTGTGGCAGCATATTTTACATCTGCATCATACTTGCGCCCTATGATTACATTAAGTGAGCCTGATGGCATTGCTGTCAACAGAACCATTGTCATAGCAAGTGACTTTTCCACATGTAAAAGAACTAAAACCACAAGTGTAATAGCTGGCACCAAGATCATTCGAAAGAGGGATGTAATGTAAGCCACCTTATCCTTTAATACTTCGTCAGGCTTTATAGTATAAAGCTCCGCACCAATAATCATCATTGAAACTGGAAGCATACATCCGCCTAACACATCTACTGTCTCTGTTAACACTACTGGGAAACGATATGGAATCACATAAAGAATAATTGCAGCGATAGCAATCCATATGATTACATTCTTCATAATTGCATAGATGGAAATCTTCTCCTTCTCGCTCTGCAATAGCATTACACCTATAGAAAAGTACACTACATCAAAAATGCAATTATATACTGCTGCATATAAAAGACCTGAACCCGCCACTGTCTCTCTAATAATAGACATACCAATAAAGCCAGTGTTCGCAAATGCGATAAGCAAAGCAAACATTCCACTCTTAGTCTTTTCCTTAAAGAAAGGGCGACTGCCAAAATAGCATATTGAAATAACAATGGCATAGTACACTAACGTAAATACGATAGTATATCCTATTCCTATCATCTGTGAGATTGAAAAATCTGCCTGTGATGATACAAACAAATTGGCTGGAAGAAAGATATATATCAGCATTTCTGATAATCCTCTCTTCACAGCCTCATCCATAATTTTAAAATGCGCAGCAAAAAATCCTGCCGCCATCAAAACAAAAATTTTTAATGTAATTGAAACTAAAACACTCATCTTACCTAACTAATTCAGTAATCTCCTCATTTTTTCCAGCGAGGAAATATCCTAGATTTGCCCCACTGATTCTTTGCAGTTTCTCGATAGACTCCTGACTGTAGAATGCACTGTGAGGTGTTATGATTACATTTTTTCGGCGAAGCAGACTACATTTGTTTAAATCTGGATTCTCTTCTTCAAGAACGTCTATGCCCGCACCTCTAATCAATCCCCTATTCAGAGCATTTACCAGAGCCTGTTCATCAACGCTGCCACCACGGCCCACATTGATGAATATCGGTCTACGCTTCATTTTAGCAAAAGCATCCTCATTAAAAAAGTGTCTGTTTTCTTCGGTAAGATTCATATGATTAGTAATAATGTCAGCTCTGGAGAAGGCCTCCTTCTTGGTTACAAACTCCACTCCAGTCACATCAAACTGGCTGGCAGCATAAGGATCCACCGCCAAGACTTTCATTCCAAGGGCTATAGCTATTGTTGCCACCCGTCTGCCAATTTTCCCAAATCCAAATATTGCCAGAGTCTGACTACACAGATTTGGATTTCCATCAATGGAATAATACTTCCATTCCTTCTTATCATTAATTTGTCGGTCATAGAACTTCAGATTACGATTCAGGGCACACATCAGGGCAATGGCATGCTCTGCCACTTCCTGAGTGCAATATTCCTGAATATGACACACTGCAATATCATTTTGTCTGGCACTTTCAAGATTAATATTGGAATAGCCTACGCCACTAACTGAAATACATTTTAAACTTGGGCAAGCAGCAAGTATCTCTTCATCAGTCTCAATAAATCCAGTAACCAGCCCATCTGCATCCTGCAATACCTTGATAAAATCATCCTTATCCTTATAGGCATGCACTACCGTATCAACTGGCTTTCCAAGTGCTTCTTCAATGCTTTCAATTGTGATGGAATAATCCTCTTCCAGTGCGCTTTCATAATCCGCAATTACGATTTTTTTCAAACCTTTACCTCCGCTAAAATCTCCTTGATTGCAATCAGTACAACAGCCATTTCCTGTTCTGTTCCAATGGTGATTCGAAGATATTTATCTAGTTTTTTATCAGCAAAGTGACGAGTGAGAATTCCTTCTTCTTTCAGCTTCTCACAAAGCTCCGATGAAGAAATTGCATCATGATAACAAAATACAAAGTTTGCCTTTGATGGAATAACATGGAATCCCAGCTTCTCCAAGTCTGATTTGAACTGCTCTCGATTGGTTACAATTCTGTTAATGCATTTATCCAGATAATAAGTGTCCTTAACTGCTGCTATTCCAGCTGCCATAGTAACTGAATTAAGATTAAATGGATTAAAAGAAAACTTAATGCTGTTCATATCCGCAATAATCTCTTTTGAAGCAATAGCAAAACCTATATGCGTTCCCGCCATATTTCTAGATTTTGAGAATGTACGAACCACAACAAGATTTGGATATTTGGTAGCAAGTGGCAAACAAGTCTCCCCCCAGTAATCTGCATATGCCTCATCCACTATTACCATTCTCTTAGGATTCTTCTTAACAAGCTTTTCAATATCCGCTATTGGAATTGCCCGGCCCGTTGGATTATTAGGATTTGCAAAAATAATATCCCCCTCCAAATCCATATAGTCATTTATATCGATTGAGAAATCATCCTTAACAGGAATCTCCTCCATATCAAGTCCATAAGTCTTTGCATAGGTACGATAGAAACCGTATGTAATATCTGGGAAATAAATCTTCATTCCTCTCCTGAAAAAGCTCATAAGTACAAAGGAAAGAACCTCATCTGCTCCATTTCCAACAAAAACCTCTTCCTCTGTTACTCCATATACAGTTGCCACTGCCTTACGAAACTCATGACAATGTGGATCTGCATAATAGCTCATATTCCAAATTTCACTTTTTGAAATTGCCTCAAATACCTTTGGTGAAGGTGGAAGTGATGTCTCGTTTGCATTTAATTTGATGTACAACTTATCCTTTGGCTGCTCCCCCGGAACATAAGGCTCCATCTCTTTATATTCATCTACTAAAAAAATACTCATTACTGTAGCGTCCCTTCATAATTATTTATATTCGCACAAGCGGAAATGTCATACAGTGTGGACCTCCGCCTGCCTTTAATATTTCGGTAATGTCCATCTCTATTACCTTCATGCCTCGCTTAACAAGCTCCTCATTAACCTTTTTATTCTGCTTAAGCGAGAGTACGGTATGATTCCCAAGAGCCTGTAAATTACAGCCATGGAGGAAAATTGCTTCCTCTGGAACAGGAATAAGCTCTATTCCTCTTTCAGCCAAAAGCTCCTTAAATTCCTCTGGTAATCCATCCACATAAGCCACAGCCAAATGATCATCAACCAAGTTGAAACACATATCTAAATGTAAATATTCTTTCTTTAAAGGAACCCCTGTAACTTCATATCCAAGTGGCTCCAATATAGCCTTCAGCTCCTTCAGCCCCTCTTCATCAGTTCTGTCAGCCATACCTACTGCCACCCATTTTTCACTCATAAACATGAAGTCGCCCCCCTCAAAGAGACCATTCTTCACTTCTCCGATTTTAGGAATCCCCAGCTCTGCCATACGCTTCTCATAATCAACATGTTCCTTGTAGCGCATGTCCAGCTTGAAGTTTCCAAGGATATATCCTTCCTTTACACACCCACCAAAATCTCTTGCAAAAACTGAGTTTGGGCGCTCATCATCCGCATCTAAAAACTCTACTTCGACACCAGCATCCTCATAGCTTTTTACAAACTCCTCATGCTCACGAAGCATCACATCCACATCCATAGTGGTATCCTTCCACTTCTTTGCTATCTCATTGATTGGAGCTGGCTTCAGATATTCCGGTCTTGAAACCAAAACCTTTTTTAATTCCCCCGTACCATTTTTAACAAACATTTAAAAATACCTCCGTAGTTTTCATAATCAGCTCTGGTAGTACCCCAAAGCTGTATGGCACCTGCAGTCTTTCTGTGCTTTTATGTGCATCCTTTCCATAGACTCCAAAATTGACTGCCTTAATGTTTAACTTTTTAATCTGCTCCAATGGCAGCGGATACAACTGCTGCATCTGTGGAAAATTCTGCTTAAGTGTCTCTATAGATTCCATTGAATCATCCAGTGATAAGTAACTGCTGTCCGACAGGCTAGGGAAAAATCCATCCATTCTGTATTCAATGTTATTTTCTTCCTCCACTACCTTGAGAATCTTTTCCAACTTTTCTACCGCCTCATCGTTCTTCTCTAAAGTATTATGTGGACAATAAGGTGTGGCATAATACAGCACCACAACTGGATGATATATATTTGCTCTTGCAAGTAGAATTCGTATATACGATACAGGGATTTCTCTTTTATCTACACCTGCCTCCTGAAGCTTCAAAGTCTCTTCTGCAAGTGTTTTATCTATAGATTCATCCTGCATTTTTACCAGCTGATACAAATCTTCATAAGACATAACCGACCAGCTGTTTTCAATCTGCTGAAAATCTTTTCCCGACTTCTCACAAAAGGCTTTGTACTTAATATTCATATCTGCCGATGCTCTTCTCACTGCCTTTTCTCCTGCAGTCACAAGCTTTTTAGTAATGTCTCTGACATCTGCATTCAGCACAAAATAATTGAAATATACAAGTGCTTCCTTGGCTGTCTGTACGTTATACCAGCCCTTCAAGTCCTTACTTTTTAATAAAGTAGGTGGCAATGCGTATTCACCTTCGTATACATCCGAGTACTCAGGATTTAAATTCAGCTCCTTAATTAATTCTGCCATTACAGTAGTAGGGTCATAGCCTTCGAAGCACTGTCCTACATGAGTCTCACGTCCCTGAATATAAAAACAAGGTAGAAGCTTTCCACCAACACCTGTATAAATATAATGATGCTTGTCACCTGGATACATTGGACATGTGTAATCATTATTTATAGCAAGCACATAATCTAATCCGTATTCTTCTTTAAGCTTCTCAATTACTTCTATTCCCTCAATGATTCCAGTATGAAGATTCTCCTCAACAGGATTCAGCGATAAAAGAATATTTCCAGATAAATCACTGACATGCTCTGAAAGGTCCTTGAGCAGTACCATAAATACTGCATCTCCGCTTTTCATATCGCAGGCACCACGACCAAAAAGATACTCACCAGAATCCAAATCCTTTTTTACTTCCTCAGGCAGTTCAATCTCCTTCAACTGCTCTGCCAAACCATCGCAATCAAAGGCATAACCAGCAAGAGCCCCATAATCTTCCACTCCCACCGTATCCGTGTGTCCATGGAAAATTATGGTTTTATTATTTTTATCCTTCTCCCCAAGTAAAAGTGCAAACACGTTTCTTCTCTCTAGCTGGTCATTCTTTAATGTCTGCACAATAACCTGATCGGGATGTTCTTTAAAATATGGTATCGCTCTTAAATAATCTTCAATGAAGAGCCCTATATCCTTTTCTCCCTTTGTAGTATTTACACTGCTTACAGCCACCATATCTTTTGTCAGCTGCAACATTTCTTCATTTATTTTCAACATTTTCCCAAAATAAAAAGGCACTACATCACCATGAATGTAAAGCGCCTTTGCTTTCTCCTATATTACTTTGTCTAAAAATGTTTTAAGTCTTTCTGACTGTGGATGCTCAAAAATCTGCTCCGGTGTTCCCTGTTCAATCAACTGACCTGCATCCATGAAGACTACTTTGTCTGCTACCTCTCTGGCAAAGCCCATCTCATGAGTAACAACTACCATGCTCATTCCCTGAGCTGCCAGCTCCTTCATAACATCCAAAACCTCTCCTACCATCTCTGGATCAAGAGCTGATGTGGGCTCATCAAATAACATAATCTTAGGATTCATGCAAAGGGCTCTGACAATTGCGATACGTTGCTTCTGACCACCTGACAGTTGACTTGGGAAAGCCGTCGCCCTGTCTGCCAAGCCAACTCTTTCCAAAAGCTCCATTGCATATTCCGTTGCCTCGTCATTTGACTTTCCCAAAAGTCTTGTTGGTGCAATTGTAAGGTTCTTCAAGATATTCATATTGGGAAACAAATTAAAATGCTGGAACACCATTCCCATTTTTTGACGATGCTTATTTATGTCCGTCTTTGGATCAGTAATCAAAACATCATCTACAAATATGTTTCCCTCTGTTGGAATCTCCAGTAAATTCAGCGAGCGAAGAAGTGTTGATTTTCCTGAACCAGATGGACCAATAATTACAACAACCTCGCCCTCATCTACATTAATTGAAATATTATCAAGTGCCTTTATTGTTCCACCCTTGTAATATTTCTTAAGATTTTCCACTCGAATGATTTTATTATCTTTCATTAGCTCGTAACCTCCTTTCAAGCTTTCCAACAAGGTATGTCAATACAAGTACTAAAAGAAGGTAGATGAATGCCACTCCAAAAAGTGGAAGGAACGCCGAAAATGTGCGACCTCTTATTAAGTCTCCAGCCTTTGTTAAATCCGTAATTCCGATATAACCTGCAATTGATGTCTCCTTAATCAATACGATGAACTCGTTGCAAAGAGCAGGCAAAACATTCTTTACCATCTGTGGGATGATTATGTGAAACATAGTCTGAACATAATTGAATCCCAATGAACGACCTGCCTCAAACTGTCCCTCTGGCACCGCCATGATTCCTGCACGGATGATTTCTGCCACATAGGCTCCCGAGTTAATTCCAAATGCAAAAACAGCTATCTGTACATCATTGTTTGATGTGGCAAATACAATAAAGTAAGCAATCAAAAGCTGCACTACTGTAGGTGTTCCTCTGATTACTGTCAGATAAATTTTGCAGATGACATTACAAACACATAACAGGTAGTATCCTAAGTTTTTTCTTTTCTTCAGACCTTCAATATTCTTATCGTAGGTTGAGCGAATCGATGCTACCACGGTTCCAAGTGCTATACCGATTAGCACCGCAAACAGTGTAATTTCAAGTGTTACAAATAATCCTTCGATGATTAGCTTATATCGTTCACTCTCTAAAAAAACAAATTTGAAATCTGAAATAAAATTACTGAACCACATCATCTTTAATCCTCAGCAGAAATATATTTGCTAACAATCTCATCTATAGTTCCATCGGATTTAAGCTTAGCCAAAGCTGTATTAATCTTTTCGAGAAGCTCATCATTTCCCTTTGCAACACAGATTGCATATTCCTCCTCAGCATATGCTGATTCAAGCAACTCTAGTCCATCATTTGCTGCTACATAAGCCTTTGCTGGCTCCTTATCGATGATTACACAATCAACCTTTCCTGAAGCCAGTGCCTGCACAGCATCTGGGCCTGCCTTATAACGAACAATAGCCTCATCGCCGTAATCATCTGTAGCGTATATATCACCTGTTGTATCCTGCTGCACACCAATCTTTGTATCAGCAGAAATATCATCGATTGATTTAATTGTTGAACCTGCTGGAACGATTACTGACTGAACTGCTACAGCATATGTTTCAGAAAAGTTTACGCTCTCTTTTCTCTCATCTGTAACTGTCATGCCAGCCATTCCCATGTCATATTTACCACTCTCTACACCTGCTATGATTGAACCAAACTCCACATCCTCAATAACAAGCTCAAGATTTAATTCTTCGGCAATCTTTTCTGCTATTTCAACATCAATTCCCTCGTACTCTCCATTCTCCACAAACTCGTATGGTGGGAATGTAGCATTGGTAGCCATGATTAACTCACCCTCATACTCTCCAGCCTTTGCTGAGCCTGCTGCCGAACCACAGCCTGTCATCATTGCCATCGTAACCACTAGTGTCATAATCAATGCTACTAATTTTTTTCGTTCCATCATACCATTACCTTCCTTTTCCTTTATTAACGTAAATGCGTTTTTGAATATAAAAAAGAGGCACATGTCAACCGACATATGCCCCTTTGCACATTCACGCTTTATTTATGTGCAAAATTATATCTATCCTTTATTTTGTTTGTCAACAAGAATGTTTATAACACAATTGTGTATATTTATACTGCGTTAGAAATAGATTTTATTGTTAATTCTTAAAGCAAATAATCCTTTCTTTTTTCATATCATTACACAGCATAAATCCCATTTCTGACACATCGTATATACGAATTTTATCCCTGAGCTTTTCATACTTCTCATCAAACTCTTCAAGAATATTTTTACAACCAGCAAGTAAATCCATGTTGAAAACCTTAGTCTTTTCATTTTCAAAAATAGCATTGTAAAGAATTCCTGACTCCACCAAATCCTGGAAGAAATGACTGCCATATGAAAGTTCAGGATTGTACCCTGCCTCAGAATTTGCAATCTCGCAGATGGCTTCAAATTCACTGATATCCGCAAAGGATGTTGGCACGCCAAGCTCTGGTGAAGTGGTACCAATGCGCCCCGGCACCATAAGAAGCAGCTTCTTGCCAGAATCTCTCATCTTCCAGTTAATGGTGCCTATAGCATTTGCAATGCTGTATTTATCCTTGTAGTCCATGTTGTAGTAATTTACAGGGTCTACATATACAATCATATCCAGCTTCTCCGAACGGGATAATCCCATGGCGGACTTTTCACATTCAAACAAAACCTTTTCTGTGACAATCTCATCAGGCATTTCAAAGTCTCCCGAATCCTCGAAAACCTGTAGTGGTCTGCACTGCAGAATGTTAATTACATAATCCCCATCCTCGGAAAAATTAATGGTAAACTCAGTATCCACAGGGTAGTCGTATTCCTTCTGAATTGTCCCCAAAATATCTTTCATCTGAGCCATAATTTCCTGTTTTTCCACAATACCCTGACAGGATATAAACTGAATATCACGGTTATGTCCCTGCTCCCTGAACAGTCTCTCCACATCAAAGTCATGCTCCAGCAAAAGTCGCTGAAGATAATATGGCATAAATGGCTTAATAACATCCAACTCCACCTGCTGCAATTTACCTTCACCTCTGTTTATCAGTTCCAGCTTCTTCTGTGAATATTTATGCTTCTCTCCGCAATCTCTGGCGGTGGTAGCCTTTGGATTATCCAAACTTACAAGTCTTGGATAGGAGCCTTCCGTTCTATCTACTGCAGATGTTCCAAGTCCCATTACAAGACGCAGCATACCTGCCTCAGGATCAAGGCTTTCCATAAATCTGTATGGACTGTAGGAATAGCCAACACCTGCTGCGCAAGGCATATAATATTCCCCATAATAAGAGCCTGAAACTCGCTGAATCAAAAGTGCCATCTGCTCATCACGAGCCTGAAGACCTCGCCTGTTTCTGTAATCCAAGGCAGACTTACTCATGGTGCTGGCATATACTGTTCTGATAGCATCCTCCAGCTCATTTAACCTTTGGTCCATATCACCTGCATTTGGACAAAAAACAGATTCGTATTTTCCAGCAAAGGCATTTCCAAAGCCATCCTCAAGAATAGAGCTGGATCTGACTATGATAGGATCTTGACCATAGTACTCCAATAACTTAACTAATTCTTCCTCCATATCTCTAGAGAATTTTCCATCTAACAGTCTCTGGGCAAACTCATCTGCAAGACTAAAATATTCCTCTGGCTTTCTCTGGCGCACCCTGATATCCCAGAAATTATTTTCCACTATAAATGTATAGAACACATCAGAGCCTACATAGAAGGAATCATGAGGCTCGAACTTTTCAAATATATCAGGCCTGTTATTTTCTATTATCTTTCTTGCCAGAAGCATTCCGCAGGCCTTGCCACCAATCATACCTGTTCCTATCATTCTGCTCTTAACATGAAGATAATCCTCAGGCTTAAAGTTCTCCTTTATCATGACACGCATCCGCTCATCTCTGGACATCATGATATTGCACATCCTGCTGCACTGCTCAGTGACATCCATGCCATTTTCATGCATGGTTGCAGTCATGTCGAAAAATCTATCCCAGCTGTCTTTGTTATCCCTGTCGGCACTGTTTGTTTCTTTTTCCAAAAGCTGATAAAAATGGCTGGCTCTCACACCGTCAAGCATCGGTGCAAACGTCCCTGCCTCTGGCTCATAAACGTGTGGTAAAAACATTGTTTCTGAAAAACGGTTCCACACCTTATCAGGTCTTACAAATACATTGTTCTTATCAGTATAAACATCTAAAAATAGTTGAGTTGTATCACGAATTTTTGCAATAGCTTTAAAAGAATGTTTTCCACGAATCAGCGGGAAGAATGCCACTGTATCCAGCTGGAAAAGATATGGGCAGGTTACCTGAAAGAAATTGCCCATCATAAGGTCTGTGGCCCAGGCAGTCTGCAGCTCAGAAAGGCAGTCAAAAACATAGAAGGCGTCGAAGCCTTCCTTTTCAATTATCTCATGTATATCCACCGTAAAGGTTTCAAAGCGATGTGAAAGCTCCACATTTACAATCTTCAAACCTTCCTGTGGTTCAAACAGCGGTTCATGACTGGCAAATCTGATGTATATCAGATTCCTTCCATCCTTTATAGCCTGCTGTACATAAGGCTTGGCAAACAGCTTGAAATCCTCCAGCTTATCCACGCGCCAAACCACGTTATCCCCCAGTCGAATGTTATCAAACTGTTCATCCATCTGTGGAATTCCCGAACACACTCTGTCAAAGGCTGCCATAGAAACCTCCCTACTCGTGAAGTAATGTCTCCTGCAAATATTGAATCAGCGCACGAATCATTACTGGATTGGCACGATAATATATTTTTGTATCCACCTTATCTAAGGTTAACAAATCTTGCTCCAGTAAGGCCGATGTATGGTGTGAAATGGTGGCTGTGGTAAGACCAAGCATGCTTGCCAGCTGTGAACCGTATGCAGGCTCATCCACTGTTGCTGTAAGAATCTGTAACTTACTCTTATCAGCTAAAAGCTTCAGCATGGTCATAACCTTATCTTCACTGAGCTGAGCACGCTGCTCCAAAAGATTGCGGAAACTCATTCCCTTGCTAAAAATCACACCAACTACTGCAACATGCTCTGCAGATTCGATTTCATCTCCCTTTAAATAGAAGCCCATATATGCACTCTTCAGGTATGATAAATATATCTCACAATCTCTGTTGTCAGTTGGAATCGACATGTTACCATAGAACTCTTTGAGGATGAAATCAGACAGCGAACGTCCCTGTAATTCACCCTCCACATAGTCCACTAGTTCATTGCCAAAAACCATAAGCTTCTTCTCGTACTTCTTCAGAATCTTCTCTGCTCGAAGCATCAAAGCAATCAGCTTCTTAATATGTTCCTTACGATGTAAAAACAACTGCTGTAAACATAACTTACGGGAATCTGATATTTCCATCTGGAAAATGATATCCATTACATCAGTGACAGTATTTTTATCATCATCGCCGTCATCAACAGTGGTCGCTCCATAAGCCTTTACTAAATCATAAAATGCTGCGTTGTACTCCTGGTCTGAAAGTTCATTCAGGTATGTCTCATGCTCTGCTACAGAACGGTCATTATTATAGGTTTTTCCTGCAAGTAAAAGAATATTAGCAAAAGAATCAGCCTTTCCGATATCTTCCTCCATCTCACAATAGAAACGAAGTGTCTGCATATCCTTTGAAAATTCTGCTCGTGCTACATCTTCTATCTCCTGTAGCAGGTCCACCACTTTTTTGGCTCTGTCATCAGGAGTCATTCCGTAACGTGCTGCCAACTGATACATATAGTCAGTAATATATTGTTCCTGATGAGCCGCCATATTTAACAAAGTGACGCTTTCCGAAACATATTGTAATTCTATATGAAATCGATTCATGCTGCCTCCAAAGATTCATTTTTATCCACTGCCTGTGGCTCTTCATCATCCAAACTATGATTAAGAAAGAGTACGCCGCAAAATGCAACTGCAATCAAACCTGCACCTACAAAAATTGTTGGAACACCTACAAAACGAACTGCAATACTAACAATAAATGCTGTCACTGGCACGATAGCTGAGCCAAGTGCATTACCGATGCTGGCTGCTCTTGCCAAATACTCACGGTCAATCATTCGTATTGTCTCTATACCTAAGAACATATTTCCTACACTGATGATAAGGCCAAGCATTGCTGCCAATACAACGATAGTTGACATAGCAAAATATAAATTAGAATAAAGTCCTTTTCCTGCCACCATCAGCAGATAGAATCCAGCGATTCCTGTGCAAATCATTACAAGAACCATTTTAACATTTAATCTATCCTGAATCATTGGGTAAATTACAGAACCTAATAACATTGAAATAGATAATGTAGTTCCAAATACAGATAAGTACCATACATTACCACAGAACAGCTCTGTTACCATAGGAGTCTGTAAACTATTCAAAGGAACGAGAATACCATTTAAGAACAATATCATCATTGTGATAGCTACTAAACGCTTCTTTGATGCACAGTATACGAAGCCACCCTTCAAATCTGCAAAATAACCTGATACACTAAAACCGTTAGAATCCTTATGAACATCCTCATGTAACTCTAATGACATAATCAACAGTGCTGATAATACGAAAGTTACCATATCCACATAAATAGCACCGGCACTGCCAATCAAAGCAATAATAGCTGCTGCTACACCTGTTCCTATCAGCTCTACCACACTAGAAGAAGCCTGATTTACTGACATTGCTGTTCCATACTGTTCTCTTGGCACAATCTGTGGAAAAATAGCTGTGCCTGCTGGAATACGGAATGCCTCAGCACTGGAAATGATAAAGCTAAGTACTGCAATAAGTGGTGCGCTTAAGAAACCAAGTAACAAGCCTGTTGCCAAAACGCCAACACATAAAGCACGAATCAAATCAGTTACCACCATAATCATCTTCTTATTATGACGCTCAACCCATGGACCAGCTAGTGGAGTTAAGAAAATTGTAGGTAAGCGATTGATAGCGTAGATGATTGCTGACCAGCTAGCCTCACCAGTTAATTCATAAACAATCCATGATGAAGCAATGGCATCAATAGAATCACCAAAACGATTGATAAGTGATGCAGCTAAATCCTTTCTGAAATTACGATTTGCAAATAATTCTTTGTATGCTACTTTCATGACAACCCTCCAATGTTAGATGTTTATCTTATATCTCCTTCGATACATATAAAATATCACTCCATATGATGGTTGTCAACACTAATATTAGATATTTATCTAACATCTCCAAATATTTACCAAAACACCAATAGCAATACCTATTACTGTATCAAAAAATCTGTTGCAGGCAAATAAATATGGATTTGAATCTCCTATGTGATTTACAACAATACTTAAAAATACTACACAGGAAAAATAGGAAGCCTGCTTTTTCTTAATCAATACCGATGTGTAAATTACCAACACAATCATCCCTGAAATTAGGACTGAACCCACATAGTCATAGCTGATAACTTTAGGCAAAAATATTTGCTTTATAACAATATAAAGGAACCCATAAAAGGTTCCTATAAAAGTTCCAATCATCCTCTGCTTGGCATTTTTGATTGTGCTTTCCCTGGTGGCCTGCATGCACCATAGAGCAGACAACTGTGAATAGAAAACAATTCCGGCTCCATTTCGAAAATAATCGACAACAAAGCACAAAAGAACTGCTATGGAAGATTTAATTATTCGCATTCCAATTCTTGGAAACTCTAAATTTAATTCTTTAAGCTTCTTCAATTCTTCTAGTCCACCAATCCATTTTGAAATCTTGATAAGTGTTCAAATGGTAAAATCTGTCGTCCCCTAAATAACCCACAGCCATCATTAATTAAACTGTTATTAACAGCTGTAAACATATTTACATCAAGCTCAGACAAATCTAAATTTTCCAATGATACAACTCTCTCATAGGCCTCATCAAAGAATACACATTCCCCTTCAGGAATCTCTAATCTTCTGTTTTTCTGCTGCTCCTGAGACTCCACATATCTCAGATGATTAGACTCTCCAATTTCAGCACTATCATCCATAGATTTCGTTCTAAGCTGCACCTCAACGTGGCACCTTGCCTGCTCATCAAACAAGGTTAAATGTAAGGATCTATATCCAACATTGGTTGGCTTATGAACATAATCTCTATAGGTATCCCACAAACTTTTATCCAACAATTCCGAGCATTCACGCCCTTCCAAATTTGCCTTAACAACTGTAAAACCCTGGGATTCCAAGAACACAGGCATTTTATTGGCAATTTCATATAAAAGCTTAATCTCTTCCTCTTCTAAATCCTGCCCCTCTTTTAAATGACACTTAGGTAAAGAGATAACAATTCGATAAGCGAGTACATCCCTAAAACAACTTAATTTTTCCTTTATCTCCTGAGTCGCTGGGAAATGATGGTACTTCTGATAGTATTCATATATGAAGTCCACAATGTATCTATTAAACTTTTCTTCCGACCGGATAATAGATTTAATTCTCCCCTTAAAGGTGAATGCCAAATATGGATATGCTACTACCATATATTTATAGAACTCACGAATTCTTTGGGACTGAGAGGTTAAAAATTCGTTGTGCTCTAAAATCTCATATATAGTATCAAGAAATGCGCAGTGCACTAAGTCTACCTGATTATGAGTTGTTAATGCGTTTTCCTCCAAATCATCTATATATTTCTGTAATATCCTAAAAATTGTCTCTCCATCATATAAATAATCATTTAGTTTAATCATGCTGTCTTCCCCAATTGTCTCCTTCTTTTTTTATGATAACGGAATAAGCTTAAAAGCCGCTGTATTCTGATACACTATCGGACTATCGTACTCAAAAGCTATAATCCCGTCTGTACTTGCAGTCACTGTCTGAATAACTTCTCCAGTATATGGATTAGTAACATATGCCATCACCTGCCCCTTGATCACTACATCACCAGCTTGTACTATTGGTTCCATAAATCCAGCATTAGCTGTTCTGATACTTATAAATTTGCCACTTTCTATGACTTTTGAAACACAGCCTTCTGTACTTTCGTAATCAATAACTCCTTCTTTTGCCAGGAAATTCAGCACAGCATGTACACCAATTTCAGCGCTCTTTTTATCTATCTTTTCCGTACTGGATGTATAAATAGAGAAGGCCTCGGTGTCCCAAATTTGCCAATTGTAGTTTAGGGTTGCTGTATCAAAGGGTCTTGGGTTGTGGATAACTACAAAGGGTAATCCAAACGCCTTGGCCATCTCTACGTTTTCATTTCCAGTTTTCATAATCCTTACCTGGGGCACAAAATGCCCAGGCATATAGAAGGACGCAAACTGGATTCCAAACTTATAATCTTTTATCTGCTCAAATATTCCTGCTGCGATTCTCTGTGTTGTTTCCCCTTTTTCGTATCCAGGAAACATTCTGTTTATATCAGTATTATCAATACTCCAAAATCGTTTTTTTATATTCATGGAATAAGGATTTCCACTGGGCACTACCATGATGGACTTGTCCTTGGAAATCTTTCCACACTCTTCTAGTTCCTTCAGTTTCTTTATCAACAAACTGCACACGTACACCTGTTGATATTCATTTCCTCGTAGGCTACCAACGATACATGCGGTCTTTTCACCTTCTCCAAAAACATAGCCTTTTACCCTGAAATCGTCTCTGTATAATCCCTTAAACGAATATATAACCTCTTCTCTCATACCTGATTCTCCAATAATACCTTTTCCTTGAGAATTCTTCCCGTAAGCGAACCTTCCTCCACTACAGGATATTCTCTAACTGTAAAAATCATCCCCTTTTCTGGTGCTTTGATTTCAGCTATTACTTCTCCACTTAACGGATTAATAATCTTTCCTACTAATTCTCCTTTTTCTACCACACTTCCATGTTTCTTTTCCTTCATATATATACCTGAACAAGGCGCGTTCAGATAACAAACATCATCTCCATCTGCATCATAGGCAACAATTGCTTCTTTCATATCAGGAACTGCTCCCGTCCATATTCCCAGCTCCTTCATGAGAGAAAAAATGCCGTCCGTCAGTTGATTACCATACTCTTCAGTAATTCTCATACCCACTCCCATTTCCACAACAAGGGTATTCGTTCCTTTGCTGTTAAGAGAATAAGCTAGAGTGGATTCTAAAACTGTGCTGGCACCATGTACCCATATCAAATCCATATTTGCTTTCTTTGCTATCGGTACAAGTGCATCAGCATTCAATTCGTTTATACGAATCTGTGGAACCTCTGTAAGGAAAATATTGCTGGCATGAATATCTATTACAAGGTCTGCTCCCTCCAGTTCCTCAATAATTTTATATGCCAGATACTCGTTCATATCTCCATCAAGATTGCCTGGAAAAATTCTGTTCATATCCAGGTCAAAAGCTGGAATTCCTCTTGTAATGGAATCAATTCCAAAGGGATTCATCGCCGGATATATGTCTACTATGCCGTTTAAGCTATCAACCTGCTCCCTAATCCTCCTTGATAGCTCATAGCACACATACTGTCCTTCCAATTCATCCCCATGGATTCCGGTCACTATGCATATTCTTTTCTGTCTCTTCTTCCTGTCAGCCACAAATCTATGCTTCGTAATTACGAATTCCTCATCTACAGGAAGCGACAACCTCACTACATCTTCAATTGATTCCAACAATTCCTTCATCAAAAACCTCTTCCACAACCACATTTATGTCCTGAATCTGAGTAACATTTCCGGTGAATATTCCCTGATTTACAAGACAATCCTCTGAATCTCTTCCATTGGATATTTTAATATATTCATCTCCCACAAGCTTATAATTGGTAGGATCAAACCCAAGCCATTTTCGTTCGTTCCATATCTCTACCCAGGCATGTGATAGTCCCTCACCCATCATCATGCCTGCAACATAGCGACAGGGTATACCTTCCATTCGACAAAGAGAAAGCATGATATGTGCATAATCCTGACAAACACCGCTCCCGCCAACAAGTGCCTCCTCCGAGGTTGTAGACATATTTGTAACCCCTTGCACATACTGAAAAGAATTACTTAACCCTTCCATAATGACTGATGCCTTATCAAGAGCTGAATCAAATCTTTTCAAATCAAGCTTCTGATAATACTCCAAAGTCTTAAGTCCTGGCTTTGTCTTTGGCGTTTGATATTTAAATATACCTATCTTGTGAAGTTCATCTGCTTTCTCGTACTCTTCTCTGCCAGTTACGGCAATTCCATTTACATCAAATCCGAAACTGTTATGGAGCTCATTTGTGTATCCAAATAAGGTAATGTTTCCGTAGGAATCCTCATCCTCACTGGTCACATTATCTGGATACACCTCCACCGCCAAATTTTCGATTTTTTGTAAATCAGTATCATGTGGAACACACTTAAGTGAAAATCTATGATTTTTTACGTAGTCACTAAAAGTGAGCTTCATATGATAGCCAAACTGTAGCTTTTTCAAAGCTCCTCACCTACCAATTGTTCAATCTCATCTGTCAACGTCTCATAAGGCATATCATCCAACTGCACTAGATAATTTATGTGCGCCATCCTTGTACTGTCATATCGCATGGTGCTTTTATCGATACGATTAGTAAGTCTTCTTGTCTCCTTACGAATCCTCTCAGGAAATACTTTTAGTCGTGAATATAAATCAATTCGTTCCACAAGCTTACCAACCCGTATCATGTTCCGTATTGAGGACTCCTCAATGTCATCATCCGCCATTCCCCAGAATGCAGCTATATTATCCGTCACATGCTGTAAGCCAATTAATGGTGATTTGTTGATTGCGGCCTGATTCATGGCATATACCGCCAATTGGATATATGAAAGGGATTCACTTCCGATTTCTTCCCTTAGAACAATCGCGTTATCATAGGCCCTCATCAGGTTAGAAAAGATTGAATTCTCATCCTCCAGGGAAAAGCAATATCGAGCAACAAAATCCTCCTTGCTCTTATAGATGTTTGGAATATCCTGACTTTCGCAGAACTTTTCGTACTCCAAATCATCAATATCAATCATTGAATCAAATCTGGCCTCAAAAACCTTTATGGTGGTATACACTCGCTCTGTATATCTGCCAAGCCAGTATAATCTGTCTGTGTTCTCTACTGAGATAATACCCATGTATCTTTAAATCCTCCTCCCTGCGAAGAATTAACAATAAATGAATCTGGATTTCTGGAGAATCTGGTCAATCCACTTTTCCATACCATTGGTTCATCCCCCATAAGTACAAAGGCTCTCAAGTCCGCTTTTCTTGGAAGAAGCTCGCATTTTTCCATGATATCGATATCCAGAAAATCTATAACCTCCTGCGCAATGAATCTTCGAGGCTCACTCTTCAACATCTCCTTGAAGTTTGCTTTTTCCTCTGAGTTCATCTTGCTGCCGAACACTACTCCATATCCACCAGCCTCTGCCACATCCTTTAAAACCAGCTTGTCAAAATTCTCCAGCACATACTTCATATCCTCTTCATAGTATGGAAGATAGGTTGGGGCATTATTGAGAATTGGCTCCTCATTCAGATAATATTTCACCATCTTTGGAACGAAATAATATATTCCCTTATCATCTGCCACACCATTTCCTGGTGCATTGATAAGTGCAACATTTCCCTTTCTGTAAATATCAAAAATGTGAGGAATGCCAATTACTGAATCCTTCCTAAAGGTCATTGGGTCAAGATATTCATCTGATATTCGTCTGTATACAGCTCCTACTCTCTCTTTACGTCCCGAATAATCGATAAAATACAAGTGGTCATTTTCAACTATCAGCTCGTGCCCAGAAGCCAAATGCGCACCTGTCTTTTCTGCAAGATACGAGTGTTCAAAATAAGCTGCATTATATCTGCCTGGAGTCAAGATGACCGTGTGTCCTCCCACATTCACATGGTCCATAGTACGACGTAGCATAGCGGCATAGTTTCTGTTGTCTTCAACATGTTTTCCCGTAAAAAGATCCGGTGAGCTTCTTCTGGAAATCATTCGCGCAATCATTGGGTAAGATGCGCCTGAAGGGATTCTTAGGTTATCCTCCAGAACATACCAGTCTCCATCCTTCGCCTGAACTAAATCAATACCTGCTATGTGGGCATATATTCCCTTGGGTGGCTTGATTCCATCGCACTGAGGTAAATATCCACTACCGGCGTAAATAAATTCCTCCGGTATGATGCCGTCTCTAACAATATGCTTGTCGCCATAGATGTCGTTAATAAAACAATTTAGAGCTACAACTCTTTGCTTCAATCCTTTTTCAAGGTAGGTAAACTCATCCTTATCAATGATTCTTGGAATCATATCAAATGGAAAAAGCTGCTCTTTGAATTCATTGTTTTTATAAATTCCAAACTTAACACCATACCTGGCCAATTGCTCATTAACAGCCCCAGAACCTGCATAGATTTCCATATCCTCAACCCGTTCTTTTTTACTAAAAATGTCTGCGTATGTTGTCATGCTCTCTCTCCTCCTTTCTGTAAAATAAAAAGGCGCCTCAAGCCACAATTGTGACTCAAAACGCCTTTGTTTGATTAAAGTATACGGAAATTTAAAGAATATGCAACTGTTTTCTATCAAATCATTTCAATTTCTTTCATCCAGAGATTTACTGCTGCATCACTTGGCATTCTGAAATCTCCTCTTGGAGATAAGGTTACTGTACCAACCTTGGGACCATCTGGCATGCAGCTTCTCTTGAACTGCTGAGTGAAGAATCTCCAGTAGAACTTCTTCAACCATTTAAGGATTTCTTCACGGCTGTAGTCACCCTCAAAAGATTTTTGTGCCAGCCTGAAAATCTTTGATGGTGAAAATCCAAAACGGAGCATGTAATACAGGAAGTAATCGTGAAGCTCGTATGGTCCTACCAAATCCTCGGTCTTCTGTGAAATCTTTCCATCCTCATCTGGTGGAAGAAGCTCTGGGCTGACTGGTGTATCAAAAATATCTTTTAGAGTACTACTGAGGATACCCTCTGTTCTGTTTGCCTCATATTCCACCAGCCATCTCACAAGTGTCTTTGGAATTGAAGAATTAACAGCATACATTGACATATGGTCGCCATTATAGGTAGCCCATCCCAAGGCAAGCTCCGACAAATCACCTGTGCCAATTACAATTCCACCAAGCATGTTTGCCTTGTCCATAAGAATCTGGGTACGTTCTCTGGCCTGACCATTCTCATAGGTGACATCGTGGTTGCTGCTATCCTGACCTATATCTTCAAAATGCTGACTGACACTTGCTTTGATGTTTATCTCTTCAAGTGTGGTACCGTATGCCTCAGCAAGTCGGCAGGCATTTGTGTATGTTCTGTCTGTAGTGCCAAAGCATGGCATGGTGATACAGTGAATTCCCTTTTTATCAAGCCCTAGTCTGTCAAATGCATGGACTGTTACGATAAGAGCCAGTGTAGAATCAAGTCCTCCTGACAATCCTATAACTACATTCTTGCAACCAATATGTCTGATTCTTGTCATAAGCCCCACAGCCTGCATTGTAAGAATTTCCTCACATCGACTATCCAAATCATATTTTACAGTAGGAACGAATGGTGTCTTTGGTGGAGCAAATGTTATCTTTGTCTCCTCTGGCTTTAATGAAAATTCTGACTGATGACTTTCACAATCCGTATTTACGGTAAATGTATTCATACGTCTTCGTTCGTGTACAAGTCTGTCCACATCCACATCTGCGATTATCATCTCATTATCAAAGATTTTTGATTCCGCATATACGGTACCATTTTCTGCAATAATGTTGTGCCCGGCGAAAACCATATCCTGTGTGGACTCTCCCACACCTGCGTCCGCATAAGCATATGCACAAAGAAGACTTCCTGATTTTGCCTTAATAAGATTTCTTCTGTAATCTGCCTTTCCAATTACCTCATCACTTGCAGAAAGATTAAAGATAATTGTGGCACCTGCCTTTGCCAACTTCACTGATGGTGTTTCTGCCACCCAAAGATCCTCGCATATCTCTATTCCAAATTTCAGATTGCTCAGTTCCTGGCAAGAAAAAACGTGATTACTGCAAAGAGTTGTAGTTCCAGCTGCACCAAAGCTTATTTCCTCCATGAGGTTATCATCAGCTGGTGTAAAATGTCTCAGCTCATAAAACTCACTGTAGTTTGGAATATTTTTCTTTGCTGTGGCACCAATTACTTTGCCACCCTTTATCACTGCTGCAATATTGTAAAGCTTGTTTCTCACCTGATATGGCAAGCCCACTATAATCACTATATCAAGCTCAGATGTTGCACTAGCAATCTCCTCCACAGCCTTCACTGCACCTTTAAGCAAAACATCTTGTAAAAATAAATCTCCACAGGTGTATCCTGTTATACCTAATTCTGGGAAACAGATAATCTTTACACCTTTCTCATTTGCTTCCCTGATTAATCTAATTATCTCAGTTGCATTGTGCTCAGTATCAGCTACCTTTATATCCGGTGTAGCACATGCAATTTTTATAAATCCGTCTTTCACTTTAGTTTTCCTTCCCGAAAAAAAATAAAAGACGCCCGCTAAAAAGCAAACGTCTTTGTCCTTTAGAATTTTAAAACTTTTTATTTAATTTGGCAAATCTATATTGATTTTATATGACTTCCCACAACCTCCGAAACATCTGAAATTGTAGTAAAGGTACTTCCAGGAAAATCATTGAGTAATGCCTTTAGTTCATAAATCTCAGCACGTGTTACCACGCAATAAAGAATATCCTTCTCATTGTTGGAAACAAGACCTTCTCCATGCAAAAATGTTACTGTACGCCCAAGCTTCGTGAAAATCTCATCTGCCAGCTTCCCGCCTTCATCAGTAATAATCATTACAGATTTTGCACTGCCAAAACCAATTTCAACAACATCAATCACCTTGGAAGAAATGAAATACATCAGCAGAGAATACATTCCCCTGTCAAAATCAAACACCATCCCGGCAATTGTGAAAATGAAAACATTAAAAATCAAAATAACCTGGCCGGTGGATATGGAGAAATTTCTGTTCAGGATAACAGCCACCACTTCGGTTCCATCCAGACAGCCACCACCCTTTAGCACCAGACCGACTCCAAGTCCCAGCAAGACTCCTCCGTAAGTTATGGCAAGCAACATTTCATCAGTAGCCTCTTCAACTGGTTCAAAAACTCCTGTCATAATTGAGAACAGAATAATAGCATAAATCATTCTCACAACCAGCTGATGCCCCATTTTTCTATAAGCCACTATAACAAAAGGCGCATTTATCAAAACAATCAAAATTCCTAGAGGAAGCGGAAGGAAGTGTGACACAATCATACTTATACCTGTCACGCCTCCATCGAAAATTCTATTTGGAACCAAAAACTCTTCAATAGAAAATGCAGCTATGATGGCACCTAAGGTAAGCTCCACATAGTAAATCAGCAGATTTCTCTTCTCTTTCATAGTATTTTTCATACTCGGTCCCTCTCATGAATCTCGCCCCGCAGTTATCTGTCTTAAGAAGTATAATATCATTCTAATCGTACAACTTCTCCTTTTCAAGAAAACTATCTGTTAAAATTTCTTGTAGACTTTGCTACTTTAATGTGCTAAACTGTCCGTAATTTATTATGGCTTTAATTTTGGAGGGTTGTATATGGAAAATTTTCTATCTCGCGTTGAAAACATCAACAACGCTGTAAATGGTTTCGTCTGGGGACTACCTATGCTTATCCTTTTGGTGGGTACTGGTATTCTTATGACCTGTCTTACAAGATTCTTTCAGATTTCACACTTTAAGCATTGGATTAAGAACACAATCGGTGGTATCTTCAAGGATTCCCACGTAACTGCACACACTGACAAAGAAGATACTCAGATTTCACAGTTCCAGAGCCTTTGCACAGCCTTAGCTGCAACAATCGGTACTGGTAACATCGCAGGTGTTGCTGCTGCTATCGCTTCTGGTGGTCCTGGTGCAATTTTCTGGATGTGGATTGTTGCCTTCTTTGGAATGATGACAAACTTCTCTGAAAATGTTCTCGGTATCTACTACCGTAGAAGAAATGAAAAGAACGAGTGGTGTGGTGGCGCTATGTACTATCTTCGCGATGGTCTTGGCGGAAAGAAGGGCTATAGACATCTTGGCTCCGGCCTTGCAGTTCTGTTCTCTGTTTTCTGTATTTTAGCTTCATTTGGTATCGGAAACATGGGTCAGATTAATTCCATCGCTGTAAATTTGAACTCCGTATTTGGAATTCCTTACATTGTTACTGGTATTTGCCTTATGGTATTCGCTGCTCTTGTAATTGTAGGTGGTTTGAAAAGAATCGCTGCTGTTACAGAAAAGCTGGTTCCATTTATGGCTCTTATCTACATGATTTGTGCACTTATTGTATGTGCCTTCCATATTGACCAGTTCGGAGCAGTTTTCACTTCTATCATTAAGAGTGCCTTTGGTATGCGTGCTGTTGGTGGTGGTATCGTTGGTAGTGGTGTTGCCATGGCTGTTCAGTTTGGTATGAAGCGAGGCGTTTTCTCAAATGAGGCAGGTCTTGGTTCTTCCGTAATGGTTCACTCAAGCTCAAACGTAAGAGAGCCTGTAGTTCAAGGTATGTGGGGAATCTTCGAGGTTTTTGCTGATACAATCATCGTTTGTAGTGTTACAGCTTTTGCTGTCCTTTCAAGCGGCTTGGTAGATTTGGAAACTGGAAAGGTAATTTCAGATCAAGTTTCTACTGCACTTGTTGCAGAAGCTTTCTCTACTGTATTTGGAAAATTTGGTTCTGCCTTTATTGCTATCGCAATCATTCCATTTGCATTTTCTACTGTTCTTGGCTGGAGCCAGTACGGTAGCAAGGCTTTTGAGTATCTTTTTGGCAGAAAAACAATCAAGTTCTACCATATAGTTTTCGTTGCTTTTATCGTAGTTGGTGCCACTATGGATTTGACACTTGCATGGGATCTTTCAGATACATTCAACGGACTTATGGCTATACCAAACCTTATCGGTGTAGTTACTCTTAGCGGTACTGTTATGAAGATTACACACAACTATGTTCAGAGAAATATCCTTCATATGAACGTAAAGCCTATGCTTTCTGCTTTAGATGATATTCAGGAATTACATGAGAAGGAGCTCCTTGAAAAAGCTCTCCAAAAAGAATTAAAAGAAAAAGAAAAAACAGCCTAATTAAAATCATAAAAATTAAGAGCTAAGACATTTGCGATTTACATTGTCTTAGCTCTTTTTATTTTCTTAATTTTATATATTCTGTTCATGAAGTAATTTCATGGCTCTGTAAGAAATCAGCTCATCCTCTTTCATGGCTAGAAGCTCATCTCTTGAAATCCATCTGTAATCAATGGTCTCACCATGCTGCAACACCACCGAATCCTTATCACAATCAGTCTCACAAATGTAAAGTACATAAATAGAATGATTCTTATCAATTACCATTCTACCAATCTCTCTTAAGGTTCCTTCGATGCCTGTCTCTTCTTTAAGCTCTCGCTTTGATGCCTCATCTGGTCCCTCGCCCTGTAAAGCAGAGCCCCCTGCGGAAAGCTCCCACTGACCACCATGAGTCTTCTCATGGTCTCTTTGCATAATCAGGTAGCTTCCATCTGTATGCTTCACGATAATGTCGCAAACCAAATGGTAGATATTGTCAGGAATATGTTGACCTCGCACAAGCGTTGACCCATCTATTCTAGTAAAATCCCTGTTGTACGCATCCCATAATTCTGCCATAAAAGCTCCTTTCAGCTACTACATGTAAGACTACGAAACTAATGTCATTATAATATACCGCCGTACTCGTATCCAGCCTCTTCTACAGCTGCCTTGATTGCTGCCTCATCAACATCCTTTGAATTAGTGATTGTTACAAGATTCTCCTCGTGTGATGCTACTGCGCTATCGATACCATCAATTGCCTCAAGTGCCTTCTTTACGTGTGCCTCACAATGCTGGCACATCATTCCCTTAACTGTAATCTTCATTTCTCCTGCTTCCTTTCTATCTTCATTTTTTGTTGCTTGTTTTATTAAAATCCCTTTTATTGGATTCTTAATCATTTTATCTTTCGAGCTGTCATAAGGCTTAATCCAATTAAGTCTTAACGCATTGCTAACTACACAGAAGCTCGATAATCCCATGGCTGCTGCACCAAAAATCGGATTAAGCTCCCAGCCAAATGCTGCGATGTAACATCCTGCTGCAAGAGGTATTCCAAGGATATTGTAGAAAAATGCCCAGAAAAGATTCTCGTGAATATTTGTAAGAGTCTTTCTTGAAATCCTTATAGCCGCTGCAACATCTTTAATGCTACTCTTCATTAATACTACATCTGCGGCATCAATTGCAATATCTGTTCCTGCACCAATTGCTATTCCAAGGTTTGCCGAGGTCAGTGCTGGCGCATCATTAATTCCATCGCCTACCATGGTGGTCATGCCATGCTCCATCAGCTGTCTTACCACAGCCTCCTTACCATCAGGCTTTACCGATGCAACCACTTCATCTACACCTGCCTGCTCTGCTATAGCAGCTGCCGTGATTTCATTGTCGCCTGTAAGCATTACCACGTGGATTCCCATATTCTTAAGCTCTGAAATAGCTTCCTTAGAATCTTCTTTAATTACATCTGCTACCGCTATTATTCCAAGAAGCTTTCCTTCCTTGGCAAATAATATTGGAGTCTTTCCACTGCGAGATAAATTATCTACTGTCTTTTCCACCTCAGAAATAATTCTCTCTGATTCTTGTGGATTAGTATTCTCTGCAAGGATTTTGCTGATAAATTTAAAACTGCCTCCATAAATCAGCTCACCATCCAGCCTAGCCTTAAGCCCATTTCCTGAAAGTGCTTCAAATTCTGTAGTCTCTTTCAATTCTAATTGCTTTTCAGAGGCATATTCTGTGATAGCCTTTGAAATCGGATGTTCGCTCTTTGATTCCAGAGCATAGGCTGTTGTTAATAACTTGTAGGCCTCTCTGGCAGAAATCTTAAATTCAACATGTCCTTCATCTGAACTTTGTATTACAGGCATTATGTCTGTAATTTTCATTTCGCCAGTGGTGATTGTTCCTGTCTTATCCAGTGCCACTATCTGAGTCTTACCAGCCTGCTCCAGTGATGCCGCAGTCTTGAATAATACTCCTGTTTTTGCAGCCACACCATTTCCAACCATGATAGCTACTGGTGTTGCAAGCCCCAATGCACATGGGCAGCTGATTACAAGAACTGATACGGCTCTTGCTATAGCGTAGCCCACAGTCTGACCTACAAGAAGCCATGAAATAAATGTAATTACCGAAATGGATATTACAGCTGGCACAAACACTCCTGATACTCTGTCAGCAATCTTTGCGATAGGTGCCTTAGTGGCTGCCGCATCGCTTACCATTTTTATAATGGCTGAAAGTGTAGTGTCCTCACCAACTTTCTTTGCCTCGCAGACCATATAGCCTGAAGAATTAATTGTGGCAGCATAGACCTTGTCACCCACAGCTTTCTCCGCTGGTACGCTCTCGCCTGTAAGGGCCGCTTCATTTACCGCGCTTTCCCCTTCTACTACAATACCATCCACGGGTATGCTGTCTCCAGGTCTTACCACAAATCTGTCGCCCACCTGCACCTCTTCAATAGGCACTGTGATTTCTTCACCATCCCTAAGGATCACTGCTGTCTTAGGTGCAAGCTTCATTAATCCCTTTAGGGCATCGGTAGTCTTTCCCTTTGATTTGGCCTCAAGCATCTTACCAACTGTAATAAGGGTAAGAATCATTGCCGCCGCCTCAAAATAAAACTGATTCATAAAATATATTATTTGCTCTTCATCATTTGCTAACACCGCAGAGGTCATTGCAAACAATGCTACTACGCTATACACATATGATGCTGTAGCACCTAATGCCACCAGCGTATCCATATTAGGAGATTTATGAATCAGCCCTCTAAACCCACTGATGAAAAACTTCTGGTTAATCACCATAACAAGCCCAGCTAATATCAGTTGATACAATCCCATTGCTACATGATTACCATCCAAAAATCCTGGTAGTGGCCAATCCCATAGCATATGTCCCATGGACACATACATAAGAGGAATCAATAGAATAATTGAAGCAATCAATCTCTTCTTCATCTTTGGCGTCTCTGTATCCTTTAACGAATCTTCTGAGGCTGCCTGTTCTTTTGCACCACCTTCAGCCTTAATGCTTGCACCATAACCTGCTGCCTCAACAGCTGCTATGATTGCCTCGGGAGAAGCAGTTCCCTCTACTCCCATTGAATTTGTTAATAAGCTGACTGCACAACTATCCACGCCTTCCACAGCGCTAACAGCCTTTTCCACTCTGGTCTGGCATGCAGCGCAGCTCATTCCTGTTACTTTGTATTGTTCCATATAATCACCTATAAACTTCCTGTGCTATAGAGTGTCAAACCCTATATTCATGTTACTTCATAAGCTTCTGCAAGGTACATACAAGCTCATCGATAACCTCATCGTTTCCTTCTCTGATGTTATCTGCTACACAAGTCTTCATATGATTTGCAAGTAATACCTTATTAAAGCTGTTTAAGGCAGAAGTGATGGCTGACACCTGAACAAGAATATCTGTACAGTATGCATCATTTTCAAGCATGTTCTCTACGCCTCTTACCTGCCCCTCAATTCTCTTGAGTCTGTTCATGAGATCCTTAAACTCTTTGTCTTCTCTCTCTTTTGTCTTTCCTGAACAGCAGCAACATTCCTCCTGCTTCAAGTTCTCTTTATTTGTATTATCTGCCATAAGAATTTCTCCTTTTACATTTCTAACCGAGTTCTCAACATACCCCTATGGGGTATCATTGTTGAATGGATTATATACCCTATAGGGGTATATTGTCAACACTATGATAATACACACTTTTTTAATTTTATATACATATTATTTTCACATAATAAGACTACACTTATGCCTATGTTGTGTAGAAAAATAAAAAGGAGAGATGCTTATGAGTTTTGATATCCAGTATTTATTATGGTTACAAGATTTAAGAAATGCCACTGGCGGAGCCTTTGATGAGTTTTTCAATGCTCTGTCAAAATTTGCAGTAGATGTATTACCATTTTTACCTTACATAGTTTTTTGGGGATACAACAAGAAGTGGGGATACCGCTTTATGACCGCTTTTTGGAGTGGTGAACTTGTAAATGGCCTTCTTAAACTTACGGTATGTGCTTACAGACCATGGATTAGATCAGATTTGATTGAACCGGCAGGTGATTCTAAAGTTGCAGCCACAGGTTATTCTTTCCCTAGTGGCCATTCAACAAATGCCACCACCATGTACGGTACTTCTATAGCGTGGCAAAAGGACAAGAGACGCTGGCTTGCTATTACACTTGGAATAATTCTTTTCCTGACCTGCTTTTCAAGAAATTTCCTTGGAGTTCATACCCCACAGGATGTTTTGGTAGGTTTCGGATGTTCAACAATCATCGTTATTCTCGTAGGCTTTATTCAGAATAAAGTTGGCGATAACGAGACTTTGAGCGATAAGCTTACATTAGCCGGTATTATCGTAGTTATAGCCACTCTTATCTATATTCAGGTAAAGCCTTATCCTATGGATTATATAGATGGGCAGCTTCTTGTTGACCCACAGAAAATGATGAACGATACCTTCAAAGCCTGCGGCGGAATGACAGGATTCTTAATTGGCAGCTACATCGAACGCCACTACCTAAAATATGAAATTCCTGTTGGCGATGCAGCTCTTCGACTTCCAATGCTTACTGCTATTGGCGCTGCAATCATGTTCGCATGGAAAGAATTATTTGCTGCAGCAACAATCGTCCAGTTATTCGCTGGACACTGGGGCAACTTTATCGCAAGATGCCTTATGACATTATTTGCTCTAACTCTTTGGCCATTAGTTATTAAGAAAGAATGCCATAGTTAAATCCTTCCAAAATTATATTTTATATTCAAAAAGAGATAGGCATCGACCTATCTCTTTTTGCTATAAACTTTATTAAGTTCATTACTCATATTTTTTACTAAGCTATAATATTGGAAGGTGTAATAAATGTAGGTTCTAAGATAACTTTAACCTTATCCATATCTGCACCACACCTTGCGAAATCTCTCTTTAAGTCCCAGCTAGGATGATTGTAGGTGTTAAGAAGTATTGCATCAATTCCCACTGCAGTAGCTACTCCCACATCAGCAAGAACTTCATTTCCTATCATCACACACTCATCTTTTATAAGGGAATGCTTATCAAGCAATTCCTGAAGGAAATTACCATCAGGCTTCTTTATCCCCTTATCTGAAGAAATAAAAATATCATCAAAATACTTAGTAATATCAGTATCTTCCATTTCCTTTTCTGTATATAGTCTCTGGGCGTTAGACAGTAGATATATCTTTCCGCCAGCTTCTTTGATGGCAGCCAAAGTCTCTGCCACTCCATCATATCTTTTCAGCTTTACGCGGGAAGTTTCCCTAAAGTCATTGCAAAACCTTCTCATTTCTACATCTGATACTGGCTTCCCAATTAACTTTTCCCATACCCACTCGATTTTAATCTCTGGATGCTTACTGCCATTTTCTCTAGCAAGTCTTTTCTCCTCAGCCTTACAAAGCTTAAGATACTCTTGGTTTAATTTCTTGGAATCGATGACCGTACCAAAGTTTGTTTCAAAATACTCCGAGGTATACTCCCAGAGCTTTGGATTTTTCTCATCTGTATGTATATCAATTAATGTTCCATATAAATCAAAAATATAGTTCTTGTACTTCATAACTCTAGTAAAAATCTCCTAATTATCTCCAAAAACCTTTTGATACAGTGCTTCATACTCTGCTTCAGCGATCTCATTTTCACCCTGATAATATGTCTTCACACCAGTGTCTTCCCAGTCTTCCCATCCGAAGCTAAGAGAATCCACCACCTCAAGGTTTCCATTAAACTTTGTTAACTCATAAGTGCATCTGCCACCATGTGTTGTATCACTGTGAACTATCCAATAGGCACCATCATACTTTGTGTAAGAACACATAGCTGCTGTGCCTTCGCCCTGGGCAAAGCAAACTACCTTGCCATCCTTACAATCAAAGCACATATCTCCGTATACAGAATTCTGTAAAATAAACTCAACTTCACCATCATTATCCAAATCAACAGGCTCCAATTTTTCTACAACCATGGTGACATCTAACTCATCCTCTGGAGTGGAATCTTCAAACTGAAAGTAAGTATTATCCATTGTCCATGTAGTGTCATCATAGTAAGAACGTGCTTCTGCTGTAATCTTTCCATCACAAAAGGCCTGGAATAATTCTTCCGGTGACATCCCGACGTCATCAGTATCCGCTGATTGCTCACCAGCCATAGGTACTTCAGAATCCTCCAAAGTAACATCCTGCTTTTCGTGATTCTGTGCTATATCTGTATTGTCTTCTATATTATTTGATTGTAAGAAAAACCAGGCCCCGCATCCACCAACCAATAGTAGTGCCACTATTATTGTTGTTATTGAGACTATTCTCTTTTGCTTTCTTCTCATTATTTCTTAATTATTCTCCCTAATCATTTCTAATAACACAAACCGCTTAATATTGTATTATAAAACTCCGCTCATCTTCTTCAAGTGGCATTTTTTCTTTTTCAAGTTCATAAATATCTATGAATCTATCTGATGCCAGTGATTTAAGAAACATATATATTTCCTGTTCAGAGCCCTGTATTTCCGCTGTAACAGAGCCATCATATTCATTCTTTACATACCCAGTTAGACGATATTGATTAGCTATATGACTAGCCTTGTATCTAAAACCTACACCCTGTACTCGCCCTATGAATATCATTTTATATCTTACTATATCACTCATAGTATTCCTCTAATTCATAATATAAAAATCACATAGACTATAATACAACAATTCATAATCAAATTGGGAAAAAAATAAGAGATAGGAATCATTTCCTATCTCTTATTACTAAGCGTGCGTGAGAGGATTCGAACCCCCGACACCTTGGTCCGTAGCCAAGTGCTCTATCCAGCTGAGCTACACACACATATTTACTCAATAGAGTAAATGCCGTAGACCGGAATCGAACCGGTACGATGTCGCCACCACGGGATTTTAAGTCCCGCGCGTCTGCCAGTTCCGCCACTACGGCATAGTCTATTAAAAGACTAATGGGACCTACAGGGCTCGAACCTGTGACCCCCTGCTTGTAAGGCAGATGCTCTCCCAGCTGAGCTAAGATCCCATAATGTTAAAACTGGAAAACGACCCCAGAGGGACTTGAACCCTCGACCTCCGCCGTGACAGGGCGGCGCTCTAACCAACTGAGCCATGAGGCCATATTAAATATTTTTAAATAGAAAGTGGACCCTCAGGGACTCGAACCCTGGACCGACCGGTTATGAGCCGGTTGCTCTAACCAACTGAGCTAAAGGTCCATATTGTAAGACTAACAAGCAAGACCTTTATAAAAAAAATTGGCCTCTTTCTACTCAATAGAAAAAAGCCGATGATCGGACTCGAACCGATAACCTGCTGATTACAAATCAGCTGCTCTGCCAATTGAGCCACATCGGCTTAATACTAAGTATTGCCTAAAGGCAAATGACTCCGACGGGAATTGAACCCGTGTTACCGCCGTGAAAGGGCGATGTCTTAACCGCTTGACCACGGAGCCAAACTAGCTGAAATCCAACGCCTGAATTCAGCGACTGATTAATAATAACATACAAAGTTGAAATAATCAACATCATATGAGCTCCCCAAGTAGGACTCGAACCTACGACAACTCGGTTAACAGCCGAGTGCTCTACCAACTGAGCTATTGAGGAATATTATCTTTTGGCTGCTTTAGCAACCTCAAAACTTCATACAGTGTTCGAGAACACGCTTACATCTTTTTAGAATAAACCTTCGATCTATTAGTATTCATCAGCTGAATGCGTTACCGCACTTACACCTTGAACCTATCTACCTTATCGTCTTTAAGGGATCTTATCTCCTTGAAGGAGGGGATATCTCATCTTGAGGGGGGCTTCACGCTTAGATGCCTTCAGCGTTTATCCCGTCCAGACTTGGCTACTCAGCTATGCCGTTGGTCGACAGCTGATACACCAGTGGTCCGTCCACCCCGGTCCTCTCGTACTAGGGGCAGCTCCTCTCAAATATCCTACGCCCGCGCCGGATAGGGA
>NZ_FOVQ01000003.1:0-333941 GCF_900115215.1 Pseudobutyrivibrio sp. UC1225 | reverse complement strand
TCTACAGATACCTGTGTCTTTCCATCTGGTCGGAGGTACTTTAAAGTACCGTCTTTGCGGACATTTGCAAGCTGTAGAGCAAGTCTATGAGCAAGAGAAATAGGATAAGGCATGAGCTCTTCTGTTTCGTTTGTAGCGTAACCGAACATCATACCCTGGTCACCGGCGCCTGTATCCAGGTCGTCTGTAAGTGAGCCTTCCTTTGCCTCAAGAGCCTTGTCAACACCCATTGCAATGTCTGCGGATTGTTGATCAAGAGCGACCATAACAGCGCAAGAGTTTCCATCAATGCCTTTCTTTCCATCGTCATAACCGATTTCAAGAAGAGTCTTGCGAACAATAGCTGGAACATCGAGGGTAGCCTTTGTAGTGATCTCACCTGTAACAAGTACGAAACCTGTACATGAACAAGACTCACAAGCTACTCTACTCATAGGATCTTCAGCTAAGCAAGCATCGAGGATGGCATCAGATATGGCATCACATACCTTATCTGGATGGCCTTCTGTTACTGACTCTGAAGTAAATAATAGTTTTTCCATTTGATTTTCCTTCCTATCCTTTTTATACTCTATATATTCTAAAATTAAAATCAACTAGTATGTATAGAGCATACAGTTACTTATATTTTCTAAACCATTCCCTTAATCTTTTATATTGCTGATAAAACTGCTTCATAATAAACAAATAAGCAATTGACATAAAAAATGTAATAGGAAAAGTTAAAATAAATCTTATAAAAAACCTCCTATATATCTAGCATACTCCCACTTGATAATATATGTTATAACCAAATATTGTATACAATAGATAATCGAACTTATTCTTCCCAATACCTTTGTATCACCTTTAAAACACTTAAATGGTAATACATCACAGTTTAATATTAATCTAAAAAAATAATAAGCAACTAAAATAGTAAAACTCCATCTGTAGCATAAACGTTGCCTATATTTGTGTTAATTAGAGATTCGATACAAAGTAATATAATAAAAAGCAAAAAATGATTTCTATAATATGAAAATGATTTCTGTTTTTCACAACAAACTAGTCCAAGGAGCAAATAAGGGATAATTCGTACCCCCATTCTATTCTGATTCCCATAAAATATCCGCTACATAATAGAAAAAAGGTACTGCTATACATAGAAATAACAATGTCATAAATGTATTAAGGCTTTCTAATATATCTTGAAAGGGATGAGTATGATTAGCTACAACATTTATACACATGATAAATCTGAAAAAATCAATTCTATCAATACGTCTTTCAACCATTTCAGCATTATTATGCACAGATATATTCATCTTTACCTATGATATCCTCTTCTCTGCATTTCATCTGCTTCAATTAGTTTTTTTATTAAATAATACTGTCCATCATTCTCAGTCACATTATACATATAATCAGGTGATATACTTGAAAACTCAAGCTTTTCTTTTAATGCTAATGCATCTAAGAAATACTTAACAGCCCAACTGATCTCCGCGTCAGGAAAATAATATGGTCTCTTTCTTCCTCTGTAAAAGTTAGCCACAAAACCTGGTGCAGGATAACTACCATACCATCCACCTGACTTATTCTGTAAGCTAATTGCATAATAAAATAGTGAATTACCTTTCTCTAACTCCCCAAGCTTATACCATACAACAGCCAGCTGAAAACAGCCTGTAGAACATATCCATGGAACGTCTTTTAATCCTGGTATAGCTCCTTTTGACGTTCTATACTTTTCAAGTCGCTCCATAGATTCTCGACATAATTCAATTTCTCCAAGGTCATATAGTCCTTCCATGACATATGCATAAAAATGTGACAACAGACTAAAATTCTTAATCCTATCGAGTTTATTCTCCTTATAGTATTTAAGAATCTTATTTACACCCTCAAGGTATTCAGATTTATTAAAAATATGTCCTGCCTCCCTAATAGGTGACAAACAATAAATATGTATAAGCTCTGAACAATAGTCTTCATTCGCCCCCCATGCATCTTTGCATGGAGTAGTTAGTCTACCATCCGATTGCATGTTGGAAAGAATCCAATCACAGCCCTTGATAATATGTTCATCTACTTCAGGAATAATGTTTCTGATCGCTAAAAGTCCTTTCAAAATCTGAGCAGAATCAAAAACATATGGTGCAACATTCCCACTATCATACCAGGAACCATCATCCTTTTGTATCGAGCACAAATATCTAGCATATGCTATAGCCAAATCACATTCTCCCCACTGAAGCAGCGACGGAATATAGTATCCGGTGACCTCCGGATAAATACATAGCTCTTTAGACGTTACTGTAATACCATTTCCTCCAATAGTATAATTATTTATCCAAGTAATTGCCCTATTAAATACTTCATTTTTGTTTTTCATTGTTCTTTCCACCTTAAAAAAATAATTACTTCTTTGCTATTCTTTTATCAAAAAGAAATAATCCACCATCTATATATCTAGTTTGATTTTAAACCATTAATAAATCATATAAACATCACTTCATACATATTTCAGAATATCTGATATAGTACTAATCACATTTAACACACACCCACACTCTCCATATCCATATTTAGCAAAAACAAAACGGAAATCGTTTTCTTTAGCTGCAGTATAATCACCCATGGTATCACCAACCATATAATACTCCTCTACACTTATTACCTTTCTTATGAAAGCTAACATATCATTCTTCGATGATACACCATCTTCTACCACATACTGAACAATATCAAACATTTCTTTAATTTTGAAATAATCCAATAGAACTTCTACTTGTTTTTTTGTCTTCATGGTGGCAATTGCAAGCTTTATTCCTTTTGACTTTAATATGCTAAGTGTTTCTATCATAAAAGGGTACGGATTCGATTTCTTGATGTATTTTTCAACATATATTTTCCTGTACAATCTTGTGGCATTTTCAGCTACTGCTGAATCATAATTCTGAAATATACTAAGCGATTTATATATTGGCGGACCAATATACTTATCTGCATCTTCACTTCTTATGTACTCGCCACCATAAACTTTTATTACTTCATTTAATGCTTGTATTATTCCTTCTTTTGTATCGAATAGAGTCCCATCAATATCAAACACTATGCATGTATCCATTTAATATTCAACCTTCTATATATCTTTTTATTATCTATAATATATTTCCCCCATATATATCTAAATACGTTTTGGTTATAAACTTTATGTTAGATTTTTCTTTAAACTTTCTAATCATACAATTCATTCCAATATTCATCCTATCAATTGATTCTTCACTTATAAACACAGTTAAATCATCGGATTCGTAGTTCAATCTGGAATCTTTTAAGTATCCATCATATCCAGCTAAATATATATCGTTAACTCCTAATTCTTCAACTGCAAATTTTATAGCCATCAGTCCAGCATTATCTTTTACACCATCTATATCATTTAATAATATTTTATAATCAATTGTAGCAAAAATATCACCACTATGAATGTTACTTGTAGCTATCACTCTAGCTCTTGATGCCTCAGACAACTGGTTAAATCTTCGAATATTACTCACAAATATGTAATCTACATTACAGCCTGCATACTCGTGATTAATACTTATAACTATTGGCTTATTATTCTCAACAAATTTTGCTATCTTTTCTTCTTCTTTTTTTGCTGAAGCCCCCGGAGCTATAAGCAGAACTTCCCTTCCACTAACTTTTTGTTGAATCTCAGCTATGCAATCCTTATTCTTATTCTCTCTAGACATATAACTCATGTATAGATCATTAATATACTCCTCATCATACTCAACAGCTTTATCCTTATCCATCAAGGAAAAAATCTCATCCATGTCCTCTAGCAGTAAAGCCTCTTTTGACGTAAGGTATTTTGCATAATTCGGATGAACCATATGTGCTGCTGATAGATAATTAGGTAATGAATATCCCCATGGTTTTTCGTTATAAAAACGTGATAACACCTCGTCCATTATTCTCAATAATGGCTTTATTTCATAGTTCTTTCCATATTTTGAATTTAATTCGTTAAGAAACAATTCAGAATTAAGATTCCCTGCGCCTCTCCCCATACCATAAATAGAACTATCAATAATAATATTTCGATTTCTGGCGCTCTTTAGTAAACTTTTACAATTCGAAAATGCCCCTTGCAAATTGTTATGGGAGTGAAATCCTATATAAGTATTTTCATTTATTTCCTTGTCAGCAATCTGAAAATAATGTAACAATATATCCTCATCCATTGTTCCAAAACTGTCGACGATGTAAAAAGCATATGGATTCAATTCATTTGCTTTACTAATTAACTCTATAAATTCATCATCCGAATATAACATTGTTACCATAGGTTGCATATATAACTTATAGCCTTTTTGTTTAATTATCTTACATGAAGTCATGGCCTCATTAAGTGATTTCTTATGAAAAGCCAATCTTATTCCGCCTATAACACTCTCTGCGGCATCTGGTAAATCTTCTAGTTTATATTCACCTAAATTCATCATAACAACATATTCAGACTTATTAGCTTCTTTTGAAATAAATGCTTCAATCTGCTTCAAATCTGTATATTTAGATATATCTTGATTATATGAAACTCTACTTGTTAAAAAACCGCATTCAATAATATCCACACCCGCTATGGCCAATCCATTTATGATTTTTTCAATATTTTTTTCTCTAAAATTCCAGTTATTACAATATCCACCATCTCTAAGTGTACAATCCAATGATAATATTTCGCCCATATTAATACCTATCTATTCATATAATTAAATATCGCATCAGCTATCAAAAAATCTTCTGCTTCATCAATATCTATACTTTCTATTTCCCCAACTTTCACAACAAATGGATGTTCGCCTATTCTTCTTCCTAACCCCTTAATAACTTCTTTGGTATAGATATAAAAGCCGCTAGTTTCCATAAGGAATGGTTTTAGATCCTGTGTACGAGGTATGTTATTTAAATCGTAGTTATATGGTTTATTTTCACCTTCAACCCACAAAAAATCCTGTAATACTTTAGCTGCAAACGATGAATCAAATTTTCCACTTATTACATTATCTAATCCCAATTGAATACTTTCAGTTTTTACAAAAGGAGCTGTTGTATGAGTCATCAAATAAATATCAGCTGGGATATCCTCAGAAAATGCCTTGAGAACCTCAATCATCGACGTACTATCTAAATCTAATCGTTCATCTCTTTTCAAATATTCAATTCCATCTGGTAAATATTCCTTTATGTCAGAATTACTACAATATACATATATTTTATCAACACCCTCCACTTTTTTTAATGTTTCCAATATATATGTACATAGAGGCTTCCCATTCGTAAAAGCCTTCGTGTTTTTCTGTGGCAATCTTTTATTATTTAACTTCATTGGCACAACTGCAACTGTTTTCATTATCTTCCTCACTCATCATGCATAAAACTTCGTGGTTCTATATTATGTAGACGTACCTTTAAGATTATCAATATTATTACACAGCATATAATACTGTTTCCTGTACAGATAGCTTCCTATAATGTCTAAGATAAAGCTTATAATCTGGATTCATCGATTTAATCAGTAGCGGAATTTTTATTAAATCATCTTGTTTATGATATACAGAAATCATTAATTTAGGTTTATCTCTCATAATCACCTTTTGTGCGCCTAACAAAGCTTGATACTCTGCACCTTCAATATCCATTTTTATGTACGATACCCGTTTATTGTCACATACGTTATCTATTGTATCAGACTCGACTTCTAACTCATAAGATAAGGATTCATCTTCACTTACTTTTCCTGAGCCTGAACCCAAACAATCAAATAGTAACTTTGTTCTTTCGCTCCAAACAGCGATTTCTTTTACTTCAACACATGGGTACTTATTTCGTATTATTTCTGCGTTTTCATGGTCAGCTTCAAATGAAATAACTTCACCGTATACTCCTTTGCTATGATTAACATACGACTCAATAGTATCACCAATATATCCTCCACAATCCACAAATATACCATCTTTAGTGTATGCAATTATATCTTTATCAAAATACTGATCTTTACAATTATCCGCAATGTCTTTAATTAAACTGATATCATGTGATAACTTGTACTGTAAAACACCATATAATACCCTTTTAGATTTATCATCTTGTAACATGTTATAAGTCATATTTAACAAACTAATATGATTACGAATAAACGACTTATCGTCTACTTTTAACATTGCTAAATCAGGAATATATACCTGCCTTTCTGTTATTCCATACTCAGTATTTAGCTGATTAAGAATTTCATCACCCTCTCCACACGAAATTACTATAACAGTATCTGCCTCTATCCCAACGTCTAGGACATCTGATGGTTTTTTTACTTTGATACCTACAAATTCAGAGTCCCACTTTAAAGGATTATTATCTATAAAACATTCAATATTTCCTTTTATTGATGAACATTTTTGGTCAATATATTCAACAACTCTAGCACCTCCTACCCCAGCGCCAAATAAAATTATCTTTTTCATTTTTAAGAATTCTTCAATTATTCTTTGTTCGAAATCAACATCGTAATTTAGCTCTAATTGCATTTGTCCCCCTATGATTAATTCAGAAGCAAATTAATCTACTTTCCTTTCTTTTTGATAACTGTGCCATAATACATTCAGATACTGTGGACTTTTGATTTTTCCCTGTAGCAATGACTACTGTATGGAGTGTATTGCCATTACCTTTATCTGAATTGTTTATAAGCTGGATGTCCCATTTATATCAGAGCACTTATTTCAATCAAGTGTACGATGATAATCGTTGGTGGATATCACAGTATCAGTCTTAATTGAAAGGAGAACGTTATGATTTACGTCGGCATCGATATTGCCAAACTCAAATCTTTTGAGAAAGACCAGATCATCATTGGTCATGGTTCTACGGCTCACCATGGCAACAACCTTTTGATGTTACTAGTACCAAAAGGCTATAATGTTTGCCTTATCAATCCTATTCAGACTGCGCAAATGAAAAAGAACAACATTCACAAAACCAAGACTGATAAGGTTGATACTATTATTATCTGTAAAGTTTTAATTATGCATCCCCACAGGTTCATTACGCTCTATGACATTGGTCTTACGCAGCCAAAGAACCTCGGAAGGTTCAGACAAAAGATTGTGAAGCAGAGTACCCAATTAAAGATTCAGCTGACTTCTTACGTGGTTCAAGGTTTCCCTGAGCTACAGTATTTCTTTAAATCTGGAATACATCACAAGGGATGCTATGCGCTTCTTAAAGAAGCTCCTACACCTGAAGCCATTGCTTCTATGCATTTGACTCATCTTACGCACCTTTTGAAATCCGCTTCCCAAGGCCATTTTAAAAAGGAAACATCTGTAGAATTAAGAGTTCTAACACAGAAGTCTGTCGGTTCAAGCGACAAATCTTTATCTATTCAAATCACTCAATCTATTGAACAGATTGAGCTATTGTATAGGCAGTTAAAATTAATTGAATCCGAAATGAAAGACATTGTCACATCATTAGATTCTGTAATAATGACCATACCAGGCATTGGTTACGTCAATGGCGGTATGATTCTTGGAGAAATCGGTGACATCACCAGATTCTCCAATCCGAGTAAGCTTTTGTCATTTGCTGGACTTGATCCCTCTATTTACCAATCTGGTAACTTTGAAGCCAAGCACACTCGTATGTCAAAACGTGGCCCAAGAGCCTTACGTTATGCATTGGTTAATTCAGCACACAATGTTGTTAAAAACAACAAGACTTTCAATGATTACTATCATCAAAAAGTATCTGAAGGCCGCTCGCATTACAATGCTTTAGGCCACTGTGCAGGTAAGCTCGTTCGCATCATTTATAGGATGCTAACTGATAATTTTTCCTTTAACCTAGATTAGCATATGTCTTACATAGATTTTTGAAAGGCCTCCGCTAGAAGGTCTAGTTAGAGTCAGCTATTTTTAGCCTCATAAGTCAAACAAATTATTCGCTAAATTTTTTCTTGACTATTCATAGCTGGTCTCCATATGCAAATCTTATTCCTTGCTTAAGCATGTTTATATTTAGCTAACCGCCATATTTCAAAGATATATATCAACGATATTACATCTTATACTACTTTAAATTCGTATACCCTATGCAATCTATTAAGTATTCTTTTATTGGTTCATATCGTCTCTTTTTTGCAATTTGCATTTTTCTTGTTTTACTCATAGTATTATCTATCTTACTAATATAATCAAAAAGCAAATATAATTCCCCTTTATCTAGCACATCATCATATCCATACCAATAATTACAAAAACTATATTTTTCCTCTGAGATTTTTTCATCATAATCTGAGAATAGGCTCTCAAATTTTTTCATTGTTTCTTTTACAAGTCCATTATTCGTTTGAACAACATTTTCCTTGCCTGATTCAATGAAATCAAACTCTCTATGAAATATTGATACAGGAACACCTAAATAAATGCAATATCCAAGAGCAGAAGTATATCCATCAATTAATGCATAATCTGCCATCTTTATTATAGTCTTCATACAATCATTAAAATCATAATTTTCTCTCCGTCCGGCAGACGTAATAATCCATCCTTCCTTCAAATATCTAAAATGTAATCCTCGCTCAATATCAACAAAATACATCGACACTATTACCGTATCGAATCCATATTTTTCCTTAATTTTTTTTACATATTCTATAAAAGCGTCAGATTTATCCTTATAATGAAAATCCTCTATATCATGCATTGGATAAATTAAAAGTGTTTTTCCAAGTGATTTTTTTATTACTTTATAGTCAAATTCATTGTAAATCGAATTTGCATAATGAATAGATGGACCTATTGGGAAAATAGGAACATCCACATATTGCGACAAAAAATCTTTTCGCTGACTTGAATTTACTATTAATGCCTTTTTTTCTTTCGCCTGCCAATCATACAAATCTAACATGTCCAACCCTGGAGCATGTTCCGAGTGTGCTTCTATTGTCTTTGTATAACCAGAATATCTCTTCAGAATATAATTATATCCATAAAATCTTGAACTTCCTAATACTTTTCTATCATAGTCTGGGCGTGATAATATTATATTATTGTAGTCAAAAATATTTGTTATAGTTGCATTTTTTGTTCTCCTACCATTATTACTTAATAATGGGTTTTTTTTTAGTATTTCAATTCGTATTCGCTTAAAATAATCCATATTTTTTCTCCTAGGAAATGAGTCTTATTACTTTTCACACACACATACCAAATCATTTTCCTTCTCATGATTCAAGTACGCCAATCTAACTATAGCCTTCACTTTAAATCCCGTTTCTTGAAGCAATGCAACCATACTTTCTTTTGAAAAAAAACGTACATGCTGTTCATCATCTATCATTCTCTCAAACGGAACTGAAATAAAACACAACCCTCTATCTTCTAAAATCATATACATATTAGATAATGTTTTTCTTATATCTGGAACATGTTCCAACATTTCCAACGAGATAAGAACTCCATACTTAGAATCCTTATTAATACTATCAATATCTATACATTCAGCATCTGAAATATAATCTCTAATCTCCTTAATTCTATTCGGATTCAAATCAATCCCCTTTATTTTATAACCACTTTGTGCAAGGTATTTATCTATACTGCCATGTCCACAAGCAACATCTAAAATATATGTATTCTTAGGAATATGTCTTTCTATATATTTTGCTATTATCCTCATACTCATTCTATGTTCAAAATATTCATCATAGTACATTTTATCTGAGTCTGCCTCTCCATACCACAATGCTATTCTTTTCAGATCATGATTTTTACATAAATCTACGAGTTCTCTATTTCTCTCATTGTAAAATTGATTTCTATAGATACACTCTGACTCATTACTAATCACATAATAACTTGACACCTCATCAACAAATGATTTTTCAAATCGTTTATATTCCAACATTTCTTTGCAAGCAATCGAAACCTTACATCTTGTCAACATATCAAAAAATAAACAAATCTTTAAATAAATATGTTTAAATATCTTTTGAAATAAAACTTTCAACTTATTCGCTCTCCTAACATGAACCACTAAACAATTTTACTCTCTAACTTGTAATGCATTAAAAAAAACATTACCAAACCAATCTTTTCGCCATTGAAGTCTAACTTCACAATCTTCCACTCTAAATGGCAGATTATTAGTTTGATCCAAACTGCGATCCCATCCCCCCATATCATTTTGCCGATGCAAATTAAACTGCATAGCATAATTACCAGCTGGTAATTCTTTAAATTCTGTTTGAAAACTAACTATCTTTTTTTCGCCTTTTTTCATATCTGGAATTCTAACATAGTCAAAGCCTATTGGTGAATTATCTAATTCATTAATAGATATTCCCATATAGAGATTTTCCAAATCCACAAACGACTCTATTTCTACATCAAATAATACTTCTTCCTGATTAGAAAAAAATAGACGGTCTTTATTTTTAAATGAAACATTATTCATCATTACTAATGAACCAAGTCTATCAACCCTAGTACCTCTATCTTTTAACGTATTATCGATATAAGCTGAAGATACATCTGTGTTACTATCCATATATACAGCTATAGCATCTTCAACCCCTCCATCAAAAACCACTTTTCCATGTTTTAGGACAATGCATCTGTCGCATAGATTTCGTATGGTTGCCATATTATGGCTCACATAAAGTACAGTCTTTCCTCCATGAGCTTCATCCCCCATCTTGGAAAGACACTTTTTCTGAAATGCCATATCTCCAACTGCTAACACTTCATCCATAATCATAATTTCCGCATCAAGGTGAGAAGCTACAGCAAAAGCTAGCTTAACATACATTCCCGAAGAATATCGTTTTACTGGTGTATCTATAAACTGTCTGCATTCTGAAAAGTCGATAATAGACTCTATCTTTTCATCAACTTCTTTTCTGGTCATTCCCAAAATTGCACCATTCATGTAGATATTCTCTCTACCAGTAAGTTCACCATGAAAACCAGTACCAACTTCAAGCATTGAAGCTATTCTACCATCAATCCATATATCACCTTCTGTAGGTGCAGTAACTCTGGAAAGAATTTTCAAAAGGGTCGATTTTCCTGCTCCATTCCAACCTATAATTCCAACGGCTTCTCCCTTTTTTATTTCAAGATTAATTCCATCCAACGCGTAGAAACTATTTACTGAATTAGAATACCCTTGGCCTATCATAAGGTTTGGATCCTCTTTTCCTCGCTTTCGAGCCCACCAAGACTGAAGCTCTGCGTTTAGAGTTTGTCCCCCTATAGCGCCAAGCATATATTGTTTTCTTAAATTTTCTATTTTTATAGCTATATCTGACATATTTATACCGTATCCATAAATGTTTTTTCTATTTTACTGAACAAAACTATTCCTAATGCTAAAACAATTAGGGTTACTATCCAACTTATCCCCCAATAACGCCAAGCGTCTGTTTGTATTCCAAGTAGTACACTTCGAAAGCACTCAATTACTGGTGACATTGCATTTATCATATACACCGACATATATTTCTTCGGAATAATATCTGCTGTATAAACAACTGGAGTAGCGTACATCCAAAGCTGAACGCCGAATCCCACAAGGATAACCAAATCTCTATACTTTGTAGTGAGAGCTGCTATGATAATACCACACCCAAGTCCAAGTAATCCTGTTTGGAATATTAGAACAGGAACTAATAAGAGTGAGTATCCAAGTCCAAAATTATAACCATTTAAACTATAATAAACGATTGCAACAACAAGCATCGCTAACTGTATTCCTAAATCTAGCATTCCTGTAAGAACAGACGAAATAGGCATTACAAGTCTTGGAAAATACACCTTTCCCATGATTGCTGCATTTGCTGTAAAAGTGCTAGATGTCTGTGTGAGACTAGTTGCGAAAAAGGTCCACAAAGCATTACTACACAAATAGAAAACAAATTGTGGCACTCCGCTTGTTGACAATCCAGCTAAATTGCCAAATACCAAAGCATATAGCGTCACAGTAATTAATGGGTTGAAAATAAGCCATAACGGACCAAGAATTGTCTGCTTATATCTTGTCGAATAATTTCTTTTAAAGAATAGCCATATAAGATCTTTATAATGAACTAACTCTTTCAAATCAATATCAAACCATCCAGTCTTAGCTTTTATATGTGTTGTATATTCCTCCATTTATCTAATTCTAATTCCTTTCATCTTTCGATAAATTTTATAAACCAACGAGTCACTTATATTTTTTTGTATATTATTTTTTCTTAATTTATGGCTTAAGTATTTCTCATAACTACAATCAATTGATAATAACATCTGCAATGTCTCATCCTTGTGAGACTCTGCCCTTACCATAATATGATCAAAAAATTCATGATTTAAACCATGTTTTTTCGCATCCGTGTATAGCGACATGAAATTCTTTTCTATAGCCCTATATGTCTGTTCCTTTATGGACGCTTTCTTTGTTTCAGTGAGAGAACCTGCATGTCTTCTATACAAGTATAGATTATCTGTAATATGTATTACTCTTCCATATCTATATATACGCATCCAGTAATCATAGTCCTCTGCTAAAAAGAGATTTGCATCGTACTCTCCAACTCTTTTTGCAACATCAGCTGTATATAAGAAACAAGCTCCACATACATTTCCTACAACAATTTTCTCTGGTTCTTGAAGTTTTCCTTCTCCAAGAATGTTTCCGTCAACATCAATATTAGTATAGTCAGCATATACCATTACAGCATCTGGATTTTTTTCAAGAGTCTCAACCAATTTACATATAGCATTAGGTTTATACATATTATCATCAGAAGTCCATGTATAATAATTACCTGTTGCTTCTCTAAAACCTGCATTTAATGTATTCGGTAATTTTAAATTACACTCATTAGAAATAACTTTTATTCTTGAATCATTGTTTGCAATACATTGGCATATCTCCAATGTATTATCTGTAGAACAGTCATTGACTATTATTAATTCCCAATTATCATACGTCTGGTTTACTATACTTTCTATTGAATCTAATACATGTTCAGCTCCGTTATAAACAGGCAGAATAATTGAAACTTTTTTTTCATTCATTTTAATAAATGTCGCATCCTTCCAACTATTTTAACAACACCAATATATAGTCTATATAGCGGTTTGCTAATATAAAAAACTTTAATAGGCCCGCCACCGTTCATATACTTCACTACCAACGGCTTTATCCTATCAAATAATATTTGGGACTCGTGGGAATTCTGTTCCTTTTTATTCATATGTTCCCAATTATTCAACATCATCAATGTAAACAATTTGATTTGTTGTTCTCCAACTACAGCTGTAATGTATGGGTGTTTCTTCAAAAATATATCTGTTTCTTCAGCACTTATGCACATTGAGCGATTTTTCTCAATCCAATTCGTTCCCTTAACAATAGAATCTGTTCTATATCGTCTATAATACAGCGGTTCGTGAAGAATTGAAACTCTATCACACAGACAAGTTAATTCAAAATTGAACAAATTATCCTCATGCAATATTCCCTCATAAAAACGAAGATTATTTTCTTCGATAACCTTTCTTCTAGTAAAAATTAAACAACAGCTAGGATAGTAATCATTATTATCTATAGCTTGTTTATAAAAATTTATACCACTAAGATAATTCGGATAGTTCCCAGAATATTTATATCCACCTTCATCTATTCCTGTCCATTTATAATCATTTGTACCATCTTCAAATGTATAAGCAACAAATCTTACTTGGTCCAGATTTTCTTCCTTTGCCTTTTTATATAACTTCTCTAAAGCATCATCGGCAAGATAATCATCACTATCAAGAAAATATATATATTCACCACGAGCTTCAGACATGCCTGTATTTCTTGCTGCACTAAGACCACCGTTATCTCTGTTAATTAATTTGTAATTTTCATTTCTGTTACAATATTTTTTTGCAATAACTTCAGAATTATCTTTCGAACCATCATTAACAATTATAACTTCGATTTCCTTCAGAGTCTGTCGTTCAATGCTATCAAGACATTCTGAAAGATACTGTTCAACGTTATACGCTGGTACAATTACACTTACTTTTATATCAGTTTTCATATTCTTTATTTTCTAATTTTTTACAGGTAAAATGTTAACCTTTTTTGCCTCTATTTTTCTTATCTCCAACAAAACGATGACTACAAATACATATGAAATAAGCCACATCTCGAAAAAATATTTAAAGAAACTAGCTGGCATCGAAAGGGTAGTAATAGCAATATGCACTAGTACACCAATCATAATAATCATCATAGGCTTATTTTTCACAATCAATGAATGTATTAGGGCTCCTAGCATAAACACTAACGGCAAAAACAAATTATAAGTATTCTTTTGGGCTCCAACAGCATAATATGCTCTAGCTCTAGATTTAATAAATACCATTGGTTGTTTCATAATTACTGCAAATACTGCATCGCTAAATTCCTCATAGGTTACAGACTTTTTTTCTCTTTGAATATAATACATCCCATCCATAAACCATGTCGTATCAAAGTAGTTCATTGCAAACCCATTCAGTCCCATATCACGATTATATTTATCTGCAATATTTAAATCTATATAACCATTTATAATCTCTAATTCTTCTGCAATTATTTGTCTATCAAGTGATTCTTCACCTAACATATGTACTATAATTGCATCCAGCTCAGTCCCCTTTTCCTTTACACCATTAATCATTACTGGAATAAATACTAATATTTCGCACAAAATAAATGCAATAAGAAATCTTTTTCTTATCTTAGAGTTACAATTTTTCAAATATGCCAAATATAACAGCACCGCCCCCACAAGTAGTAAATAGATCCCCTCTCGCCTTAAAACCGACAGGAGTGAAATAATAAAAATCATCCATATATTGGATTTATATTCCCCCCCTCAATAATGTCCATGTACAATTTAACCATTGCAAACAGATATAAAAATCCATACCATTGCATTCTATGAACTTCTATACCCAAGGTCAGAAATGGAGGCATTAAACAGAATGCATATATAATATACACAAGGTTTGATTTATAATGAGCTTTTATTCTCCACATTATATATCCCATTATCAACGATTCGAGAACAATCTTAACAATTACTGGAGCCAAAACAATTGGTAGGATAAAAAAACATACCAAAAATATTTCTGAGGTATAAACAAAAAAATACGGATACAACCTAACAGCAGCATCCCATATATTTTTCTCATCTCCCCAAAAATAGCTGTACACATCACTATTCGAATTTACATACTTGTATATAAAAAAGACAATAAACACAACTAAAAATGGAATCGAAAAAATAAGAATTTGACGTTCTTTTCCATTAATTAAAACAGCTTTAACAATAAATTTTACTAATAAAACTATACAAGAAACAGCTATTAAAATAGCAATGACTAACCACAATACTTGTTCTGATTTACTAACAACATTGGAATAAACATTGTTCATTCCAATGCTGTAATTGTTCTTTAAAAATCTAATTCCTAGTACAAAAGATAATACAGCCCATATCAAACTTATCCATCTAATGTAACCACTACTTTTGTCTTTCATATAAAAACCTCTTAAGTGTGACTCCATATATATCAGATATTATATGTAACAATATTTTTCTCTTTGATTTCCAGACCGCCTTCAAGCACAATGCTAATTTAGATGAAAATTTTATATCTCTATAATTTATCCACTTAAGAGAATTGTCCATTTTCTTATCTATAGCCTCTACATTAAACAATCCGAGGTCTTCTGGATTAATTGTTCTTCTAATTCTCAGTAATTCCATCCATGTACTAGCAAACCTAAAATCCGTTTCCTTTTTCATTTTAGGATTTATTTTATTACATAAATCATATAGAAACATATTTCTGATATGATTTACTACTTCTTTTCCACTGGTCCAAATCCCATCACCAGTTTGAAAATATATAGTCCACGATTCTGGAATATAATACAAGTTCCCTTGCTGCAAAAAACAAAAGGTAATCAAATTATCATTGAAGTTATTTTCCAAAAGTCGTTTGTCTATTTTTTCTATAACACATCTTCGTGTTAACAACGTATCTGTATGAAAATATAATTTTTGCCAATACTCCTTAGGGCCATATTTTCTTTCTTTTATTTTTGCGTTAGTTACCGTGACCCTTCTTCCATCCTCGTAAAGCATATCAGTATTATGACAACAAGCTATACAATCCTTATTTGCTACATCATCCAATATCTCCACCTGTTTCTGAAGTTTATAATTATAGCAATAATAATCATCTCCATCTAGAAAAATAAAATACTCTGTTTCAACATAATCCAACAATTTTAATCTGTTACGTGATGCTCTAAAACCAGATATTTGTTTTCCAGGATTGCGATCCATCACATACAATTCTATTTGATCTGGAAATTTATCAATCCACTCTCTAACCTTTAAGCATGTTCCATCCGTAGATCCATCATCTCCTACAATAATCTTAACTCCAAAATCAGTTTTCTGATTTATAATACTTTGAAGAGTACGATCTACATATTTCTCCTGATTATAAAATGTTACTAGTACACTAACACGGAATTCCTTCATGTTGTCTTACTCAGCCCCTCTTATTTTCATTACTAGTTCTTCATTAGGGATAATATTTATAACTAATTCATTTCCATCCTGTCTAATAGAGTTTCCTGATTTTTCGATATTCATATCATCTGGAATAGTTATATGAACAGTTAATGGCTGATTAAATGTACTGGATGACATATTTTTTTTATTTAGTTTTCCATACACATGTAGGTCACTATCATCAATATACGCATATACATTTATATTTTGTTTCTCTCTAATATACTTTACAGCCTCATCAAAAGTAGCTACCCAAATATCATTGTTATCAGATTTCTCTTTTATATAATCCATGTGCTTTTCAGCATCAGATATAAGAATGGTCTGATATCCGCCATCATCTTCTAGCATAACATTATGCCACATTTCTATAAGCCACACATTGTCTGATATAGCAGTATCAACCCATCCATTCCTTACTGATAAATCTGTACCTTCATCTTGTATTCCTTGTACCATAAGATTCATCCAATCGCCTTCATTTGTTCCGTCTTTTGGCGATAAGGGATTATACCCTCTGTTACCTCTTCTTACAGCCCAAAAATCATTTTCTTCAAGAATTTTATATCCCAAATCACACATAGTATTCTCAGGACACACGAAAACTATCTGTTTTTTACCTAGTTTCTCCTCATACCACTGATCCGCATCTACTATTTCATGTTTCAGTGCATTCTCATCCTTTGATATTTCTGTATCAGTTGCCATCTTTATATGATTATATGAATGACTCACTAAATCAATCGTGTCATTCTCCAACAACTGTTCCCATGATTCTAAATCAGGCTCAACAAATTTTATTGCACCCGCAACTGTACACTTGAGTTCTCTTTCTCCGAATATTTTATCTAAATTCTCTGCAGTTTGATAAAAACCATCATCTGATATTATAGTTACTATTGCATCTGCATCACCATATATTTCTGATATAGATGTATCTAATACTTCAGCTGTTTGTGGTATAGTAAAAATATCATTATTTCCTTTATCTTTCCCACATCCACCAAAGCATATTATAACCAAAGCGATAAGATTAATCCTAGCAATGGTCACTATTTTTCTCATATCTTAATCATCCTTTTATTTAAATTCGTTTACTACATCAATAACGTATTCTATTTCTTCATCTGTCATTCCATAATACATTGGCAAACTCAACTCAGTACTACTGATTTCCTCGGCAATTGGGTAATCTCCTTGTTTAAATCCTAAATCCTTATAACATTCCTGCAAATGTAATGGAATAGGATAATGTTTATTCGTACCAATACCATGCTCATTAAGATATACCTCTAACTCATCTCTTCTCTTGCATCTTATCCCATAGATATGCCATACAGCTTCCGTATACGTCGGAACATATGGAAGAATAATCTCCGAGTTAATAATTCCATTTTTGTACTTTTCTGCTATATATCTTCTAGCAGAATTCATTTTATTCAATTTAGAAAGCTTTGCCATAAGAAATGCTGCTTGTATTTCATCAAGTCTAGAATTATTACCTTTATATATATGGTGATATTTATAATCAGAACCATAGTTTCCCAACGCTCTTACTGTTTCTGCAAGCTTTTTATTATTTGTTAATATAGCTCCAGCATCACCTAATGCACCAAGATTTTTTCCAGGATAAAAACTGAAACCTGCTGCATCACCGAAGGTTCCAACCCTCTTCCCCTTATATGTAGCACCATGAGCTTGCGCACAATCTTCTACCACAAACAATCCATACTTTGTAGCAATTCTCATTATTGCATCCATATCACATGCTTGGCCATATAGATGGACCGGAATAATAGCCCTAGTTTTATTGGTAATCTTCTCTTCAATAAGATTTGGTGAAATATTATATGTACTAATATCTGGTTCAACAAAAATAGGGGTGGCACCTACATAGGTAACTGCTAAAGCTGTTGCAATGAAAGTATTTGACGGAATGATAACTTCGTCACCTTCTCCAATTCCTAAAGCTTTAAGTGATAACATAAGTGCATCTAACCCATTTCCCACACCTATACAATACTTTGCCCCACAATAATCGGAAAATGCCTTTTCAAAAGCTTCATCCTCTTTGCCTTCAATATACCAACTATTTGAAAAAACTCTTTCAAAAGCCTCTCTTAAATCGCTCTCGAGCTCTCTCTCCATAGGAAGAAAACTCACAAATGGTACTCTAATTTCCATAATTCATTACCTTTTTATTATTCATTAATGCCAACAAACTTCAAAAATTCTTCATAATCTCGAATATAATCTGATTCATCATATAATTCAGATGCAAAGACCATTAGCACAGCATCGTGTGTGAAATCAAACATTTCTCTCCACATATTATTTGACACATATAGCCCTTCATAAGGCTTTTCCAAAGCCACAACTTTCTTCTCTCTCCCATTATCAAGTCTAATTTTGCAGCTTCCATGAACACATACTAAAATCTGTTCAAGATTTCTATGTGCATGATGACCACGGACCACATCTGCAGCAGTATCATACATGTAGTAAACTCGCTTAATCCTAAATGGAATATCCTTGAATTCCTCCAATGAAATTAATTGACCTCTTTCATCCCCATGGGGTTGAAATGTGTATTTGATAGTTTGCATATATACACCCTTTCCTTCGTGACCTAATCAAGTCAATTATATCACAGCAATAATTCCACTTCTTTTTGAAGCACTTAATACCAAGCAAACATTTAATATATACGATATTACTACTATGGGAATTCCTTAACTGTATATAATTGTTCTAGATAAATTGCTTTCAGATACTTTTTTCTAATAAATTTAACAATTTTCATAAAAAAAGTGTTCTCTAGGATTATTCCACATTTCAAGATTCTTTGAACCCAGTTTTTAGACTGCCTATGTAATATAATCTTAGAACACGCTTTCCACTCCTCTGATATAATTTTATGCCATTTTTTCTTTCTTGAAGTCGATACTCCTGTCCCCCATTCATATTTCACAAGGACCTCATCAAAATACAATGGGATTACATCATCGTACATACAAATTCGCCATATCATATCTTCAGAATATTTAATAATTCCATCTATTTCTTGCATATACTCAAGAAACAACTCTTTTTCCCCAAGTATACTAGCTCCATTTGCATTATCTGAAAATATTAGATAATTAATTCTAGATAACAAATCGTTCTTCTTTATATATGGCATCAGATACGTTGGCCGTCTTCTAACTCTATCAACTATTTCTCCTGTTTCTCCCTTGTGATAACATACAATATCACAAAAACTCCATCTATTTTGGCTCGAAACGATATAATCTAACCATTTTCGTAATGCTTTTTCCCCATAAAGCTGATCTCCTGGACTTATACATTTCAAATATTTGCCATCTGAATTTCTAATAGAATTTAACAAATTTTTAACTGTTCCAATATTCTGACGTGCTGCACACAGCTTGTAGTCAAAAAATTTTTTTTCATAAAAATACTGTTCTAATTCTTCAAAATGGTTATTTGAGGACCCATCATCCGATATTACAATTTGTAAATTCACATCTTCTTGAATGAGGATAGATTCTATTGTTTCAATAAGCTTATCATATATAGGTTCATAACATAAAACATTTATTGTTACTTCATATTCTTTAGACATATAATCTACTTCTTTTCCTAAAACTTCACTCATATTATTCACTTATTGTTCATTTAACAATATTTGTACTATGAATCGAATATTGTATACCATGTATGGCGTTTTAATTTTTCTATTTGTAATTAATTGTAATTTATGTAATAAACTTTTATCCCCATCCAGCAGCAAATTTATAATTTCCATATTTTCACTTGGTATATAGTCACAATATCCTTTTTTCAATTGGCTTGCCACAATAGATGGCTTATACCTATAATCAAAAAATTTTCTAACACGATATGAAAACAGCTCAACATGAGACATTTTGTCTTTCCCCAAAACACTAACCACATTACTCTCGTGTTGCCTATATAAAATATGTGGAACGGAATCATAAATCACCCTTCCGCCTACTGCTAAACAAACATTGAGAACCCATATATCATGCATATAACAGTTCGAAGGTTTATACTTCTGGATTATTTCTAATAGTCTTGTATTAAAAACCATGGTACAACCAGCTGCCTGAGGCAAAACTAACGCACTTCCAAATTCATCTGTGTGATAACTTTTTTTAAATGGATTATCTATTTCCTCTAAATTTTTCCCAACAATTTTAGCATTCGAATAATATAATGCTGGTATGTCATCGTATTTTTCAAGTATATCAACCGCTGTTGATAACTTATCTGCCAGCCAATAATCATCTTGGTCAGAAAAGGCATAGTATCCACACTTTGATGGGGTAACATTGTATAACAATTCTAAAAAACTTGAGGCAGATCCAATATTTTCACCAACGTAATATGTAATCCTAAGTTTATCACTCCACTTGGTTATAATATCAATTGTAGAATCTGTCGACCCATCATCACGAATTTTGACATCTAAATTTACACTTTTTTGTGCCACTATACTAGACAATTGTTGTTCTAAATATTTTTCTCCATTATATGTAGACATTAAAATTGTCACATTTTTCAATTCACTAGACTTCATTTAAGACATATTACTCTCTATCAGAGACATCCATTTCTTTATCATACTTTTTAATTCAAAATCATTTGCTCTTTGTTGAGCTTTTCTCCTATACTCATCGTTCAATTTTTTATTGGTAAGCATTTCGAAGATGGCATTTTCCATTAATATTTCTTCATTCGTTATAGATTCATCATAAGAATATTTTATACCATCAAAGGTAGGCACTAAAACTCCATATTCCGCATACTCTACATGATTAACATTTTTGAATCTTATTTCTGTTTCTGGTGCTAAAATTTCTCTTGCACCAGATTCATGATCTGTACTAATACATGGAATCCCACAAGCTAACGCTTCTATAAGAGTATTACCCATCCCCTCAAATAATGACGGCAGAACATATAATTTTGCATGAGCTAAAATAGCAAATGGATTGTTACAAAATCCTAAAAAAATGACCTCATTATCTAATTTCATTCTTTTTACCAGTTCTTCATAGTATGATCTTTCGCTACCCTCTCCCAATATGAATAATTTAAAATTCACATCTCTTTCCTTTAACTTAGAGAGTGCTCTAATTAAATGCCATTGTCCTTTTTGATATTCAAGTCTTCCTGTAGTTATGATAATATTCTCAATTGAATCCAAATCTATTTCTTTTGTAGTTAGCTCTTCATTACATAATTCTTTAATTTTTTTAATATCACAGCCATTTGGAATAGTACATATTTTTTGTTCCTTAATTCCAAAATTATCAATAAGATCTTGTCTTACTCCCTCTGAAACCGCAACAATTATATCTGCAAGGTTATATAGTATTTTTACTAACGGGAATCCTATATATCTATATATTCTATTATTTGATGTGCTAGAAAGATTAACTCTAACAGACACTATTGTCTTAGAACACCTATTTCCACTTAAAATATTCGCTATATTAGCACTTTCAGAAAAACTTATTACAGCATCATATTTTTTCTGTTTTTTTAGTTCCCGTAATTTTTTAATTCTTCTCTCAAATGCAAGGAATTGATAACCTAGAGTCAATTTATTCTTTTTTGGTTTCATTTTTAATGAAATTATATTTCCCCGGAAATCATAATTTATACTTGAGTCATCATTTAAAATAATATCTATATCATAATTATCTGGAAGATGTGTGGTTATATTTGAAACTGTTCTTTCCGCCCCTCCATTTGATAATGAGTTTATAACAATAGCAATTTTAGGCATATACAAACCTCATCCTTTAATAAACACTTCAGTCCATCCACTTGTTGGCACAAAATTCCAAAATGAACTTTTATCTATATTACTTAATAACCCACTATATTCAATCCTATTAGAAATAATTCTAGGATTATCTAATTTACCGAAATTAAATTCTTCTACAGAACTAGCATTTTGAATAGTTGGGATTTTTTTTACATCAGCCCCCATAAGTGTAGCAATAGCAATATCAAATGCCACTTGATTTTCTCCAACCGCTATCACTCCTAATTTCTTTGGAGAAGGCAAAACAGGCCCCTCCTTTTCTCCTGCAATAATCATATCAGCAATAATAATCATTTTTCTTTGCGGCGATTTACATAACTTACCATTCTTATCCGCATAAACTATTATTTTATTTAAATCTGTTATTGTCCTACTTATTGTATGATTTCCGCTCCAACTACCTTCACCAGGCTCATTATGAATTAGATTAGCCAAAATTTTAAATCCATATGCAAAACAAAATGCTGGTCTAGCCAGAAGATATTTGCCTTCCGCTTCTTTCATATTCTTGTAATCATATAAATTATCACTAAATATTCTAAGGAGACTTTTCTTCTTATATTCGTCTCCTCCACTGGAGACACTACCAACGGTATGATGTGGCAAAAATTCTTTCCTTGAATTTATTCCCACCATATTTTTCATAGCAATTGTAACACCTGCTTTGCGATGGGTCTTTGGTTTAGGCATATTTATAACAACATCGGCATCAAGTAGATAATTGGAAACATAGTATTCATGTTTTTCTCCATTATGATGTGCAGCCAAACCTCTAGGATCGTAATTCGTTATCCTAAGTTTTTTCAATAACTTTTCATCACAATTATAAAATTCGCTATTTTCATCCAAATTTATAATAGTACCAGATTGTTTATCTTCAACAGTCTGTTTATGTGAGCCCATGACTATCTCTGATTTAACCTCTCTAAAATCCACTAAACTAATATTGATTCCTTTGGATTTATAGTAATTGATTAGTTCTTCTAGACCACTCTCCTCAATTAATCGATCAAATCTGCACTCCTGCATAGGTGCATCCCCTACTACAATTATACCTTTTCCATTCTGGGCTTTAATTACATAATCTATAACTGGAGCAATAACAGATGGCTGAGTATACAAACATTCTGTTCCTTCTCCAGTACGATTTAAATCCATGACTAAATTGGGCTTTATCAAAACAGATGTGTGTTCATTAATTATATTTCCGAAAGGGTTCCACTCTTTTTTTCCATAATTTTCCTTGTCATATCCGAATAAATGAATAGCCTCTCTTACTGAATCGTATACATTATTCTCTTCATTAGAAATATCATTAAAAATATATTCAGGATATCTTCGCGAAGGTCTAAATAAAGAATTCTTTGTTGGATAACAAGCTTTGTCGGTCTTATAAATTGCCACATCTATATTCATAATTATCTCCTAATCTTACCATGACTTTAAACAAATGCTATATTCTTAGCCATGACCCTAATATGTAATCCCATTTTTCGGGATAGAATCTTTCCATTCCACTTCCTGGATAAAATGTCACCTCGCCAAAATATGCCTTCTCGCCCACCTCGAAAAAATCTACTCTAGCAAATCTCCAATTATGAGCAATTTCCTCAGCCACTTCAATCATCCATTCATAATTTTTGGGTTTTTCAATCTTCTCTGTGCTTCTAGGATATTTTCTATCAAACGGTAGTACATTCCATCCTTTATCAAAAAAAGTCACCTTCAGACCTGACGAATAACGATCCGTACATGTAAATGTACACTTTACCTCACCATTAAAAACCATGAACTTGTAATCTGTTAACTCTTCTTTTCCTTTTTCAGGTTCAATATAAGGTTCAGCCAATATTTTTCTTTCAATATTTTTATATGGCCATTCTCTACCGTTTAAATAATAATCTCTATGCAAACATTGACGTAATTTGGCTCTTGCCTTTTTTTTATCGAAATGTTCCTTATCTTTACAAATCACAACTCCACCAGAATCATGATTACACTTTAATACAAATTTTTCTGGTAATTTATCAAAATCAATTTCATCAAAATCATCCCATACACCAATAGTAGGAATAATATGCTCTTCTCCCACATATGGTTTTACCAAATTTTTAGCTTCTACTTTGTCACACCATGAAGTGTATTCATCAAAATGTTCATTTAATTTAAGCCATTGTATCTTTTCACTAAAGGATTTAGGATTATCTAAATTACATTTCTTTTTCATCAAAAATATAAAACGGAATTTAATCCACATCCTGTCAGGAATAAATCTACAAGCATTTTCTATGAGTAAATATATTTTTTTTAGCATCAATACCTACCATTTTTATACTATTAATTGTTTTCTATAATATTTTTAATATTGTATGGTCTGTCAACGTGAACGCCATAATAAGTCTTCATCATTATTTCACTCATCAAACCAAAAACAAATAAAAGCACTCCGATTATGACAAAAAATATCGTTAATAATGGCGGAATAATGTTTGTAGACATCTTTGCACCAGAGGCATAAATAACAATTGACCAGATACCACAACCAAATCCCAACATAATAAATGCCATCCCTGAGCCCCCCAGCAGGTGCAAAGGTCGGCTTGCAAATTTATTCCAAAACCATACAGAAACCATATCAACAAAACCTTTTATGGTTCGTTTCCAATTATATTTTGTTTTTCCTGCTGTACGAGGGCGATGATGAACCACAACCTCTCCAACAGTAAACCCTTTTATCTTTAGTAAAGCTGGGATAAATCTATGTTGCTCTCCGTATAAATTAATTCCTTCAAAGCATTCCTTTTTATATACTTTTAATGAGCAACCACTGTCGTGTATTCCGTCATGAATTATCAAATGCCTTAAGAAATTTGCACCTCGTGATGTGAACTTTTTCATAAATGTGTCTTTTCTGTTTTTTCGCCAACCAGAAACTATATCTAAATTATTCTCCTCAAGATACTTAATCATCATTGGAATATCAGCAGGATCATTTTGTCTGTCACCATCCATAGTAACTACATAATAATTCTTTGCTTCTTTTATTCCAGCATCCATTGCTGCTGTCTGACCAAAGTTTCTTCTCATTTGAATGAGCTTTAGAGGTCTTAATGTTTTACATATCTCAACTGTCCTATCACTTGACCCATCATCTATAAAAATAATTTCAAATTCATATCCATTTTTCTGACAAACTTCTAAAATTTCTCTGTGTAGCTCAGCTACATTTCCCTCTTCATTAAAAACCGGAACTACTACTGATATACTCTTCATCATGTTCTCTCCACTAACAATAAAATTCTTTATACCACTCTGCAAACTGTCTCAATCCTTCTCTTAATGACGTTGATGGTTTATAGCCATAATTATCTAATAATGGCTGACAATCTGCATATGTTACCGGAACATCACCTGGTTGCATTGGAACCAGCTCTTTATGAGCATCAAAATCATAATTATCAGGCAATACGCCTGCCCTTACCAACTCTTCCTGAAGGATATTTACAAAATCCAATAAATTTTCAGGATTCTGATTACCTATGTTATAAACTGCATAAGGTGGTACTGGAAGCCCATCTTCGCCTATTTGGCGTTTTGGTGCTCCTGCCATCACTCTAATTATTCCCTCTACAATATCATCAATATACGTAAAATCACGTTTACAGTTTCCATAGTTGAAAATTTTAATTTTATCACCCTTTATAAGCTTATTCGTAAATCCAAAATAAGCCATATCAGGTCTTCCAGCCGGGCCATATACAGTGAAAAATCTCAATCCCGTGCTTGGTATATTATATAACTTACTGTATGCATGTGCCATTAATTCGTTCGATTTTTTTGTGGCCGCATATAATGATACTGGATTATCAACCTTATCATCTGTTGAATAAGGAACTTTTTTGTTTGAACCATATACAGAAGATGATGATGCATAAACAAGATGTTCAACCCCTTGATATGTCGAGTTTTCATTTTTTTTATTATAGCTATACCTGCAAGCCTCTAAAATATTATAAAACCCAATCAAATTACTATCTATATACGCTTGAGGATTTTCGATGGAGTATCTTACTCCTGCCTGTGCTGCCAGATTCACCACTATCTCCGGTTGATATTCTTTAAACAAATCTTCAATAACCTGTTTATTACATATCGTATCTCTTATAAATCTATACGATACATCTTTTCTTTCTTTTATTAGTGCATCGATTTGTTTTAATCGAAAGTCCTTTAACTCTACATCGTAATAATCATTTACATTATCAATTGAAATTATACTTATACCTGAATAATCCTTTATCAATCTCATAATAAGATTCGCACCAATAAATCCAGCACCACCTGTTACCAATATTCGCTTATTATTTAACATGTTTTTTCACCCTATTTTCTCACAAATTTATGAACCTGATGTCGGCCTCTAACATCAGTATTTAATATTATCTCTCCACCAGAGAATCCTTGTGTATTTAATAACTGTTCGATATCATCCGTTAACTCATTTTTATTGGTAGTCCAGATATAAACTTCATCACTTGATAAAATCTCATTCCTTTCAACAGTATCCTCAAAAATGTCATCTGCACTGGAGAAATAAAATTTACTCTCTGGCCCCCATAAGTACGCCCCGTAAAATAACGTTCCTGAATCTCCATCATATAGGTATATATTGTGTGTATTATTATAGTTAGTAACCATATATTCTCTATCTTCAAATGACGGCCCGTCGTTATCCAAACTTATAAGTATATTCTCCTTTGAATACCCATTATATATAGTCCAGACTATTAGGCAGAAAAGTATTCCTAAGGCCAAGAAGGATAACTTATTACTATCAAAAAATTCAAGCCCTATTGGAAGTAATAAAATAACCATAAAAAAAATATTTGACATGTAGCGCCATGTATTCCATGGTTCGATTCTACTAATAATCAAAATGTAGAATAAAACAGAAAATTCTATAGTCCACCAAAGCTCGTTTGTAAACTTTTTCTTTATAGTCAATACGATGGCCAAAATATTAACTATTATAATTCCAAACAGAATTACTTTTATTTTATCAGAAGATGAATCCATTAAAAGCATTCTGATATTTCCGAGGAAATATGTAACAGAATCCACTTTACTTCTATAAAGGAAATTATAGACTGCATTTTTTAATTGACTCATATTAATTCCACTGAACTCGCCTTCAATCAATTCAGCTTTAATTGAATCATATTTGATAATAGCATATAACAAAAAAGCTCCACCATACATTCCAATTATTGTTACAGCCTTTTTATACTCCTTCTTACCAATTCTAAAAATAACAAATATTAATAACAAACCTATAGAAATGATTGCCATGTATTGAGAATTGTTATATCCAAAAAGAGTAATTAACATACTTGTTACAATAAGAACTATATAGCGTTTAAATGATTGTTCATTTTGTAGCAAATAATAAATGTATATTAATAACAATACATAAAAAGTATATAATATATAAAATCTGCAGTATCCAACGGTCATTGACACTCTGCCACTAAGCCCCATTAAAGCCACACCTACTAATCCATACACAGAATTTCTATAAAGCTTGGTGCATAGCTTAAAGGTCAATACCAAAACCATAGCAAAAATTAAAACATTTAACAGGATTGATTGAAAAAACAAATTTTCGTTTCCAAATATAGAGTTAACACCATTCAGAAAGATGTTATACTGGCGTCCTAAAATCAATCCCTTGCAATAGTCCAAAATCCCCCATGAATTAAAGATACTATTGCTTTTAAATACACATAATTCATCCCAAAAGTCATTCCCGCAGAATATGTTGTTCATGTATCTTTCAGGATTAATCCAATCTATTCTATTCTGATCCACAGCCCCCAACGCTGAAGCACGGTAAAAGCTTATAATTTCATCATAAACCAAAGTATTTCTATCTTTTAGTATATATATATTTTTATAGCAAATTATGCATATCAATATAAATAATACCAATGTTATTATATTCTCTTTTTTTATATTTAACCTCTTCATACAATCCTCAAATATAATCATTTTCCAATTATACTTTTAATCTTTATTTTAACGTTTAGAATGAGATAATTCTTTCTCATTTTTCTATATTTGCTTAATTCTTTATTTTCAAGAAAATCTCCTGTATTGTACATTGCTAATAACATATTCATTTTGCTTTGAAGATATCTACAACCATCCCTATTATTATCCTTTGCCAACATCCTATATTTCAACTGAATATATTCAAATAAAGTTTTGAGTGTTCTATCTTCATATTCATGTAACCCTCTTGTGGAAAAGAATCGAATTCTATCTTCAAATCCCTCTAGAGCATCGTTTATAGAAGTAAAAGATTCAGTTTGCATAATACTGCCGTTACGAATCATATAATAATAAAATGGAATATCAACAAAAACATATTTATTGACTTTACCTAACTCTCTATGAATCACATATACATCTTCATGAATACGCCCTTCCGGATAACGTATATGTGAAAAAACATCCTTATTAAACAATTTTTGGCACTGAATTACGGTAGATGTATCTCTATCCCACAATTGATTGTAAATATCTGTTCCTGTATATTCAAAGAATTCAAAATTGTCGTAATCAATCTCTTTTGGTACATCCCCTTCATCAAACATCTGATACCCACATGAAACTATATCTGCACCAGTGTCCTTTTGTACCTTAACTAGGATCTCATACATTTTTGTATGAATATAATCATCCGAATCTATAAATGCTATATAGTCACCCGTCGCACTATCCAACCCTGCATTTCTAGCTGATGAAAGTCCACCATTTTCCTTATGTATTACTCTTATTCTATTGTCCACTCTTGCTAATCGATTACATATTTCCCCCGATTTATCTGTGGAACCATCGTTAACCAGAATTATTTCCAAGTTTCTATAAGACTGATTGACAATGGATTCTATACATCTGTCTAAGTAATTCTCAACATTATATACTGGAACTATTACACTAATTTTACTCATATTGAAACAATCTCTTTATCCTAACACGTGTGTTATATAATTTTACTCTTATTTTTAAAATCAAATTAGCCACCCGCAGGCTTATATATACTTTCCAATATTTTTTTTCAACAATATCATTGATAATCTCTTTTTCTTTATGTGTAAAGAATTCTATGCTATCAATCCTTCTCGAAAGATTCTGCCAAAACCCTGGGACATGGTTTGAAAATAATAACTTCTTAAATTTATAATAACCTCCAGCGTTTTCTGCCATATTTTTTAACTCTACATACAAAACATGTGCTTCTAATTCAGATATTTGCCTTTGGATATTTTCATCCTCATCACCATATACAAATTTACTATATTCAAAGGATTGTAATATATCTCCAAACATATTTTCATTATATCTGTGTGAAATAGATTCCATGTTTTGTCTGTATATATATCCTGCATTGTCTGATATATATATATTCTTTGCCCTTAACAAAATCTTATAAAGATATGATAGATCTTCCCATAATTTTATAGAAATCTCTTTTCCTTGCAGAACCTCTAAATAGAGATTTTTCTTAATTATCTTTGTAACCAAACTACAAAGCACACCATTACGCCTTTGGTGTTTATCAAATATCATTTTGGCATAAATATCATCCAATTTTTCGCCTCTATACAATCCTTCTGAGGGAACATCAAATACGACTTTCCCATTTATACTATATCCTGCAGTAACAATATCTGCATTATATGTATCTGCATACTCCATAAGTACAGAAAAGTAATCTGGTTTTAAATAATCATCGCTATCAACGAATCCGAGATAATCACCTTCAGCAAGCAACACTCCCGTATAACGAGCTCTACATGCTCCCTCATTCTTTTTTGATATATACTTAATCTTGCTATACTGCTTTGCATAGCTCTGACAAATATAATCAGATCTGTCTGTTGAGCCATCATTTACCAATATTATTTCGATATCCTCATATTCCTGTTCGAGCAAGCTACAGATACACTTTGATAGATATTTTTCTGTGTTATAAACTGGTACAATTACTGATAACTTACACATAAAATTCCTCGTCTATTTCATTAAGATTGTGTCTATAATATAGTTTAATCTCCTTTTTATATATTCTGCGTAATATTTTATTCTATTGACTATTTTTCCCAAAAACGATCGTTTCACAGGATATGTACCTTTAAAATTCTTTACATCGAATACATCTTCCTTCGGAACTCCTGAAATAATACGTTCATATGGAATCTCAAATCCTATAGGATAACTGAATGCCGGGTCTAATAATCTATAATCTTTTCGCCCAATTATAGCTTTATTTACCCATGACTCATCATGCCATTTTGCAATTCTATTATTTTTCAGATCCTCAATAATCCCACAATCTAACGAATTAATTAAGTCTAAATAGTCCTTTGCCACACCACCATTCATCGCCCCATACACATAAACTTTCCCTTTATTATATGGGACATATGCTCCTGATTTACTATCTCTCTCATATGGATAATCATATATTTTTTTTCTCATAAAACCAGGATGTAAAGTAAATATCAATTTCTCTCCATCTTCTTGTCTTGGCAAAAAATCTGTTTCATTAACAACTTTGTTACAAACTACATTTGCATTGGACTGGTATATATAATCGTACTTCTCTAATTCTTCTCTAATCTCAAGAAATCTATGAAACTTGAGCAATGTTGGTAGTGGCCATGGTTCAGATTTCTGATACATTATGTGAACTCTTGACTCATCACTCCTATATATATTGGTAGCATCTGTAAATACATAATAATGCACTTCGCATTCTTTTAAAAATTTTTCCTCAAAGGAATCAATGAATCTTTTCCAAAAAGCAATGTATGGTCCTGTCGCTATGTATAAAACTGCAATTCTTTTAGTCATCTTTATTCCTCATTATTTTGTAACTATTATTTTTCAGCAAGTAGATGTACTTATTATTTTCATATATTCTGTATAAATATCATATTGCCAATCGCCCATACCATTGTACCATCTATCAGGAACAATAACTATTTTATCAGGGTTATCAGATAAATATTGTGCCCACCAACCAAAGGATGTATTACCTATGATAAAATGCTTGCATTGCGCCATCGCAGCAAGTGATAAATGAACAGGGTAATCACTGGCTTGACAAACAACATCGTACTTACTTGTATCTATAAGATTCTCTTTTACATATTCAACATTATCAGAACAAATAAAAAATAAAGGATTATCTACTTTGCTAATAATATATTCTATGGCTTTTTCATAATAATCCTGATGGCATACATCATACATGTAATTTCCAACATTGTGTTGAACTTTGATACTAATACAAACGGTATTTCTAGAACGCATTAAATCCAAATTAGGATAATTTGATTTTTTCAGTTCATCCTCAATTCGAAAACGATTTTTTATCTCGTCCTTTATGTCTGTGAAATACTTTTCACTTTGATAATAGCCATCGATATATGTATTTTTCGAGAATTTTTTAGGGAATGGAATATATCCATCCTGTACGTTTATTATGCCCAATTTCTCATAAAATTTATGTAAACGTAATGTCCTCTCATGGGCCTGGTCATTTGTTAATCCATTTTCTAAAAGTCTGTATAAAATTTTGCGTTTTAAACGCAGCCATACAATCTTCAATCCATCATTAAATGATTCTTCATGTATATATCTAACATTTGGCAATTCATAATTCACAAGCGAATTGGCATACTCTATACCTTCAGGAGAGTGATTGTTTGTATCTTCTATAATAATTGTCTCATCTTCACCTTTCAGTATCTGAACCATTCTAGCTGCAGAATATATGAAAAGCTGATTTCCTATTCGCCCTCTTAATTTTAAATAAATCATGCACTATCCTCTCGCCGAAAAAAGCCAAAGCAATTTTATCTTTATTCTGTGTGCATACAGAAGATGCACCCCAGGAATCTTAACCAATTCCACTATATCAACTATAAATCGATTCTTATTTTTTTTACTATCCTCAAGCTTTGCATATTCGTCCATAGCCTGAGGTGAAAGATATTTTTCTAAAAAATATTCTATTCTTTCTTTTATATTATCTTCTAATGTATTTCTGTTCCTTGATAAATAATATGATGCAAGATCCTGTCTCAGAGCTTTTGTAGAAGATATTCCATTGGGGTTAACCCTATACTTAAGACATGTGGTATCACACATCCCCAAACGAAATCCATGTGCCAGTGCCCTCAAAAGGAATTCGTAATCTTCACATGCATCTATATTTTTATATCCACCAAGACTGTCAAACACTTCTTTTTTGCCCAACCATGTAGGATGAGGCATACAATTAACCTCTTGAAGGATTCTCTTTAAAAACCTGTCAGTCCAACAAGTTTTATCCTCTTCAGATATAACGTTGCCTTCTTCATCCATTAAAAAAATCTTTGCAGCCACAAGATCATAAACCCCTGACTCAAGGCACTCAAGCTGTTTTTCCAGACGATTACAGAAAGCTATATCATCTGTATCCATACGGGCAATATACTTCCCTTTTGCTTCTGCCAATGCCACGTTCAGGCTTCCAGGTAATCCAATATTTTGCTCATTATATATTAATCTCACTCTGTCGTCTTTACGAGCTTCCGCCTCGATAAAGTGGATCATCTCTTCATTATCAGGAGAATCAATTACTATTAGCAATTCTATATTTTTATATGTCTGTGACAATATCGAATCAATAGATAGCTTTAAATAATCATTTGGTGTATTATATGCACTCATGATTACACTAATTAATTCATTTTGATCTATAGCTGAAACGTTATCCATTTATCTTCTATACACCTCGCAAATTATAAAGCCTTATATAAATCAATATATTTCTTAAAAGCATTCATCTGATTAAAATCTTTTGCTCTAACCTCACAAGCTTTTTCATAGTATTCATGGTCGTCACATACCTTTTCTATGGCAGCTTTTAAGGCTGATACGTTGCCCTTTTCCACTGAAACACCGCAATTACCACCTAATATTTCAGGTGCACCACCAGTAGCATATGTCACCACTGGTGTACCACATGCTATAGCCTCCATATTTACAGTAGGATATGTGTCTTCCAAAGTAGGATTTACATAAACATCCGCCGATGAATATATATCTGCCAACTCTTGTTGGTTGTTTGTCTTATTTATAGGAATGATTCCCTCAGGTAAAGACGATGCCATGTCATTGCTTAGGCCAACCAACACAATGATGTATGAGGAATTAAGCAGATTACGTAACTCTATAAAGGCATCTAATCCCTTTTTTGCATTCCAGTTAAAGGAAACACCCAGCACTATTCTTTTGTCATTTCCTATTTTTTTTCTAAATTCTTTATTTGTAGGTTTGAATATATTCAAATCTATTCCGTTGTTAATTACGGAAATAGTATTATTCGATAAAAAGGATTTTGAAACTATTTCTCCCAACCATTCTGAAGGGGTAACTACTGAAAAGCTATAGTTTTCATACAAATCCTTCTTCGTATCCTGCAACAATGCTGATTTATCAAATACCCAGCTATATGTGTTGGCCTGTGGGCACTTCCCGCAATTATGCTCCCACTTATCGCAACCCACACCATCAAAGTGGGTACAATATCCTGTAAACGCCCAACAGTCATGAAAGGTCCAAACTACTTTTATCCCGTTCTTTTTCAGATAAGAAAAAAGCATCTTTAGATTCGCATTATGTGTGTGAATATTATGCAGATGAACTACGTCTGGAGTAATTCTATCAAGTTCTTTTATAAGCCTACTTGTAATTAATCGGGAATTAAATCCATAATTACCCAGTAGCTTCGCCATAAATGCCTGAAAATATATTTCTATATTGCTTGCATATTTTATATTTCTTTTGGCATCAGATTTTTCACCCATAACATAAAGAATATAACCCTCGTCGCCATTAGCTTCCAGCAATTCATTTATTGCCATGCAAATCTTTCCGGTGCTTCCAGTTTTTTCATATGCGTTTATCTGAACAACCTTCATTATTACTCATCCTGTTTTATATTAGAGCCTTCACATCATCCCAAAACTGCTCTTTTTTCGACTTATCCAGATTATCTCTACCAAATTCCACCGCCTTATTTGAATAAGCGAGAATGGAATCCCTGTCAGCTATAATCTTTTTAAGTGTCGCATCTATATCCTTCTTATCATCTATACAAAAAGCCAAATCATGTTTTTTAAGATATCTGTATCCAGCCTGCTGATTCCATGCCACGGCTATTGTGGCACAACCGCTTTCCAAACAGTCAATTATCTTAGTTGAAAAGGCCAGCCTTGTTCTTAGCTTATATTTCAGCTCAAAGGATTCCACATGAAGGGCAATATCTGCACTCTTATAGATTTTTCTCAGCTCGTCATAGGATACCCTTCCCATGATTTCAGAAGAACGTCCGTCATTCAAAAGCTTTACATACTTATCAATCAGGGTGTCTCCTGTGTATATTTCAAGCTTTGCCTTCACTGAATCCTTATTAATCTCTCTTAGGCTTTCTGCGATAATCGATAAAGTCTTCCATCTACCATACAACAGATTTCCTGCATAAATGATTCGTAGTGGATTATTCAGGCTTTCCTTTGGTGATACATTTATGAAATCGCCATACTTTTTAAGCACCTTGAAATCAATTCCAAGAGCTTTTCCCATCTCTTCCTTTTGTTCATCTGTCATGGTGTAGAAGAGATCAAACATATCTTTATTCTTTCTCAGAGCTTTTCTGAAAAGAATTCTATTAATCCAATATGCTGGTTCAAAACAAATCTGTTTAAAGAAATACATATCATCCCACAGATAAGATACCACCGGGACATTAGCCTTCTTCTTTACATATGCCAGCACATCTATCATTTCTTTTGTGCCGTAGCATGGCGAATAGATAACATCTGGCTTGAAGGATTCAATAAAATCATCCAAATCATTATTCTCCCACTTTGCCATGCTCCAAGCAAATGTTCTAAACAAATAAAAAATGTGAAAATTAAATTTCCTAAAAAACTTATATACCTTACTGTTTACTCGTACATCCTCGACATTATTATTCTTTGGCCAATCCTTGTAGGAAATCCTCTTTCCCACCTTTGTGCCCTTAAAAAGATTTAATAACATCATCTTGTCGGTCATCTGGTAATAATCTTTGCACAAGCTATTGAATGGCTCACCAGGTGAACAATATATATTTGCGAATTCAAAACCTGAATCAGAAAAAAGATTAGTCGTTACATTTCCAGCATTATTATCTTCTCTCCAAGTTTCTAATGATACAATTAAAACCTTCACTCTTATTTTTCACCCTTATCTAATATTATGCCTTCAGCTATCTCGCCCATATTCATGGTTCTAAATCCATACTTTTCTTTGAGAACCTGATAGTATTTTAATATTTCTTCCAGATTCTCAAGGTTCTTTTCTGTGTATGTTGAAAAATTGTGTGGATGCCACCATAAATGGAAAACTTTTCCATGCTTGGCAGCGTATAGCATCTGTCTCTTTATTCTGTGTAGCTTCAACCCTTCAAACATAGCTAATTTCGATATATAAGGCCTATATAATCTAGAACCTGTAATATTTACCATTCCATTTACATAGCTTGGGCTATGGGTATTTGAACCGCTAAGATTGATATAGCTATCCAGCAATCTAAGTCCTCTCAGTAACAGACCACTCATCTTATTATAAATCCAGTTGTCTTCCAACCCTCTGTAGGTTGTGAAGCCTCTTTCAGCACACTTTTCCAGATACTCTCCATCGATTTGATTTCTTGGGAATACTATAGATTTTGGCTCCACGCCGTGCTTATTTAAAACATTTTTTGCACTATTTAAATCTGCCTCAAACTGCTCCAAAATCTGTCCTTTTTCAGTGCAATAATAGTGCGAAAAGGTATGGCTACCAATTTCCTGTCCTTCCACTACTTTAATAAGCTCAATGGACTCTGGATAATAAAACATTTCCGCTATATCAGGATTATTGTATTTCAGGTAGGTAGAAACTTCTCCATTGGCATAGGTAGGCCTGAACACCTCTGCTGGAGCAATAGCGTCATAATCACAGCTATTCTTTGTTAGAATACCGCCCACAATTGCCCATGTAGCATGAATTCCATATTTCTTAAATACTTTTAATAGCTCAGGGATAACCACCTCCTTAGTCTGATTAATCTGGTCTCTAAAAGCATCTGCTTCTATAACATCACTCATGCCCCAGTACAACTCATAATCCAAAGAGACACACATCATGCCCTGCCTGGATCTTTTTAAATATTCAAAAAGTGTTGGATGATACCAAAGCTTTGATGGTAAATCCACCCTCTTGGTGTCTATTATTCCTGTCTCATTAAACTTACGTAATATATCAAGCTCCAGCTTGATTCCCTCGCCCACCTGAATATATGGATAGGTTACGTAATTATCCTCTCCTGTTACAGTAATTACCTTTTGTTGGATAACATCACCTGTATCGATACCAGCATTTACCATGTGCACTGTCACACCGCAGTTTTCAAAATCTCCATTTGCCACTGCCCAATAAGCACCGTGAACACCTCTGTACTTTGGAGTGATGCCTAAATGCATATTTATAATTGGACACTTAATCTGCTCCAAAATAGCTTTGGAGATAATTCTTGTACCATTTACAATAATAATATCTGGATTAGCTTCGTTTATTGCCTTTATAGTTTCATCTGAATTAACACTTGGTACATTGATAACAGGTACTTTTTCCCTGAAATCTTCTGATATGTTCAAATCAAACTTACTAATAATTTCACTAATTCTAGATTTGCTTTTTTTCTCTAATCTTCTTGGTACAAATGTTAGAAAGGCAATCTGTCCAGCCACCTTTAATAACCCGAGTCTCTTAATTCTTCCTGTGGCCAGTTTCTTTTTAGAAAGCCTTTCTTCAAACACTACTGTACAATCAGAATATTCTTTACTTACCGCATTTATTACACAGTTAGAATAATCACCCTCTGTGCATAAAAATAATATTTTCATTCAATCTATCTCCGCTGCCACTTCTTGTTGTAGACCACAATTATACCTACAATTGAAAGTATCGAAACTATTTCAGCCACTCTCCAATGCCATGGTTCCTCAAAACCAACTCTAATCTCACCTGAATATGGCTGAACAAAATTTACTGTAAGCTTATTATTATTTCCTCTTACAGCATCCAGTTTATTACCATCTTTATCTCTTGCAATGATATACGGATATGCGAATCTTGGAAGCTCCACTGCTTCTCCAGCTTCTACATCCACATCGACTGTCAAATCCACTCCGTCTTCTTTTACCACAGAAGCCTTCATATCTTCGCCATAGTCGATAGCTTCTTTTGAAACATTAGTACCGTCCAACAGGTACTGGCCTGCTATAAGCTCGTACATTCCAAATTCGCCACCACGAGAGTAAATAAATAAGTCTGCCGTATCATAAGAATTGTTGATGCTTATTGCAAATCTCTCATCCAAATACTGACTGAGGAAGAAACAAGTCATAAGTGTGCTAGCCAATGCTATATAGGCATAAATCCTTTTGTCTATAAGCTTTAGCTCGATTATTCTATCAATACACAAGCAAAGCAACACACTCAAGAAGCAAATAGCGATACCTATATATCTGTACTGGAACTGTACTGTTACTAGCATTTTTCCAATCTTTGGAATCTCATATACTCTATTCCATGGGAAACAGTCGCTAGCCACAAATAACATAACCACTGAACCTGCAAATGTCACTTTGATTCTGTTATCAGCCTTCTTTGTAGCAATTAAATAAAATCCAATTAAAAGACCCACCATTAAAATAAGACCAGGTGTATGTAAGCCTCTTCGATTAGAATAGTTACCTCCAGTAATTGATTTAAAGAAGGCGAAGTAATCAGCTATATGTGCGCCATTAGCCTGAATATAATCAGATGTAATAGTGCTCTTTAGCATAATATCAAGTCCTTTATAGAATTCCACAAATGGAACTATAAATGAAGCACTTATCAACATGCAAAGAACCACTGCTCCACCTATAACAAGGAGGGTTTCCTTTCGGAAGGTTCTCTTAAATAAAACAATAGCAACACCAGTCAGGGTAAGCACCATCATCTCGGTAGATAAAACATGGTTATATACAATTCCTGACATACCAATTGCAAGAATAAATGCATTCTTCCAATAGCCCTTTTCCTTTACATCCTTTGTGTAAATATTCCAAATAGCTAAGATAACAATTGGATAGAAACATGTAGCAGTATATTCTCCTACAGCAGCTCTTGCATAAAGGCAAAGTAATCTGTAGGTAGAAAGTGTATATGCCAATGCAAATATTCCAGCAGTAACATCCTTTTTAAACATCTTCTTACCACAAACAAAAGTAATTGCAGCCGTAAGAATATTTGCTAAGAAAATATATGCCTTGTAGCTTTGCATAATAGTAAAGCCAATAATTCTAAGGACGGCTGGGATATATAATAATACATCACCATAATAAACAGGCACAGGATATCCATAATCATCGTTGAATACAGAATATGTTCTAACCGGAAACTCTCCATTTAAAAGACCTTTTGCTATAGCCTCTATTCTGACCATATGGAATCTGATATCATCTCCATGCAAGATTCCCTTTGCCAAAAGTGGAAGAGATGCTAAAAATGCAATTCCAGCCACAAGATAAATATAATTTCTATTCTTGTAAATACAATCGACGAATGCTAAACAATTGAATAAAACGCATGCCAATACCCATACAAATATCAACGATTTTACGTCGTTATTATTTCTAATTATCTGCATTCCTGTTATTTCAAAATCTCCACCATAATACTGCTTGATTCTGAAATTGAAATTTTCTACATGAGACTTTAGTGCGAAATCATATCTTACTTCATTCTTATTATTACTAAGCATGAAATAGTCAGCTGTGTCTATGACACCCTTTTCTACATCCAATCCCACCTTGTGAATTGCTGTAGAATTGTAATCGATTACTATGGTGTATGTGCCAGGCTTTAAGGAACAACCAGGTCCATAAATAAGACTTTCTGTATCAATGTACGGCCTAGCAGTTTCGGCATCAAATTTCCAAGATGAACCATTGTAGCTAAAATCCTCAAAAGCCGATTTCATATCAGCAAGATCTACATTGATAGTATTATTTCCCTTTGAGCGGACTGCCATAGTGATAATCATCAATGCCAACACCAACAGTTCCACAACAAATACGATTATCTTTTTGTCTCTTAATTTTTCCAACTCATTATCTCCTAATTAATGTTCTCTTGAACGGGCACAAATCTCCTCAAGCTCCTCTGGAGTGTGCTTTAAAAATTCATCTGGTCTTACTGTTCTGTCGTCTACATAAAAGCCCTTGTGTCCTGGCCAAACCTTTCCAAATACAATTTCATCGTATGGAATATCCCATTTCTCAAGCCACTCGTGTAATACTACTGCAGTATTTTTATTAATAAGACCGATATTTCCGTTATAGGAATTCATGTTTCTAGATGTATAAAGAATAATCTTGGCTCCATCAGCTTTGCATTCTCTAAGCTTTTCTACCATATCTGGGTATGGAACCAAATCCTCGTATCGCTCTTCTTTTTTCTTTATAGGGCAAAGTGTGCCATCAATATCAAATACAAATGAGTAGTCCTTATACATCTGCCTCAATCTCCTTCAAAATTCTATCCACGTTCAAGATAAATCCAAATACCTTGTGTGGGTTATCAATATGTAATGGAAGCATAGAAATAAATAATGATGCTTCGTAAATACGAACTGTTAAATAATCAAATCCGTTTTCTTCTACCTTAGCCTTGAATATCTTCATATATTCGCTGTTATCGAATGGAATCTCTAAATCGTAACTAAAATCCTCAGCGATTCTAATATCAAACAAGCCATTGTTAAAGAAATCATACTTGCCACATACAGAGTGGCTAAGCTTTGCAATGTCGTAGTATGGATTAGTCCATAAATCCTCTTCCTTGCTGGCTCCCTTAGGATCGATAAACTTCAAAGTCTGTGTAGACTTATTGTATAAAGTATTTGCGAAGCAAGGATCTCCGTGGCCTATTACAAGCTCTTTTGGATAATTATTTCTAGCTTCAATCTTGTCCTTGAGAGCATAATATCTCTTTAATAAATCATCGATGGAAATATTATCCACTCCTGAAAGGAGAGTATCGATTCTCTTGTATTCAGGAAGCTTCTTTAAATCCGCGATACGGCTATCAACCTTATTGATGTAAAGCTCATCAGCCATAGCCTTGTATTCTGTATCAGAACAAGCCTTTGAATGACGGCACTTGAAGAAATAGAAATACTTATCCATAAGTGTCTCAAACTCAGACTTTTCCATGGAACCATGTACCCACTTGATAGCTAGGTCTGTCATGTGGAGACGCTCCATGGTATAGCTAGCTTTTTCATCATCCTCTTTATAATCGAAAGGCATGACAAACCAGTACTTCATATCCTCTGGAAGTAGGTGATAGAAATCATACTCTGCCTTAATCTTTTTCTTATTTGTAGATGATTTTACAAGAGTATATTCATTTCCCTTTAAGCTATTGAAATATCTGGAATCAAAATTTCCTGTGACACACTGGATAAAGTTTCCGATAATTCCAATATCTACCATGCCGTCGATATTGAAATGCTCCTCCAGCTCCTTTATAAGATCCCAAGCCTTACGGCCTGCAATGATATTTTTACAAAATGCCTTGTAGGAATCTAAGTCAGGAAAAAGTGCTGCTACTGCTCTATTTCCATCAAGAGCGCCAAAAGGCTCATCGATAAAGGCAAGCTTTTCAAAAGAAAGGCGAGCCTTTCTGGCATCTGACACGATATAATTTGAAAAGCAGTGAATTACCCTCACATCCTGCATATTATACACATCCAGATGCTTTAATAACTCAACATATTCAAATACAGAATGAATCTTCTGCCATACCACATCAGAGAAGATTTTCTCCATCTCTTCTTTGTAGTAATCCTCTAAGCAGCGCTTCTTCACTACTACATCGGCAAATCCCTTCTCGCCAATGATGTCCTGAATTACTTCACTTTTTCTTCCTGTATCATCATAAATAATAATTGTCTTCATGCTACTTCCTCTCGCTCTTTGCTATATCAAAAGCTTTTACAAAAAGATAAATCACAATCATAAGTACTACACTAAGTAATACAAAACGTCTTAATTCTATTGTCTGATTGCCCATCAAAGCTGACTCCAGATACTCTGAAATCTTTCTTGTAAGGGAACCATCTGCATTAATTCCGTTCATCCTAGCTAAGACTACGACGCTACCAATCTCTGTCACCCATGCCAAAAGAGATAATACGTAAAGGATGATTCCTCGTCCTCGTGATACGTTCATTATTTCAAGATAAACCTTGTTCATGGCCTCAAGTGATTTCAGCGCAGCTATTTTTCTTGTCGATGCATCTGCTCGCAGTAAAAACTTTTTCCAGTATGAATACAAACCTGGAAATACCAAAAACATCAAAACAAAGGCTACGATGAATACCAGTAACAGATATACAAGAGGTATAATCGCTTCTCCGCTACCTAGCCACATCACAATAATCATAGTGACAAGTGCGATAGTATCCATGAAGCGATCCATTAATACTGTAACTACACCTTTGAGCATGTTGCCCGTGTAATGACCATAGCAGTACATCCTGAAAAACTCACCAAGCTTAAATGGAAGCAAAATACTTACAGGTGTAACCTTACAGTATGTCTTCGCATATGTGGAAGGTGTGATATCCGCTCCATAAAGTGCCAGATATAATCTGAGAGCCTTTAGGAAATGCACTAGCATAACGGTGGCTATGATAATAAGTATCTGCCCTCCGCCAATCTGCTGAAAGTCCTTCAATCCCTCGAAGTTCATAAAAAAGATTAGTGCTGCCAATAGCAACACTAAAATATTTATCAAGTTATAAGCAAAAGATTTTTTCTTCATCCTGTCACCACTACTGCTGATTTGAATAAATAACCTGAGCAGTATAAGCCTCCACGATTTTGTCTCTATGTTCGCCTTCTGCAAACTTCTTTTTGTCAACTATATAAACACCAAGCATTTTTAGGACCACAATCGCTTGATTTACCATTTTAACATTTGAAACCTGATCGTCCTCACGCCAGATAATTGGGAAGAACTTTACCTTGTGCTTATAAAAAGCAGAACCTATTACCATGCAATAATTGAACACAAGATTATCCTTATACTTCAAGTAGAACTTATCCTTGAGTATTTCCACTTTATACATATTTAGTCCGGCGCCTAAATCATATACTCTATATCCACATCCCAATGAATAAATCCAATTATATACGATGTTTCCAAAGGTTCTAAAATTCGAATAGCCCTGAAGCTGGGAACCTTTCATAAAACGTGCTCCAAGGAAACAATCATATTTTTCGTATTCCTTATTCTTAAGATATGGGAGAATATTAACTATATCCCCCTGATCATCACCGTGAAGTACAATAGCATAGTCAAAGCCATTCTCAATAGCGTAGTTAAAGGCCACCTTGTGTGAGCCACCAAGCCCGTAGTTATCATCATTTCTAAGAAGTGATACCTTTACAGGAAGCTGGTGTTCCTTCAAATAATCCTGAACCACCTGCTCACCATTATCAGTACTTCTGTTATTGATAACAAGTACCTCTGAAAGATATCCGCACACCTCATCTGTAAGCTGTCCTAATACTCTCACAATCTGCTTCTCGCAGTTGTACATTGGTATAAAAAGTAAAATCTTGTTGTCCATAATTATAGAAACCTTCCTTACTCCCCTATTTTCACACAATAACACAGAGTAAATTATACACTATCTACCAATAATATGAAACGTTTAAAGCCATTTCTCTATAGGTATAAAAGTGCTATTATACATATTATGAAAATATTAATGATAAATGTGGTCTGTGGAGTCAAAAGCACTGGCAGAATCTGTACAGATTTAGCTATGCAGCTGGAGAAGCAGGGCCATGAAGTAAAAATAGCATACGGCAGAGACAATATTCCTTCTCAATACCAGCGTTTCGCTGTGCGCATTGGCTCTAATATGGACGTGAAAATGCACGGACTTAAAGCTCGTCTTTTTGATGGAATGGGTATGGGCAGTAAGGCTGCTACCGAGAAATTTATTGATTGGGTAAAAGAATACGATCCAGATGTTATTCATCTCCACAATATTCATGGATACTATATAAATGTTCCAGTACTTTTTGACTATCTTAAAACCAGTGGTAAAAAGGTAATCTGGACTCTTCATGATTGCTGGAGCTTCACAGGACACTGCACATATTTTAATTATGAGAACTGCAATAGATGGCAGACTGGCTGTGGCGGCTGTCCTCAGAAGGGTGTATACCCTGTTCTTTGGGGCACTGACCATTCCGCTGAGAATTTTAAATTAAAAAGAAGTCTCTTTACAAGCCTTTCAGATTTAACTATCGTAACACCTTCTGTATGGCTGGAGAATCTGGTAAAGGCTTCCTATATGGGACAATACCCTGTCCAGACTATCCATAACGGAATTGATACATCTGTATTCAAACCTGTAAAGAGTGATGTTCACGAGAGGCTTGGGCTAGTTGGTAAAAAAATCATCTTAGGTGTAGCCGCTGTATGGGATAGAAGAAAGGGGCTTGATGATTTTCTCCAGCTCTCTAAGCTTATAGATGATAGCTATGCCATTGTACTTGTAGGTCTTAAAAAAAAGCAGATTGAGAAGCTTCCTGAAAAAATAATCGGAATCAGAAGAACTGATTCCGTAGCTGAATTAGTAGAGCTATACTCTGCTGCATATGTTTTTGTTAATCCTACCTACGAGGATAATTATCCTACCACAAATTTGGAAGCCATTGCCTGTGGCACTCCTGTAATCACATATAACACTGGTGGTAGCCCTGAAAGTGCAAATCTCTTTGGAGTAACCTTAAAGGATAAAAATGCAGGTGCAATACTTGAGGCATTATCATCCGTTGATAGTATCTCAAAATCAGATGCCAATCTTTCAAATGAAAAGACTATAAAAGAATATTTAACACTATACAAAGAAATGCTATGACCATTCCTTGGCCATAGCATTTCTTTTTTACTCCACCTCTCTGCATTTAAGCATTCTAAGTGTCTTTATTACAGGAACCTTTATTTCGTTTCCGCCCTTTGTAACAGTGATTGTTAGCTTAGAGTGGGAATTCATCAGCCAGCCTCTCACTGCGCCTACAGGAAAAAGTAGCTTGCCTTCGTCCATGTTGCAGGTCTGAGAACATTTTTCACCCATATCACTAATCCATGATACCGTAACCTTGGTGTCAGGGTTATATTCTTTTCTCAGCAAACCTTTTATTATACCTGCTGCACTCTGCTCTACCACTGAATGATTGTCATATAACACATAGCTGTAGTCTTGTGCCCGATTCTCGAATTCAAGATAGATGAAATCTGCATCATTACCATCAAAGACTTTATCAAAGGATACTTCTACTTCATCTCCCTTGGTTGATAAGTTATAACTAATGTCTGGCTCTGTGAATATAGACTCGAGGGTATCCATAGAGCTTCCAAAAGAACCAGCCACCTTGCCAATATCCTCTGCAACGTAATCAAGCGGCAGTGTTACATTGTTGTTCTGAGCAAGTATCTGCTCCCTTGATACACTTCCATCATTAGGTAAGAATAATCTTGCGTTATTATCAAATACATATTCTCCTGATGTTAGCAACCAATGATACAGATAATAATTTCTCAGTGGATTAACATTAAGACCTACTATAGAATCGTTTGCCTTAATATTTTCTATACTCTCCTCTACTGCACCATAACCCTTTATGGTGTTCAGGATTTCCATTACAGAATCACCCTTGATATCACAGAGATAGAACAAGCCAAAACTGTCTACCAAGCCAAAGTAAGAATTATCTCTTCCAAGAGTGTCTACATAGTTGTTTGTACGAGTAACATATTCATACTCGCTCTGCTCGATGAAGCACTCTCCCAGTCTTGGCTTATCATTTGCCACGTACACATATCCCTCAGGGACTGTGTAGCTGGCTTCCATTTTTGAACCATCTCCAATATGAAGTACTCCCTCTGCTGAAACCACAGAAATAATAAATATCGCAAATGCGAATATCCAAAGTGTATTCCTATTTTCGTCTTTAATGAATCGCCCAATCAGAACTATTAATATTACAAAGGCTGCAGTCACCACACCATAGCTTCGTGCATAGATTTCATTGTAATCAAAGCGTACAACTGTATAGCTAAAGGAAACTAACATCATTAGTCCCATTGAAAGAGCTAAAAAGCCATTCTCAGGATTATTGATTCTAATTCTCTTATTTTCTATATATACATTTCCGCTCTTTAAGAACAGCGCCACCGAAAGCCATACAATGGCAATGACAATCAGATAAGAAAGGATATAATACAGGATTACCTTTGCTGGCATATTTGAGATATAGGACAGGAAATTTTCTGGTGCCATCTGTCCAAAGCGAGCCATGCCATCAGCATAAATAGTCTGTGCTCCCATAGCCAGCATATGCTTTACTGTTCCATGCAACCATCCCAATCCGCAGATGACTGGAACAAAACATACTATCCACCATGCCCAGAATTTAACCGTCTTAACGTCCCTTAAGAGCTGGCCTGATTTTGCATAGGTGTATATCTGCCATATTCCAAGTGGAAGGAAGCCAAAACATACTGCTGCACCAAATACCGGATAATAGAGGCCGTGCACAAAGCTGGTCAAAAACCATGCCTTGAGCCATAGATTCTTTTTCTGAATCAGGCTTGGCCATGCCAAAAGCAAGGTGATAGGCGCTATAAGTGCTACTCTGTTGTAATCTGTCATCGTAAATACGATAGAGATTAGAAGTACCCACTCTGCCTTTAACTGTTTTCTCAGTAAATAAACAATGGCTGTCAGAATAAGCAGATAGAATAAATTCTGTGTAAGGTAATAGAATGATGCTAATCCATGTCCAAACACCTTAAACACCCATCCCTGAAGAAGTGGATACATTCCAGATACAGGAATATATTCTGAGAAAGGCTTCTGTCCAAGTTCGAATATCTGCGAGTATCCAATAATATTTTCAAAAGGGTGATGAAGATCTGTTGGCACGATAGAGCCCGTGCCGCTAAATCTGTTGAAGGACATGATAGATGTGCACGCCCCCAGTGTAAGCACACTGCCCAATCCATCAGGGCTATTCCATTCTTTTTTAATCTTCAATACTGCCTCTGCCACGAAAGCGGCAATAATTGCTAAAACTAAAATCAGAGCCCTTTTTGGAATGTTTATCTTATAAAGCTCTGTTCCATACATATAGTTTGAGGTGATATAAATCAAAAGAGTAAAAGGAATCAAAAGCTGTCCTATTAGGATTCCTCTCATATAAACTTTTTCACTTTTCCCAAATAGGAATACCACCATAGAGATAATAAAGGCTAATAAAGCAATCTTCTTCTCTCCTGCTGGTATTGTTCCACCGAAGAACACAAAAGCTCTGTATATGCCGCATATAGCGTATACAGCTATAAACACAAAAGCCGCGCCTGATACAACCAGATCTCTGTTTTTTATTCTGGCTACGGCAGTTATAATCAACGCTCCCAGCACAATCCAGCTTATGGTCTTATATAAAACCAGATTAGTAATAAGAGAAACTGCAAGTCCTACTGTAACAAAGCTGCCCCTGTTCCAAGTCACAGCATCCTCTTTATGTTTTCCGTATTTTCCAATTAAGAAGTAGAGTCCGTAAATAAATGCACCAAAAAAAGAGAACAAATAAAACATTGTTCTCTCAGCACTTTTATTACTGCCATCCATAGCAGTAAACTCCACTACAATATCCGTAAACTTCTGATTATCATTTCCTGTCAGGGCTGAATATACCAAAATAAGTATGGCACCTAAAAACATCATGCCGGCAAAAAATGATAATCTTTTTTTACTAGTATCCTGTAATAGATTTTGATCCATATTTTCCTCGTTTAATTTTTGTTCTCAACGCTATCGTAGTTGATTATATTCTTAATGACATACTGTGGCGAATTATTAATGCTTATAAAAATTCGTCCTACGTACTCACCTATGAGACCTAATACTAATAAGATTAAACCTCCTAAAATAAGTAAAACAGCCATTGTAGAACTCCATCCAAGGTACTCAGTAGGAGCTACGATTTTACGAATTATTACATATAAAGCGTATATAAATCCTATAAATGCAATAGCACTTCCACCATAGGATGCAATTCGAAGAGGAAGTATTGAGAAGGATGTAAAACCATTCATCCATAATCCAAGAAGCTTCTTGAAATTATAGCCTGATGCTCCTTCAGTTCTTTCTCTATGATTTACCTCTACATTGCAAATATTTCTTGTAGTTCTAAGAACAAGACCGATTACGTATGGATAAGCGCCCTTATAATTAAGCATTTCATCCACAATATATCTCTTTGCAGCAAAGTAGCTAGAGATATAAAGCTCCTTTGGCTTTCCAAGCATTACCTCAGTCATCACTTTATTAACATGACTGCCCCAGTTTCTAAAACCAGAGTGCTGCTTGTGAGCATACTCGGCATAAGCCACATCATAATCTTCATCAATCACCTTTGCTAATAGCTTGTCCACTTCATTAGCAGGTGTCTGACCATCATCATCCAAGCAAATCACAATATCGCCTGAAACAAAATGGAAGCCTGCCATCAGTGCAGCATGCTGACCGAAGTTTTTCGCATGATTTATACCTATTATATTTTCATTCTTGCTGCATAGATTTCTGATAGTACCCCAGGTATTATCTGGACTGCAATCATTAATCAGTATTATTTCGTAATCCTGATGATTCATCTCAGACATCTTAGCTTGAATTTCATCAATTACTTTACCAAGTGTCTTTTCGGATCTATAGCAGGGAATTACAAATGAATATTTCATGTTATCTACTCCGCGTTCTCTACTGACATAAACAACACTTCTGTGTCTACACCATCGATTTCAATATATTTTTTTGCCCCATCTTTTTCAGGTCTGAATCCAACTTTTTCATATGTATGAATAGCCCTGTCATTAGAAGCAAGAACTCTAAGATAAATCTTCTTTAGACCAAGTTCCTCGAAACCATATCGATTGATTAATCTGGCGGCCTCACTTCCGCGTCCGCCGTTTAAATAATCAACCTCTCCAATAAGGATTCCAAATTCTCCATCCTTTTTATCCTGATCAATCTTCTGTAAATATACTGAACCTATCTTCTTATTGTCATTTTTGTCCCATATGATGAACTGAGCAACCTTACCAGTTTCAACCATATTTTTAATCCAATTTCTTTGGTCTTCAACTGTAAGGTCCTTTCTGTAAATGAAACGTGATTTTATCAAATCACTATTTCTCCATCTAATATAATCCTCACAATCATCATATGTAATAGGCGTTAAAAAAACTCTTTCACCTTCAATTTTCATTATTACTTGCCTTCATAAAACTTTCTAACAGTCTGGATTACCTTATCTCTGTCTTCCTTAGTAAAACCATAGTAAAGTGGTAATCTGACTAAACGTTCACTTTCCTTTGTAGTGTAAACATCCTCGCCACTAAATCTTCCGTACTTCTTTCCTGCTGGTGCTGAGTGAAGTGGGATGTAGTGGAATACCATGAGGATATCATTTTCCTTAGCAAAGCTGATAAGAGCTGTACGCTCCTCCAAATCCTTACACTTAAGGTAGAACATGTGAGCATTGTGCTCGCAACCTTCTGGAATAGTAGGAAGCTCAATCTTGCCTGCATCTGCTAAATCCTTGAAAGCTTTGTAATACTCGTTCCAAGAATTCATTCTGTCATCAAAAATCTTATCCGCTTCCTCAAGCTGACCGTAAAGGTATGCAGCATTAAGCTCTGAAGGAAGGTATGAAGAACCAGCCTCTACCCATGTGTACTTATCAATCTGTCCACGGAAGAATTTTGCACGGTTAGTACCCTTCTCACGAATGATTTCAGCAGGCTCTACCATATCCTGATTCTTGATAAGGATAGCTCCACCTTCACCCATTGAGTAGTTCTTTGTCTCATGAAAGCTGAAGCAACCGAAATCACCGATTGTGCCAAGAGCTTTGCCCTTATATTTACTCATAACACCCTGAGCAGCATCCTCAACCACCCAAAGGTTATGTCTGCGCGCGATATCCATAATCTTATCCATCTCGCAAGCAACACCTGCGTAGTGAACAGGCACGATAGCTTTTGTCTTTTCTGTAATAGCAGCCTCGATTTTGTTCTCATCGATATTCATAGTATCAGGACGAATGTCTACAAATACAACCTTTGCTCCTCTGAGCACGAATGCATCTGCTGTAGATACAAAGGTGAAGGATGGCATAATAACCTCATCACCTGGCTGAATATTACATAAAAGTGCAGCCATCTCTGTAGCATGTGTGCATGAAGTTGTGAGAAGAACCTTTGGTGAACCTGTCTTCTCCTCGAACCATGCATTACATTTTTTAGTATATTCGCCATCACCGCAAATCTTGTGCTTAGCAATAGCGTCCTTAATATATTTCTCCTCTGTTCCAACTAATGGTGGTACATTAAATAGAATCATAGTTATACCTCGCTTGTTTAAACGTTTGTTAATTTAACATAGTGTATACTATACGCTTTTTAATTTTAAAATCAAATATCTGAAGGAAGGTACTTTCTAATGGCACCATCCATATCACTCATAATAAAGTAGCCATATCTGGTAGAGCTATCTGTAATCTCTCCCTCTAGGCTGTCCATGATTTCATGCTCTATTACAGCTTCTGGCATTTTTCTCATGGCTTCATCCATAATATCCTTGTCTTCCTGACTAAAGACATATCTGATGATGGCATAGCCCTTTTTAGTATGAGTAACCTCTGGCTTCTGACCAAGAGCAATATCTATTACCGCCTTTACGAAGTCCACTCCTGTGGAAAGCTCTACAAGGCTGCTGCCGATACAGTCGCCACCCATTCTGCCACCGATTTCGATAATACGAATATTTCCGTCCTTATCTATCTTTAGCTCAGAGTGTGAAGCACTGTTTTTAATCTCAAGACTATCCAGTGCATGGAACACTGTATTCTTTACCTTTTCAGCCATTTCAGGTGTAAGGTTTGCTGGCTCACTGTGTGCTGTCTCAATAAAATGAGGTGCTCCTGTTGTAAACTTTCTAGTAATGGCTAATAGTGTATGCTCACCCTTGTAACTAACGCACTCGATACTGTACTCAGTGCCTGTAGCAAATTCTTCTATTAAAGCCGCCTTTTCAAAGCCCACTTCCTTTGCAGCCTCGATAGCTGCATCAAGCTCTGCAGGATTATCCACTCTTGTGATGCCTCGGCTACCTGAACGATCCAAAGGCTTTATAATTACTGGATACTGGAAATCCACTCCCTGGTAATCCTCTTTATTCTGTACCTTTACGCATTTTGGAGAAGGATCTCCATTCGCTTCGAAGGCTGCTCGCATAGCCCATTTATTTGTGGACTTTTCCGTGCACTCAAGACTGTTTCCCGCCAAGCCCATGTGGTGTGCTACATAATTCACTGGGACTGTAGCAAGGTCGGATGCGATGGTACAAATGCCATCGATACCAATCTCCTGACACTTTTCTAAAATCTGTTCTTTTTCAACAATACTTATTGGATAAAAGTAATCTGCAAGAGTCTCGCCAACATCTCCGGCAGCCCATGCAAATACATGCGTCTCATATCCAAGGTCTTTTGCTTTATTAATCAAAGGCACTTGTAAGTACGAAGCACCTATGATTGCTAATTTCTTCAATTAATTCTACCTCTCTTCGCTGTCATCATTCAGAATCTGTCTGATAACAAACTTTGGTCTGTCCTTTGTCTGGACAAATATATTGCCCACGTAGATACCAACCATTCCTATAGTCATGATAGTAAGTCCTCCAATCAGAAAATTGGAAGCAACTATACTAGACCAGCCTGGATCCACATCTGCAATAAAATACTGAATCACAATTAAAATTATAGCAATAAACGACAGTAATGTCATTCCAAAGCCTAAGCCCACAACCAGTCGTAACATTTTATCAGACTGTGAAGTAAGAAGCTCGATGGCAAGATTAACCTTTTTCTGAAAGGTGTAGGAGCTTTCGCCCTCGAATCTTGCATTGTGCTCTACATCAATAGCTGTAGTTCTAAAGCCCAGCCATTTGATATACATTACGTAATCACGATACTGCTCTGGCATAGCACAATATTCTTTGATTACCTTTTTGTTTACTACTGAGAAGTTACATAAGGCTCCATCATAGGTACCGTCAGTAGCAAAATTGTAAACCTTATAGAAACGACTAGCCCAGAAAAGCTTTATCTTTGAATCCTGTCTGTCAGCTCTTCTAGCGAAGACAACATCATAGCCTTCCTGCGCTTTTGCATATAATCTAGGGATTTCTTCTGGTCTGTCCTGCAGATCGCAGTCCATAACGATAACCCATTCACCAGTGCAGTGATTAAGTCCTGCAAGGATGGCATTCTGCTGACCAAAGTTACGCGAAAGCTCAATTCCCTTAACGTGAGAATCCTTTGCGCATAATTCCTCGATTACTTCCCATGAATTCTCTGGACAATTATCATTTACAAGAACGATCTCGTACTCAGTTGTCATGGCAGAGAAAGTCTCTGTCAATCTTCTATGTAATTCTGGAAGTGCAGCTCTACAGCCATACACCGGTATTACTGCTGAAAATAGCATTTCATTTCCTCTTTTCTATCTCAATTTGTATACTACAGTGTCATTAAACGAATATACTTTCTCACAAGATTGCTCCTGTAAAAATCTTTCAATATCGTCATCTATTCTGACTGCTACATATTTAGATGATAACTCATCAAAATTATCTTTTATATATTCATTAAGGCAAAAGTTAATTCCCATTCCTGCTGGAAGCGCCATCATATCCTGATGATTTACTGTTCTGGAATAAATCACTGTGTTATCCCATTCATCCTCAGCAATCGGCATCAAATCTGAAAGTTCCTTCTGAGCTGTGAGATATAGTGTTTCTCTTTCGCCATCAGCATCAATGGACAGTTGCTTAAAGAAGCTTTCTCCGTCCAGCCAGAATAATAATGCTATCACTATTACAAATGAAATACAAACTGGCTTTTTATCTTCATATAAAGGAATCAGCATTAATCCTGCAATAGTAAGCGACATCAACTGTCTGGAGCCTTCCTTGGCATTATAAAGGACAAACATGGATGCAAGCACGATTAATAATGCTGCTGCAACAGAAATAAACATAGCATTCTTATTCCTTATACCCTTTACCAAGGTCCATACCATAATAGCAATATAACCAATATACCAGCAGCCTCTCATGGACTGAAGCTTTACCGCCTCAACCATGTATTTCAGTGCTTCTATTACACCTAGTATACCGCTCTTTATTAATGACTTTATGCTAAATAATGCTTCGCCGCTAATATCTCCTCCAGCCATATATGGAGCCTCCAGATATTTAGCTAAAAGAATAAAGCCTATTAAAGCAACAAACATTAAGATTATCTGGACAAGCCATTTCTGCCATTCAATCCTCTTGTCAGCCTTTATAAACATGGCCACCAAAATCAACACACCAAATATTCCATAAAAGCCTCTAAGCAAGGTAAGCCATATCATCATTATATCGCAAATGACCAGCCATACTAACTTAGAATCCTTTTCAAAAAACTTAATGAATGAAATTGCAAACAGTACTACTGACACAGAAATGAATGCTTCTGGTGTTGTTGAAAAAATATATCTGCTTCCACTTAAATATGCAATAAATGAAAGTGATGTGAAAATCTGCTGATTTAAAGTCGGCTTTAAAACTATCGCAAAAAAGCCAAATACTAAAATCCATAAACAAAGATTAAATATAACTGGAGTTCCAAAGTGCCAACCAAATACTTTGCCTACCAAATAATATGGAATCAGGTTTGCTGGTGTCCATCCACCAAAATTTCCATATACTGAGTGGCTCTCGTTATATCCAAAGAAGCCCTGTGGAGTGCCAAAATGTACCATACCTTCGATTTGCTTATAGTACATTGGCTCATCATTCCAATTTGTAGTTGCCAGTGAAAAATCCCATGGTGCAATTCCCTGACTCAAAAGCAATAACAAGCATCCTACTATAGGAGTCATTACAGCAATCAGGAAAACCCATATTTTTTTCTTATCACTCATTAATTCGCTTCACCCATTTTAACAATTACTTTATTATCGATTATAGCTATGCTTCCCTCATTAGGATATGTAGGCATAGCCTGTACCTGTGGCAGGCTGGTAATCTCTTCCATATCCTCCATAACCATTTTTTCATTTCCGATACCAAGATGGTCACGGGCGAACTGAATATTCACACCGTAGTTAAGCATCTCTTCCAAGGAATTATAATACTTTTCTAACTGAATACCATCAAGCTCTTCTTTTCTTGCAACTTCATTGATAGTCTCATCAGCTATATTATTAAAGCCTACAAACACAATCTCCATATCATCAGAAAAACCATCTGTAGCTTTAATATTTGCAAGAAGTGCTGTCATATACACCACAGCCTGCTCTTGGAAAATAGCAGCCTTGTTGTAGGCAGCATTATCGAGATATACATATCCGATAGTCACAACTGATGTGCAGAAAATCAAAAGTAAAGATGTGCACTGTGCTGCTTTGTTTACTAGTGCGTTCTCAAAGCCTTCAAATCTTTCTATGAGAATCAGCGGAATAATAAATACAAACACTTCTGCATAAATCATGAGTGTAGTAACTGCAAACATATCGCTGGTAGATAAGAGATATACCACCATCATGGCTACAGGAATAAGCGCTGCGCCCACGATTGAAGAAAGCTTCACTGCAAGCTTGGCCTGTGATTTGATTAAAAGCATCACAATCATCACTACAGCTAAAATAAATATTAGTAGTGAAAGCATTCTAAGATATCTTAGAGCGTTAATTCCTTCCATTCTGAATGTAAGGAAGTTTTTAATAGCATTAACAAATACCTTTGGGAACTTTGCGATGTTATATGGCTCAGTCCATCCCTTGTAGTCGTTTGGGGTAATATTCTTTACCTTCATAAATATCTTTGAGATTACGGCCCATATACCAAGGCCTAATCCAAGCTCTACTAAAGATGATACACCTGCTATAGCATATGCTGCTACAGATTCTGTCTTACCATCGATTACATCCAGCAACATCTTTACAAGGAATAATGTTACCACCACTCCCAAATATGCCTGATAAATACTAAGTGTAAGTGCCAGCCAAAGGGAACTGATTATAAGGCTCTTTACTGATAATTCCTTTGTAAGCACCCTTGCAGCCTGGAAAGCGAAAATCAATCCAAGGAAATATGGCCAGCTTGTAAACATGAAGGAGAATACACTTGTGACCATTGGGAACACCACCATGAGACCGCCAATAATTACTGCTACAAGCTTTGACTTCACCTCGAATATATCCATGAGAAGCATGGCTGCAATTCCAATGAATACAATGGACATAAATCCATTAAACAGAGGAAGTGAAAAAGTCTTTGTGCTTAATACCATAAGTTTATAAAGAATTCCAAGCCCCCATCTGTTTACCTCGTAAGAGGCGCCAAGATCAAAAAGACAATGGCTGTTATCATGAACTGAAAGTCTGTTGGTCAATACAAAGCCATGAGCTAATAATCCAAAGATTATTGCAGAAAAGAAAGCATACTTCTGTGCCTCTGCTAATCGACCAATGAATTCCTTAATTTTTAATTCGATGGTATTTGTTACGCTCATCTTATTATCCCTTCTTACGTCTGAAAATGATAATCATTCCAATAAATGCAACCCAGCCTAATGCTGCAACAACAAGTCCCAGCTTAAGCCCTGGTGTATAGTAGCTAAACTCTACATTATGATTTCCTGATGGAACCTTTATAAGCATCATTCCACCAGACTTTATTATCTCTGTTTCCGTTCCATCTACTGTGGCTGTCCAGCCCTCATCATATGGAACGCTGAAATATACGTATGTGTCCTGCTCGTAGCCTGTGACACATTTCATTCCATGGCCGTCCTTAGTAAATCCAAGAACTGAGCCATAAGTGTTTTCTACAACATAGTCATCAATAGATTTATCAAAATCTATGTCAGTAGCTTTTGTTTCTGTTAAATCAGCCTTTATATCAGCTGTAATATCTTCCTCTGCCAGCACTGCGCTATCCATAAGCGCAATTGCACGCTGATTTACTGGAAGGCTCTTTAATTCATCTAATGTAATGTAGGAATCTACCGCAAAGCCGATAGGGCAGGCTCCTGTCTCCATAAGATATGCCTTGCCTAAATCTGTGTCGTACTCAGCCACTACTGTTCCAGCACTTTCCTCATACATCAAGTAGTACTTTCCGCCAAGTAAAGCTGCCAAACCTGGAACATCATTCTTTGGCATTCCCGCCACATTGTGATAGTAATCAAAAAGATCCTCGAACTCTATAATGCTGTTTGCATTTGTGGAAGTCTGATTGGTGAAGCCTGCTACATGAGCCTCCATACTGATCAGATTCATAGTATTGTTAAGTCGGTACTGCTGGCTAGGTAATTCCAGCTCTTTTGCAATATCATACTTTTGCTTGTAAGCCTGATAGCCCATCCAGTCGCAGGTCTTATATATGTATGTGGTGCATAGCATAAGACCAAGAGAAAACATGCAAACATTCGTAAATACGGTTTTATAATAGTCTGCTGACTTAGCTACAATCTTATAGGTTGCAACGGCACCAATTATTGCTAGCGCTACAAACGCGTAGAATCTTATTGGCAGACGAATCCATTCATTGTCCTGCACCTTCAAAGCATTAAGAATATTTATTAATACTACATATGCCGCGATAGCGATAATATAAATCCTTGTTCCTAGCTTCGTAGCCTGAACATCAGGATCCTCAAGCATTCTTATAGATGCAAGTGCCACCATAAGGCTGAACATATACCACCATCTCATCTGTGCTGCACTGTACAGATAAAATAAATCACTGAGAAGTGGAATAAAGCTGGCTATAGTGCAGAATACAATTATTCTTGAAAGCCAGTCTCTCTTTCTAATAACATAAACTATCACAAGCACAAGTCCAAGAAGTGGCATGTACATTCCATGGCTGGAGAAATTCTGTTCAGAGATGACGCTGACAGAAGTCATAGTCTCCACTGGAAGCAGTAAGCTCTTTAGGATATACATGTAATCTGCAAGAGTGGTATGGAGCATGTCGATAATGCCTTTAAACTGTCCTGTTCTTGGATTACCTTTAACATATATGATGTTTGGAATAAACATAAAGGCAGCCATGGCCACACCCAGTATGCCACAGCCAACGCATTTAATTATGTCTGTTATAAGTGTCTTAATATCCTTGCTAGCAAATCTAAAGAGATAATAAATAACAAGGAACACTACCTCTCCTATAAAGAAGAAATAGTTGATAAAGCAATTTAAAAATATCGTAAATACGAAGAGTCTACAGTCGTTCTTTTCCTTAAAGATTTCCAAGCCAATCAGCATCAATGGGAAGAAGATGATGGCGTCATGGAAATGATAGAACAACATGTTAATTAAAGAGAAGCCTGAAAATGCATAAAGCACTGAGCCAAGTACTGCCCACTTGCTATCGTTAACAAATCTTCTCAGATACAAGCATGAGGTCACACCTGCAAAGGCGAACTTGAGCATGAATAACCAGCCTACGATGTATGGGAATACATTTGCTGGAAACAGCATGCTAAACCAAAAGAAAGGACCACCAAGCTCATAGAAGCTGTAGGCCTGGATGGTAGAGGTACCTAAATCCACATCCCAACTAAAGCCTCTAAAGCCACCGTCTAACAAGGCGTTATGTAATCCGATTGTAAATGGAATCTGCTGATCATTAAAATCATTTGTTAACACAAAAAAACCCTTGCCCTTTATTACCAGTGGTAATAAAGCAAGGCAAGCTATTATAAAACATATGATAAATGATTGGACGTAATCTCGCTTAATCCATTCTTTTGCTCTAGTCTTCATTATTTATTCCTTATATTAATCCCATGCTCTGCTTAGCAATCTGACTGTAAGAGAAGGCTTTCATTCCCTTAGTTTCTGCTATCTGCTTCATGTTATTGTATTCTTCAGGTGAATTGAGGACCGAAGTGATAACCTTTTCCAATTCCTCTTCTGTATCCTCATAAAGGAACTTCACATTTCCACCTAAATCCACATGGGTGGTTCCGTTCCAATATTTACAAATCATTGGCTTTCCAATGCCAACCACCTGCTCCCAGAATACTGAATGTCTACCTGGGAACACTACCAAATCAGCACTGCCATAATACTCCAATGTCCTGTTGGAATCAATCCAGCCTATGTACTGGCAGTTGTCACTGCACTGCTCCTTTACAGCATCCTTTAGCTCATCTACTACCGAACCAAATACAATAAGCTTAATCTTTGGATTGGCAAGCTTATTTACAGTCTTCATAAGAGTAACTGTCTGGCGCTTAGCCATATCTATCTTGCCGCCAGTGATGATAAGAATATCATCCTCGGCAATACCGTACTGCTTTCTGATTCCTGAGCGAGTCTCTGGCGCCAGCGCCTTTGGCACCTCGTCATCATCTACACCCATTACCAAAAGCTCCAGCTTTTCTGCAGGGAGACCGTAAACCTCTCTAAGGAAATCTACTCTTGCTGGCATAACACCATAAAACTTTGTAGCGTAAGGAATAAGCTTTCTAGCATAATGCTTCCATACTATTTTATGAAGAATATTCTTTGATACAAAGTTTGTAGCAGAGTTGGAGAAATCAGCATGATTGTCAGCGTATACTGTCACCTCCGGATGCTTTTTCACATAATCAACTATTACAGTGATATCCTGAAAGCTAACGCTGTGAAGAAAAAGAATATCTGGCTGCTCCTTTTCAAGGGTCTCTGCCAAGCCTACGAATCTTTTTAGCTTCTTGGTAAATTCGTCCTTTCCTTTCATAGAAAGGCGGATAACCTTTACTCCGTCAGCATTAACATATTCATTTCTGTCATCCCAGACTACATTACCCTTATCATCATTAATCCAATGGGAAGTAATATCTGTGACCTCCATTCCCATTTTTTTGTGATATTTGGTAAGAAGCTGGTCTTGATAAGACCAGCCATCTGTGAATAAACTATTTAAACTTATGTGTACGATTTTTTTATTAGTATCCATTTTACTCCTAAAAAAATGATTGTTATTAAGCTAATCATTTCTGATATACGCCATAATGTTGGCTCTACAAAGCCTACTCGAATCTTATCTGAAAAACCTTCTGCAACAGTAATGCTATACTGGTTATTCTCTGTTGACTCGAGTGTCAATTCCCTATTATTCGAATCATATGCGTGAATATATTTATAATCGAAGATTGGAACTAATATAGTGGCCTCATCTTCTGACGAATTGACTATATTAATCTCTCTCCAACGACCATTATAACCAAGATCTTCTACTGTTGCCTCTCCTGTCAAAAGTATTGCTTCGGAAGCAAGTTTTTCTGTATCAGTTCCATATTTCAAATATAATCCATCTGCGATAGCGTCATGTCCTTCTACAGTCTGGATTGTGCGATTGTAGCATGACAGTGTATACATGAAGATTCCTGTCTGTAGCAGTGCTACAAATAATACTGCTAATAGCACGCAGGTTTTAAAAATCTTATTCTTTGCCAGCGAAATCTGTTCGCTAAATATCTTTAAGGCATACACACCACAAATATTCCAGCAAACAGTCTGTATCACTAAATATCTGCTAGGATACTGTACGCTTCTCATTATATTTGAAATTGCATTATCTCCAGCAAATACTGACCACGGAAAATATGCCGTAGACATCCATGCTGCTATAGCTCCGATGCCAAATACTGTGCATGCTAATCTAAACGACTTTTTCTGCTCATCATTAACAATAAATTTCTTTTTAAAAGCTATCAGTAAAATCATCATAAATAATGATATTACATGAAGCATTCCTATTCGAAGATACTCTTTACCTTCGCTAGACCAATCTACTCTGGCTCCTTTGGCCTCTGGGAAGAGCCCCAGAATCTGACTAAGATATAATCCATTCTTTTGAATATTTACACCTACAGTCTCTACACTTGCATTGAAAACATAAGATGTATAGCTATCTATAAATGGTATTAAAAAGAATGCATTTATAGCTAATACTAAAAGTAGTGCCAGCAATAATGGCTTAATATTGTTAATAGTGTCCTTAAGGTACACTATAATAAATACAAGTACTGCCATTGCTATCATGAGCGTTGTAAGTACATGAGACTGGATAATACCAGTAACTCCAATTACTAATGGCAACACTTTTTTGATTGAGCTGGCCTCGCTATTCTCAAAATAAATCCTATATATACCATACACCACAAGTGGGATAAAAATCGTAGCTGTATACTCTCCCACTGCTGCACGCATATATACATTAGAGATATAGTATCCAGCCATCATATACATGACAGTTGAGATTAGAAACCAGTATTTATTCTTAAATAGACCTTTGAAACTATATAAGCAAATTCCTGTGCCAATGGCGTTTACTATAATCACATAGATGTTATAGCATCTATAAGTCTCCACTCCTAATATGTGGAGTAACGCAGGTATGTACAGGAAAATATTCCCATACATAATGCTTGATACGTATCCGTTTCCATACCAGCTCAGGGTCTCATATCGCACTGGGAATTGGCCATTCGCTAGTTCCCTAGATATCGATTCAATTCTTCCTAAATGAAACCATAAATCAAATCCATTGTAGATTCCACTTCGAAACGCTGGAATAGAAATAGCTAATATCACACCTGCTATTACCAGCAAATACAGGATTTTATCTATGCTTTTATTTTTTTCAGGAATTCTGGTTTCCATTCTAACTCTGATCCCTCATCTTCATCTGTAGCAGATTTGCAAATCATTCCATAAATGAACATTCCAAGTATGAAAATATATTTACAATTATATGCAGCTGCCTCAAACATAAAGTGATAATTGAATAATACAAATGCCACTATTAATACATAATCTGAAAGCTGCTTATCTTTATTCTTAATAACCTTTATAAGACAAACAAATGCCCATATTTCAAAGGCTAGTAACAGACCAAATACAATAAGTCCGTAATCTCTATCAAAATCCAGCCAGGTATTAAAGGATGTAAGTACGCCCGACTTATTCTCGTGAGCCCATCTCCAAGAAATACCAAACTGCATTGGAATCTTGTTTTCCTTTTCCCATGCTCTGTAGAGTCTAAATTGTGTGTAATAGATTAATCTAAGAGCTTCCTTGATATATGGGATTCTATTATTCTTAATAAATGATGCAAATACAGCTCCTGTAACTATAGTTGGAATAATTGCTGTAAGAGCCTTGTTAAATCTTATCTTATATAATACAAATCCAGCCACTAGTGCTATAGGAATAATCCAAAGGCCAGTATATGCCCCCTTCTCAACAATTACCTTCTTGAAAGGATCCATATAATAACCTGCTACGTAGTATTCTGTCTGCTTTGAAATGTGTCTCATATAGATTGCAATAACTATGCTGATACCACAAACAAAGGTTAATCCAATATTTCTCCATTTCCCTTTTGGACACATTGAACCCGCTAAAAATGCAAAGGCTGGTAATATCATTGCTGGAAGCATCTTTATTTCATATACGTACCAATCCGTATATACGATACCTATAAATGCAAACATTAAAAGTGAAAAGGTGCAGACTACATGTCTATATCGGTTCCATGAATAGGTTGCTCCTAAGCTTGTGTAATCTGCAGAATCGGCAACAGCATATATTCCACTTACAATACCACAAACAAACATAAATAAGTACTGTACATCCATTGCTAAATAGCAATCTGGATTCATCATAGAAATAATGAAAAACGCAAACTTAGAACCTACCGCGAAAAATACTACCTTATACTTCTTTCCATATTCTCTTATCAGTTTTAAATCTACTATTATTGAAACTATAAGGAACAAGCATAAAAAGGCGAATATCACTATGTCATATTTTCTTCCAAACTCAAGCCAACTGTTATGAGCATATTCCAAAACATATTTATCTGGATTTAGCTTCCAACCACCTTTTTTATACTTAAAAATGCTAATTATTCCACCTTTCCAAGTAAGAAGACGAACATTTCTAAATACACCACCGTCTCTTCCAAGGAACGAATTGTCATAAGCATCTGCAAATCCACCAATATTTAACGAATAAGATGCAAGAAAAAGGGCTATTAATCCTACTATTCCCCAAAGTATATTTTTATACTTTACAATTATTTCTCTATGTCCTATCAACACATAAAGAATAGCCATTGTCAAAAATACTACCACTATAATGAACACTGCTGTTCGGCCAATAAAATATAAATTAATTCCTACGCCTATTGCGCAGGCAATTATTTCAAATATAAAGAATTTTTTATTTTGTTTTCTGACTAGAAAAGCATAAAACAAACCACCAAATAATACTGTAAAACCAATATCGTAGGCATTTCTTCCCCAAAGCTTTGTGTGATCAAAGAAAGCTGTACCACCAACTATTCCGTCACCACCAAATACTTCTAGAATTCTTGAGTAATTCAAAATTCCCTGAATATACATTCCTAAGGCAAACGTAGTTAATACTGTAAACGCTTTTTTTTCCAATACATCTTTTCTATTTCCTACAGATAATCGTCCTAGACAATAAATCATAGGTAGTCCCCATGCATTTGTTGTATAATCCCAATCCTTTCCCATAATTGGTTCATTAATAAATTTATACATACCCATAATAAAGTAAGCCATGAGCAATATAAAAAAGGAGAAGTTAAAAGGATTAATCTTTCTCTCAGGATCAAAAAAATAATACAGGGCAAATAAAACCATTATAAAGAATGGCTTATGTCCTAAGAAAATATCATCATATCCGAATCTTAATGCATAGAAAAATTCCATTCCCAAGAACAACGCAAACATAAATCTCTGCGCTGTTGGTGAGTATAGATAATCCATTAATGTCTTTTTTCTAACGTCTACCATATTTTTCCCTTCCAAGTTTGTTAATTGGCTACAGCCACGTAATACATTCCAAACTGAGCAAATGACATATCCTTAGTCTGCATCCACTCTACATCTTCTGTCGAATCAATTAAGCAGATGTATACGTCTCCAGACACTGCATCATTTACTGTATAATCTGTAAAATCATAACCTTCCCATCGGATAGGCTGTAAGAATTTTGCATGGTCATCTTCGTATTCTACAGTCTCCACATATTTATCAACAGGATATTTGCTGTAGCATAATACAATTGGATGTCTCATTCCCGATACGTGAATGGTGCCATCATACTGCATAGCAAACTGAATAGCTGCCTCTGCGCCTGCAGGCCAAACTCTATCCATCATTTCGTTGTAGTCTGTAAAGTAATATCCTGCAAACAGAATGACACTAACACCGTACAATGCTGTTATCACCGCTACTGTTGCCTTTTTATATTTCTTTACCCAATCTATTACAAAAGTAATTCCTGTTCCAATAAAGAAAATTAAAGGAAGGAATAGAATGTTTAATCTCTGAAAATTTGTCTCGATGGACAAGCCCATAAATATTCCACAGGCAAACCATATCCACATAACAATTGCTTTTGCATTTCTTTTTACTACACTTACAATTAAACCAATTACAAGAAACAGGTTTGAGAAAATGTAATAGGTGCCAAAAATTCTTGTAGCATCAAAGGATACATAATCATACTGTGTCCAAAAATATTTAATAAGTGTTCCTACATTCTTAAGCGATGGCTTTACATCGCCACTTCTAAAATAGCTAAGTCTTGGTATTGAAATAAAACCAGTCTTTATTTCTCCAATAACATCTAAGTTTACTAAAACAAAAAGTAAAAGTGGAGACACAAGAACTCCAAGTATTATCGTAAAAAGTATAATTGATTTCAGAGAAATCTCTTTCTTAACAAACAAATAAATTAGTGTTCCATAAACAAGCACCGGCATAATAACCCATGGAGAGGCATAGCTGTAAATTGCAATAGCTGTAATTACTGCTGCTATTATTGTCTTCCACCAAACGTTTCTTGATGTAATAATCAAATAAAGCGCTATGGTAACAAACCCCACATAATAATTGCAATCAAGTCCCCAACGGCTCATGTTGATGTGCCATGGGCTAACAGTCAACACCAATGTAGACCAAAAGGCCACCTGTTCATTTGCTAGTTCTTTTAATAGCAAATAGAAAAACAATAAAGTGGCACATCCCAGGATTGCCTGTGGAAGTCTTACCGCTACAGAATTAAATCCTAAAATCTTGATAAAAATCATCTGGAAATAACATTGCACAGCACTCATTCCACTACCCCATGTCTCCATATAAACCGGGTTATGGTAACCATGGGAATCCATGCCATAATTCAACATGGAGTATGCTTCATAGGCTGAGAATGCTTCATCTCTGAAATAATTATTATTAGCTGGTATTTTTCCTACAAAAGCAAGCCGTAATACACATCCGATTAAAATAATAATTATAATTCTATTTTTTAAAATATTCCTCGTTACCTTGTCTATCAATTTTACTTTCTCCTACCTCACTTCTCGAAGCTTTAATAATCTTAACTTGTTAATAGAGGGTATCTTTCCGCCATCAAAACTTGGTCTCACCTGTATTGACAAAAATGAATGCGAATCAAAAAGCCAGCCTCGTGCTGCCCCAATAGGTATAAGCAATTTTCCTTCATCTATTTGACATGCTATATTATGTACTTCATTTACATCGTCGACCCAGGATATATATACCATTTTATCCATGTTGTAATACCTCTTTGTAAGAAGTTTTTGCAATTTTGGTCTATCATCCCATAAAACATTTTGATAAAAATAATTATATTGATTACTAATTCCATCAAAATCAAGATATAAATAATCAAATTCTTCACCCTTTATTTTCGAATTAAATTCAATTTTTATTCCGTCATCAGCCTCAACTATCTTGTAATCTATATTTATATCTTTAAATATAGATTCAAGACAGTCCATTGAACTCCCCCATGATCCTGCTGAAAAAATGAGATTATAATCTTCGGCAGCCAAATTACTTGCCTTGTTCTTTTCCCTTGCCTCTTCTACAGTAAATTCTCCATGGTTTGGATAAAATGCATAGGTGTTTTCGTCATAAACATATTCTCCTGAAGTAACTAACCAATGATAAAAATAATAGTTATCTACTGGATTTAGGTTTGTTCCAACAATAGTTCCGTTTTTACGAATTAAATCCACTGTCTCCTGAGCAGCTCCGTACCCCCTTATAGTAGGGTTAATTTCGAGAACTGAATCACCTTTAATATCAAAACAGTAAAAATAAAAGAAATCTGATACTCTTCCCAAATAGGACTTATCTTTGTCTAAATCAATTATTCGTTCATACGCCTGTTCCAAGGAATCGTAGTTAGTATTCTTAATGAAGCCTTCTCCAAGCCTCTTGACCTGATCATTTTTTACATATACAAATTCTTCTGGAACTGTATAATATGCTTCCAGTTTCGAAGCTGATGAAATATTTGTAAAGCCAATTCCACCAAGAACTGAAATCATGAAAATCACATACCCAAACAATATTGCGGTCTTGTAATTATCTTTCATATACCTATCTAATATCACAAGCATTATGATAAAGGCAGCCCAGATTACACCAATATTTCTTTCGTATATAGAACCAGTGCTCAATCTAATTACTGAATAGCTAAATGATATTAACAGTAACAAACTGACTGAGATTGACATAAAGCCTGCTTCCGGATTTTCAATTCTCAGCTTCCACTTATATAAATGTACCTTTCCATTTTCGAAAAATAGAATAGCTGAAACCCATACTACAAGTATTACAAATAAAAATGAGAACAAATACCATAGTGCCAATTTCACTGGTTCACTTGTGATATATGGGAAAAAGATATCTAATATTGGTTGTCCAAATCTGGCATATCCGTCGGCATATACGGTTTGGTCTGCCATGGCTTTCATGTGTTTTACAGTGCCAATCAAATATGGGACACCTAAAAGCACAGGTATACAGCACATAGCCCACCATATCCAAAAGCTTACTGTCTTAATATCCTCTTTAAGCTTTCCTGATTTAACATATCCATATATCTGCCATATTCCAAATGGTAAAAATCCTGCACATACGGCTGCTCCAAAAACCGGATAGAAAAGACCATGAATATAGCTAGTTAAAAACCACGCCTTTAACCACTTATTTTTATCCTTTATCAATTCTGGTAATGTCAGAATCAATATAGAAGGTACAATTAAAGCCACTCTGTTATAATCTATCACTGAAAAAACAAGTGTTGCTAAAAGCATCCATTCGCCCTTAACCTGTCTTTTCAATAAAAATACAATAAGCAGAGTTATAAAAAGAAAAAATACATTTGTAGTTAAGTAGTAGTATGAATATTGGCCATTTCCAAAGAAGTCCAGGAAAAAGCCATGAACTATTGAATACATTCCCGATACCGGAATATATTCTGAGAAGGCCTTCTGTCCTAACTTAACCATCTGGAAGTAGCCAATAATATTCTCGGCTGTATGGTGTAAATCGTTTGTGATAATAGCACCTGTTCCGCTGTATCTATTAAAGGATATTATGGAAACACAAGTACCATAGGCTAAAACATCACTTAGACTATTGGCTGTTTTCCAGTTCTTTATGATTTTATAGATTGCTTCTGAGATAAAGCAAACTATCAGCATACAAACTAAAACCTTTACCTTCTTAGGAACTGGAATATTTATATACTCATTGTTTTCGAATAAATATTTTGAAATAAGGTATGTAAGTAACGTAAAAGGAATGACTAATTGTGCTATAAGAATTCCTCTGACAAATGCTACTTCACTACCTAACAAAAAGAAAAATAAGGCAGAAATAGTTAAAGCTGCAATAGCAATCTGTACTTCTGAAACAGATTTCATGCCACCTTTTAAAACATATAAACGATAAAGGCCACATAAGGCATATACGGTAACAAATAAGAATGCTGTTCCTGATACTACTAACTTTTCATCCTTAGCAGCTATAACAACTGCGAATAGCAAAGCCACAATTGCTATCCAGTTATAGCTTTGATAGACAATCATTTCTATTGCTATATTCATTCCAAGCGCAAGTAATATTAATTTATCAGCTCCTACTCTACCTGATTGCTGTTCTTCATACTTTTTGTTATTGAATAGCAAATAGTAAAGACTTACGAGAATCATTCCTAAAAAGGAAAAAATATAAAATGTATCTCGCTGCGAACTGATATTACTTCCCATAAGGGCAGTATATTCATTTACTACATCAGTAAACACCTGATTTTGATTTCCCGTATAACAAATATACGCAAGCATCAAAGCTGCACTTATGATGAATCCTAATATAATTATTATTCTTCTTTTTACTCCACTCATTTTCCTCGAGTCCTATTAATCTGTTGTTTGTACTATATTTTTATAGAACCAATGCTAGTTTTCCATCACCATCAACTCTATACAGTGATAATGCATTTACTTCATTAGGATTTTCAAATATACCTAAATAGTTTTCACCTAAATTCTCTGTGATACTATAAACAGCTACATAATCATAGGTGCTTGCAAGCAGGCTCTGCAATTCTTCAGTTGATAAACCAGAACCACTTTCGTCTATAGTCTCACCGAAATGCTTATCGCTAAAGACAAAATGTCTTGGCTTTGCTATCGTTTCAAGAATTGGATGGAAAGGAGCATCCTTGTCTCCACCTACAAATAAAATAGAAGCATCCTCTTCAGTATTACTATTTATCTTATCTGCAAGTATATTAACATTCTGACGATACTCTAGTGATGCTTCTACTGATTTTCTTTCTGCAAAAGAATACAGTGTATCGTACTGGCTGTGTCTTACGCTGACTACGATTAATACAGCGATAAGAACCATCACTACTTTGTTGACTCTATCTAAAATGGCATCCCTAAAAAGGAACACTCCGTAAATCAATCCTGTTAATAATACGATTCCACAATATCTGTCAAAAGAAGCCAGATTCTCTGCTTCATATTCTGAGAAACGAGATATGTATAGTGGAAACAGCGACAGAATGTAAAATATAACTGCTACGCTAGGTATTACTGCTCCCGAAATCGCTGTAGTCTTACCAATTCTGCCAAGTCTGTAAAGTCTCTTGCTAAATAATATAAAAGCTATAGCCATAAGAGCCATTATGGCGGCATAGTTAAATCCTAAGCGCTCATAGTAAATATAGCGATAAGTAATTGCTGCTCTGAAATTATCATAAACTACAGTATAAAATGGTGTGCCTTGGCCTTTTATAGTAGCGATGGTTCCTGCTACATCAAAAGGCGCACTAAATTTCTGCTCCGTATGAGATACGCTAAGCTCTAGCTTCCAAAGAAGCTTTGCTACAAGCATTACCTCTAAAGGAATAAGCGCATTAAGCTTTTTTATCTTGTTATCTGTTTTTGTGGATGACAGATAATCTATGCAATAGAACAAGCCGATAAACATTGCCAGATATAGACCAACATCCTTTGCTAATACAAGTGTGCCGCAAAGTAAAGCCATGTAAGTATGGTAAAATCTGTCCTTATTCTTTGTGAGAGCAACTGCTGCAAAGCCACTGCCTCCCATCACTCCAAGAAATGGATCAATGTAAAGGGATGCATATGAATCCTTAAAGAAGTATAAAGGTGCTACAAGAGCTATGAGCCACACAATAGTGCCTGCAAACTTTTTAGCCAGTCCCTTCTCGACTACTCTTATAAATGGCAGCATTATTATCACTGCAAGTAATTGATAAGCGAAGTAACATTTCCACTCAGAAAAATCACCAGTGCAGACCATGTTAACTTTTTCTAAAAGATACTGAAAAAGCGACATAGCTGGTGGGTACGATGGAAATACAGCTGTAGAATTTGGCGCCGTTCCAAATCTATCGATACGAGCCATAATAACGACTGTATCAAGCCAGTGTGAAAACTCATCTGTAGTCATGGCAAGTCTGTCTTTGTTACAGTATGATAACAGCCCAGATAACACGATAAATACCACTGAGCCCGGTGTTATTAGATTAAATAAACGCTGCTTTACTAAATCTGCCTTACCATTTTTGTAAATGTAACAAAACGTATATGCGTATATAAAAAAAGCAGCGGCACAAATAACAAATGCACCTACCTGCAATATGTTAATCATGCCAAACAAAAATAGAATCAATATTATTCCCATGCATGAAATTGGCAAGACCTCCTCGAAAGCCTTGTCAAATCTAAAGCACGCGAATACCGCAAATGCGGATATTATTAAGATAAATAAAAGTATCGACAGCATCTACCTACTCCTTATCACTAAAGATTAAGGTTCTCTGAACTGTATAATTAAATAAGTAAAGGATTATCTCTACTGGTACCTTGATAATTACAGGAGCCACAGCTGGAATCAACGCCGAAAGGTTTGTTACTGCCCATCCGGAAATAGTTCCTGAAATCACTACAAGCACCAGATACTTTGCTAACTGTACGGCACTGTTGCCTTTGCCCTGGAATACTACATTCTTATTCAAGGTGAAATTGATAAGACATGAGCAGGCTCGTGCTATGTAAGTAGCCATCATAATCTTTGCACCACAGGCATGAGCAATAATAAAGATAATGTAATCTATCAATGCCGAAAACAGCGATGCAAAGGAATACTTCAGAATAATGCTGTAAATACGAATTGAATCTCTCACAGGATTAAAATGAGAAGACTCATTATTATTCTCGTAAACTGTCTCTATAGTAACCTCTGTGATATTGACCTTATTTGTCTTAATATCCAAAAGCATGTTTGTCTCGTATTCGTATTTTTCTCCTTCGCAACGAGCTGCTATCTCTAGGAAGGAGAAAGGCAATCCTCTAAGGCCTGTCTGTGTATCCGATACATTGATACCACAAGTCCACTTGTATACCTTGCGGGAAATACCATTTCCCATACGGCTTCTCCATGGCACATTTTCTGTGTCAAAAGCACGACAGCCAAGCACTACATCATTAGGATTCTGCTCCATAGCATCTGCCACTTTCACGATGTCTGCCGGACGATGCTGACCATCTGCATCTACAGTGATAACACCTGCCTTAGCAATCTCAGGATTAAGTAAACAGTAATTGATGGCACTCTTTAGAGCACGACCCTTTCCCTGATTGATAGCATGGGTAACAATGATAGCTCCCATGTCTTTAAGCTGAGTAAAGATGTGAGCGTATTTCTCTCCGCCACCATCATCTATTACAAGCACGTTTTCAAAATAATTAAAGATATCCTTGGTAAGTGGAACCAAGCTTTCAAGTGGTTGATAAGCTGGTATGATAATAAGCTGTTTTTTCATAATATTCCTTATCTTGCTAATAAAATAAAGTCTCCCTCTGTAGCAACAGTGGTCTTATAATTCTCGTTAATATATTCTTCTGTCTCGCCACCAACAAATTCGTCGTAGTATTTGTTGGATGGGTTAATCATTATATAATCAGGCTGGTTCTCAGGATTTACCTCCCAGTACTGAAGCACACGCATCTGTCCCTTTCCTGCTCTGGAATAAGGTGAGCCGGCGCCCTGCTTTGCATCGCTATTAAGGTAAGCGCTGTAGCTATATCCATGAAGAACGAACAATTTGTCCTCTGATGTGACATACTCAGTCACAAGGTCATAAGCAGCCTTGTTCATATCGTAATCTGTCTGATCTAAAGCAATACCCTTATATGCACCATCAGTAACATAGTAGCGGCTCTCAAAAATATCGTTGTAGCCTCCATCGCTCTCTGCCACCCATACCAAAGAGAAGAAAAGCGCGAAGCCTACTACAGCAGTAGCTAAAAGCTTCAGTCCTAGCACTTCCTCTGAAGCTGCAAGCATAACTACAATAAGTACTACATAAAAGCACATGTATCCTGGGACTGTGATACCCTGATTAGTGCTAATAGACCAAATAAGCTGAACCACAACAGAAATGAAGAAGATAATCTTAAGCATTCCCTTGCCTTCGTGCTCTGGCAACTTATAATGTCCTATTCTTGTATATTCAAGCTTTTCTCTCTTTTCCACAAAGAATGGTAACCACCAGAAAATAATGAGGCAACCATATACAAAACGGCTGGCACTAACGCTTTCTGGACGTGCTATAATTGAAGCCACCATGAAAAGAATCCAGTAAATCGAAAGAATTACATGAGCTGTTTCATCGTCCATTCCTCTGATAAAACCTATAATCTTGAGCACTACAACTGGCGCATAAGCTATTACAAAGAATACCAAATAGCTAAGTAACATCATTCCAAATCTGACGTACATAGGATTCTTGTAAGCAGAGTCCTCTATGTAAGCTAGCTGTGGAATGATATTCATTATTCCCGATGTAAGCTGTAAGTAAATAACAACTGCAACACCTACTACCACGCAAGTGACAATATATATAATAGTAGGCTTTCCTAATTCGTAGCCATTGTACATAAGAACAATCAAGGAAATAACCACAAATACTGGGAAGATAATCATGGTTGGATATGAAAGAATCATTACGCATGTAGCTAGTCCCATTGGAAGGAAAAACCATCTGTTTCTGGTGTCAAAGAATCTGACTGCCCAGCAAATAAATAGAACAATCCCAAAATCACACATGGATTTATAGGAAAAGTTCTTATATGAAATAAAAAGCACATAATAAGTGAGAGCTGTAAGGAAGGCACCTTTCTCGTACTCAGTCTTTTTGATAGTAGCGTATAAATAAATCGCAATTAAAAGTCTGATAATCTGGTAACAAATACGTGTATAAAGCATGAAACCAATACCTAGAGGATATAATACAGGCTCTAATGCATAATAATACAAAGCAAAAAGTGGGTAAGTAAGAATACCCCCAAGCTGATATGGCCCCCACGAATCTATAAACATTCTGTTTCCCTGGAAGATTCCCTTATAGGTAGCAAGCAAACCTGCCTCATCCATATAAAAACCTTCGGTGGCAACATAAAACGACCCTACTAATACAATTAATCCAAGGAATACATTGAATATTATTCTTTTCTTGTCTACCGCTTCTGTCATCATTATTCTCCTTGATTTTGCTAATAAAATCCAAATTTATTCTATACTATTTTCTTTGCTTATGCCACTATAAAGATGTATAATCTCTTTATTTGAAAACAGATTGAAAGGTTAATTTATGACTAAGAAAACTAAAAGCGTCTTGGCTACCACTGTTATGATAGCCTGTATGACGCTAAGCTTTAAAATACTAGGATTTGTAAAGCAATCCGTAATTGCTTACTATTTTGGTACCACTGGCGAAACAGATGCTTATAATCTGGCATATACCTTTGTAGGCACCATGACTTCCGCTCTGGTTCGTGCCATATCCATTTCAATGGTAAGCATCTACACTCACACCTTGATACAAAAAGGAAAGGATGCTGCTTCAAAGCTTATTTGTGCTTGCTTGGAATTTATGCTTCCTATAGCACCTTTTATTCTTTTGCTAGTATACATGCTTACACCTGTAATTGCTAAGATTTTAGGCCCAGCCTACACTCCTAGCGAAACTGCAGTACTAAAGCATTATTTGTATATCTGCTATCCATTATTTGTATTTTCCATCTTCACAATGGTTGGAACTGCACTTATGGATTCCAACAAAGATTTTGCAGTTAGTCGTACAGAGTCGTTTTTCACAAGTACTGTTACCATCATCTGCTGCATACTTTTATATAGCACTCAGGCTGTTACATCACTTGTAATTGCTCAGTACCTTAGCTACTTCCTTTTTATTACCTTATTGTTCATTCGCAGCAGACGCTATGTTAATTTCCAATTTGTAAGATTTAAGGATGTTCCAGAGCTAAAGGTTATTCTTACTGCTGCACTTCCTGTTTTTATTGGAAACTCTGTCTTCCAGATTAACAAGATTGTAGATGGTTCCATTTCATCAAGCCTTGGTGAAGGAAATGCTACAGCCCTTGCTTATGCAATCGTACTAGAAGATCTTGTAATCAATGTAATTGTTAATAATGTTGTAGATGTTCTTTATGTAAACTTCTCCAACTATGCTGCAGAAGGAAACACCAAAAAACTTTCTGAGACTATGACCTCTGCGGTTAACGCAATGATTTGTATAATGGCTCCAATTTCCATTATCACCTGCTTGTGTGCCACAGAAATCGTTACCATCGTGTTCAAGCGCGGACAGTTCGATGAAACTTCAGTTGCAATGACAAGTGCAGCTCTCATTGGCTATGGTGTCGGCTTCATAAGCGCAGGTGTAAGAGATATCGCTTCCCGTGGGCTTTACGCCTTTAAGGATACTAAGGGACCTATGTATACTGGCTTTTTCGCAGTTGCCTGCAACATATTCTTCAGTATTCTTTTATCAAGATATATTGGAATCATGGGCGTTACCCTTGCAAGCTCAATATTCCTGACTGTAAACTTTATTATAAATTCCTTTATTTTAAAGAAATACATACCTGATTATTCACTTTTAGTATATATTCCAGTTTTACTGAAACAGCTTCCAGGAGCCATTGTTCTTGTATTGATTATTTACTTCTTCAAGAACACCTTTAGTAGCAATATCCTAATCTTTGGGCTTTCTGCTGTTGTTGGGTTAACCATGTACTTTGTCATTTTGACATTTATGCATATCAATGAGATTACACTTATAAAAGAAAAACTAATAGCCAAGCTACAAATAAAGAAGGACCGCTAGATTTAATCTAGTGGTCCTTCTTACTATATTAATAATTCTTTTATTTCCGTGTATTTTTCTATAAGCTTTCCCCATACATCATCATTTCTATTACTATCCTCTGATGCATTAGCATGCCATAAGCCTGTGTTCTTGTTAAATATATTATCAAAATAAATCAGAGGCTCTTCAGCACAATTATACGCCTTTACTCCATTTTTCAGCTCCATAATCTTGAGCCAAAGATCATCTGTAAATAAGGCATATTCTTTTATCTTTTCTGCATCAAAAAGCTCTTCATCGAAAAACTTTCTCTTATACAACGCTCCATTACAGCCTATAGGGATGGTAGCGAAATCCGGCTCATCAGTAAGGACTTCTTTCCATGAATTATATGGTGTAAATTCTCCGTCATTAGTGGTGATTCGATGACTTCTCAAACAGATAACTGCATCAGGATACTTCTTTGATGCTTCTACTAATTTTTCAATATGATTCTCCGGATAGAATACATCATCATCAGCTGTAATAACCATCTTATCTGGATAATCTTGAAGTGCATAATAATACTTTTTATGAGGCTTTAAATCGTCATCCACAAAACCTATTTCTAATCCCCTGCTCTGTTGTTTTAAAAGCTCCACTGGAAGCTCATCTGCACCATTTGGAAACTGTTCTTTTGATAAATATAAAACAACCTTTGCAGGCTTAAATGTCTGATTTAAAAGAGTAGATATGGTCACCCATACAGTGTTTATTCTGGCTGGATAGGTTGTAAGTGAAACAATCACATCGCTACTCTTATCTATACCTATCTTGGTATTATTCTTTTGAGACAATGGATAAAAGTAATTTACTATCAGCTTATTAAGCTTAAATAAATATCTCCAGTATCCCCTGCTGTTTTTCTTTGCTTTTTTAACATTTGAGTATAGTTTATTAATCATCACAGCTTTACTCTTTATCGTAAGTACGTTCACTGATAATGTATCTTGGTCTAGCCTTTGTCTCCATGTATGTCTTTCCAACATACTCACCGATAACACCAAGGGAAATAAGCTGGATTCCGCCAAGGAAACATACAGCCACCATAAGACTTGACCAACCGCTCATAGTATGTCCAAGGAAATACTGCACAACTGAGTAGATTAATAAAATAAGACTTATGAGCGCTACAAAAATACCGAAGCCTGTAATCATACGAATAGGCTTTATACTAAGTGATGTAATACCGTCAAAGGCAAGGCTAAGCATCTTCGAAAGTGGATAGTGACTCTCTCCGGCAATTCGCTCATTACGCTCGTAATATACGCTTGTGTTCTTAAAGCCAACAAGCGGGAACATTCCTCTGAGGAAGATGTTTACCTCCTTGTAATTAGCGAATTCATCAAGAACACGACTTGATACTAAACGATAATCTGCGTGATTATAAACAACCTCTGCTCCCATGCTGTTAAGAAGCTTGTAGAAGCTTTCTGCTGTGAATCTCTTGAAGAATGTATCCGTATCACGCTTGCTACGAACCCCGTAAACTACCTCGCAGCCGTCTGCATAGGCATCTACCATTTCATTCATTGCATTAATATCATCCTGTCCATCACAATCGATAGAGATAGTGATATCACAAAGCTCCTTAGCCTCCATAAGACCTGCAAGAACAGCGTTCTGGTGACCACGGTTACGGCTCTGTGTGATGCCGATGTAATGCTCATCCTGCTTTGAAAGATTCTTAATGATTTCCCAAGTGTTGTCCTTTGAACCGTCATTTACGAACATGACTCGGGATTTATCATCTATCTTATCTAGACTTACAAGCTCTTTTATTTTATCTAAGAATAAAGGAGCTGTTATAGGAAGAACAGCTTCTTCGTTGTAACATGGAATAACTATATATAATACGGGTTTCATACACTATCTCCAGTTCATTAATATTTTGTCTATTTTTGTAGAATCTCCCCATACAGCTTTGGAATCGTATGGTCTGTCAGGGAAGGTACCATAAGCTAAGCTGATATTATATCCGTTATCAGTGATGAATTTCTCCACACGGTCTGCAAGCTTCATAGGCTTTCCTGTACAACATTCGATTATTCCAAGAACTTCATCCTGCATACTGGCCTTTGCTACCTGCTCACAGAACAAATCATAGTCTGTAAAATCAAACTGGTTCTGACCTGTTGTGAATGGGAATGTCTCATCTCCTGCCTCAGCAGCTGCTGTAAGCTTAGAGAAGATACTGCAGCCTCTATGAGTATTACCTACGATATAGTATCCGCGAAGCCACTGGAGCTTCACGTTGTTCTCTTTACATGCAAGGATTGTCGCCTGACGAAGGGCATTCTTTGCAATGCCATAAAGAGACTGTGGTGCACATGGAGTCTCAGCTTTAATACAGCCTTCCATGAAGCCAATCTCATGCATTGTCCCCATGACACACATCTTACGGATACCAGCCTTACACATCTTCTCGATAAATGCATAATGGTTTGGTAAATCCTTCATGTGATTCTCCGATGCGTGACGAAAACCATCACGCCAAGCAAGATGAATAACTACATCTGGCTTCTCAAAGTAGCCATATGGGTCATCTAAAGTAAAAAGATCCGCATCGATTCTTTTAGCTCTCTCATCCACCTCATCTGTGTGAAAATCAGTAGCTACAACCTCAGCACCTAGATCTAACATAGTCTTTACTACGCCCTGACCTATATAACCATTTGCACCTGTAACTAAATATTTCATAGTCTAAACTCAGCTCCTTATATATTAACTAATATATTTAAACTTTCTTTTTATCAATCCTGCTATTGGCTTGTCTATGCATATATATGATATAGTTCCAACTACCCAACATATTAAGGCATATATCAGCATCGTCCTAAATCTATATATATTGCATGGTATATTAAATCTATATATTGCAATAATCATAAACATATTAACTGGATGATGCCAAATAAACACATCAAAGGAAATCTTTCCCATCAAACCAATAAATGGATGATTTAAAATATTTCCTATACCATATTTGCAAAAAATGATTAGTGCGGGATAGTAAACGAAGGTCATAACATAATCTATACCCTTAACCATTAAACACTCTGTATACACTATTAAGAGTGTAAGTATAATAGGCACTAAACCGCAAATCAAAGTCTCTTTTTTGGTTATCTTGTGTTTTCTCAAAAATTCTGCAAATAATACTCCAAAAAAGAATGCATAATATCCCCTACATGAAGATGCATTTAGAAATGGTAAGTTAAGACCAAAATCTCGAATTCCCATTCCAATAAATATCATTACTATAAATAGATATTCAACCTTTAAATTCAGCCTTTTTGCTATATAAATTAAAAAATAGAAAATCACATAGCAAAGCATCAAAACACTTATATACCATGTAGGATTATTAATGACTGGATTATCTAATGACCACCCTGCTTGTATACCAAGTGATGTAATGATAAGTCCCCATAAGGATATTGATATATCACTCCATTTGTACAGGAATACTTGCTCAAACCAGTTCAAAATCACCTCATAGCAAGCAGCACTTATGAACAAAAGTGGGAAAAATCTTACTAATCTTTTTACATAAAATTTTGGGAAAGGATATCCTTCCTCAATCTTTTTAATGTAATCATACATGAAATATCCGGAAAGAATAAAAAACAACTCTACTACAAGTCCAAAATAAAACTTTCCGTTAAAAAAATTTATTTTACCCTCAAAAAAAACTCTTGTATCCTGCTGATAGTGATGGAACATTATTAATATTGTTGCTACTACCTTCAGGAAATCAAGTTCATACTCCCTAGTTTTGATTTCCTTATACCCCCTACTAATTAATAAACAAATTATCTATCCACGAATGGATACTATATTTCTGTCTTACATCCTCATTCTCTAAATATGGTTTATCTAGCCACTCATCACCTGGCAATACGAAGTCACTGTAGTCGCCAGTGTGCTCGGCTTTATCAGCCTTTGCCGCTAAATCTGTAAGTATCAAATCATTAGTTTCATTATAGAACTCATAGTCACGTAAATATATGTTGTTTGTGACTAGTTTTCTCTTTATTCCCAATGTTTCCATTGTGCGCATTGTCAATCCCTGCTGCTGTTCGTGGGCTAAATCAAGGATTGCCTTTGAATTCTTGCACATATCCCTTATTTCTTCTGGCTTGAATGGTTCAAAGCTAATGATATCCATATCTAAATCCTTTACAAGCTTTGGATCCTTCAGCTTTTTGCCTCGATATACGCTTGGGTTTAGGTAAAGCTTCAGGCACATCTTTTTGTCTGGATTGGCTTTTTTGAAGGCCTTGAAGTATCGATAGCGGAAGGGGAAGAATGCCGATACTGATACATAGTCATATTTGTATTCGGTAGACTGTTCCAGCTTGCCACCGTCAAACTCATCCGAATAAAACAGTGGAACAAGCTCATAGCCAAGCTCCGATTCCTTTGCATCTACTGAATCGAAGGTTCCTCTCCAGTCGAAGAGGCGTCCTATCTCGCCCTTGTGGCGCATATTTTCAAATGAATCCCATGCATAGTAAACAGATTTTCCTGAGGACTTTAATGCCTTGTTTTTCAGCTCATGAATAGTCTGTTCTGTAAGGACATTTCCTCGAATGACTAAGAGGTAATCGTAGCCCTCTGCTGGCATTTCTGCAAGAATCTGTTTTTTCAGCTTTCTATTAAAGCCATCGAAAACATGCTCATTATGAAACAAATCACCTATGTTTTTTAAAATAAGGAATTTTGTCTTTTCTGGCTCTTCATTATAAAAATGAGGATGTGCTCCTCTTGCCTCAAGGTCTTCTCTCATTTTTGTTTGATATGAGTAGAACTGAGGCATGATTATCAAAATATTTTTGTCTCTTAAATTATTCATAGTGTATATATTCTTCTTGAAATCACCGCATAGTCAAAATTTAATCGTGCGAAGGAGAAAGACTTTGCTTTTGCCTGCTCCAACACCTGCACATTCTCAGTGATATCCTTTAATACTTTTACAATATCTTCTTCATTTTCTACAAAGAAGTAGTTTTCAAAATTGCAATCTGTGTAATTCTCATCCTTGTAGGTATCTAAAGGATAGGTCATGTTTACACAGCCACAGCACATGGCAGTCTCGAAGGTGGTAGAACGACCTCCTGGCTGGCAATACATATCTACACCTGCAAGGAACTCTTCTATCTCTGTGCTAACCTTCCAGCCCATGAAATGGATACGATTATCACTCTCAATAAGTGAGCGTATCTCAGATGACATTTCCTTTGCAATAAATCCAAAAATGAAAAGCGTAAGCCTTGGGTCATTTACCTTTCTAAAGGCCTCAATCAACTCCTTGGTCCTACTCTTCTCATCTATAAGCTTCGCTGAGTGAGCTAAAATAATGGCATCCTGAGGAAGAGCATATTTTTTTATAAGCTCCATTCTTGCATCCTTCTGCTGCTGGGCAGTGTAGATGGTGCCTCCCGTTGCAAGGAATTCCTGCCTGTCTTTTGGAATAACAAATAAATCGTTCATCCAGTAGCGCATTTCCTCACCTGTATAAAAGAATTTATCCACCAATAATGATGCCTTTGTAATAAAATGGCCATGGATAAATTTATAAAAATTCTTACTTAAAAATGTTCTTGCAGAGCCATTGTAATCAGAATGACAATCTACAAAAAACAGACAGTCCGGATTAGACTTGCAATAGTCTGCAACAGTCATAATCTCATATCCGCAAAGACCGTGGAATAAAATAGTGTCAGGCTGAATCTCCTTTAGGAGCTTCTTCACCTTATGGCTTTTACGAATCTTTTCCGTCCACAAATCACTGAAGAATATCCTGTCCCACTTAAGCCTGATTAAACGAGCACCATTATCCATAATGGTGTCTTCCTCAGACCCCTTTACCAATTCGCCGTGTTCGTAATGGTATAAATCTGTGATAATTGTGACCTCATGACCATCTGCCCGCTGACAGTTTATCATTTGATTTTCCTGATATAGCATTCCCACCGTGAAATGGGATGCAAGAGCTATATGAAGTATTTTCATTATTAATTATTCATCTCCAGTATGGTTCTGCTTTTCAAGAGACGCCAAAATCTCATCGGCAGAAACCACTTTATCGAAACCTTCTGTACTTTCCTTCTTGAATAGGATTCTAATTGTCATAAGCACAAGCTTAACATCTAATAAAAATGTATAGTTTTCGATGTACATTAAATCCAGCTTAATCTTGTCATAAGCGGATGTATTATATTTTCCGTAAATCTGAGCGAAGCCTGTAAGACCGCCCTTTACCTTGCTACGGAATTCAAACTCAGGGATAGCTGCTGTATATTTCTCCACGTGCTCTGTTCTTTCAGGACGTGGACCTACAATGGACATATCTCCCTTTATAATGTTAAACAACTGTGGAAGCTCATCCACGCGAGTTGCACGGATTACATGTCCCACCTTTGTAATTCTGTCATCGTCATCTGTGGCTGGACGCTGCTCTGCATCCTCCACCATACTTCTGAACTTTAGGATTTCAAAAATCTTACCATCCTTGGTTACACGAGCCTGCTTATAAAAAACAGGACCATGATCCTCAAGCTTGATCGCAATTGCGATAATGAGCATAAGTGGTGATAATACCACTGCTGCAATCACACAAAGTACCACATCAAAGAATCTCTTAACCAACTCCTGCTCAGGTGTAAGACCAGTAGTGTTAATCATAACAAGTGGAGTATCAAACTGATGAATATCCTCACCACCACCGATGATTACATCTGAAATCTTTGGAGTGATGTAGGTCTCAATTTCGTTCATGTAGCAGTATTTCAACAGATCGTTACGTTGCTCAGCGCTGACATCTGAAATTACTACACCATCAAAATTCTTAAGCTCAGCGATTACATTATCAAAGCCCTCTTCGATGCTGATAACCTTTTTAATGTTATAGCTGTCCTCGCGAGTGTCCATTTTCAGCTTAAGTCCAACAGATTCCTTGTTTCCATAAACCATTAGGAGCTTGCTGGCATTGGAATATTTATTGTAAATTCCAAAGAATATGGCCACGAATATTCCTGAAATCACAAAATCTGCAAGTGTAAGACCTATCATTGGCTTTACAGAAATCATTACATTAGCCATAAGTGAAAGCTGTAAATATGTGATGAGATTTACAATACAAATAGCAATCCACTGAGAAAACACTACATCTGCAATTCTAAGAATTCCGTATTTAAATCCCTCACAAAGGTGGATAATCACAAGGTTTAATATGAAATAAACGCCCATGAATACGTACTTTCCACGGCCCCACATAGGGTGGAAATATTCCCAGTTAAAAATGTAGTTCCAATAAACATATAGGTACACTAGTGTAAGAACTACCAGCTCGATTAAGCTTTCAATTTTTCTAACAGTATTCTTATTTTTCACTATTCTTCCTCTTCCTGTGCCAAGGTGTATTTATCTCTTACTATATACTGAGGTGAATTGTTATTGTTGATAAAGTTTCTACCAACATATTCACCAAGCATTCCAAGCATCAGCATCTGAACTCCGCCAATTATCAGTATTGTAGCTATGAGCGATGTCCAACCTTCTACATCACCATGAATCAAGGTATTTATTACAATAACTACTACTAAAATGAATCCCAACAAAGTGGCAAGGAATCCTAAAACTGACGTTAATCTAAGTGGTTTAATTGAAAATGAAATAACTCCTTCAAACCACAAATTTACAAGCTTTGACAATGTGTAGGTACTTTCTCCCACCTCTCTTGCCTTATGTTCTACGTATACATTTGCCATGTTATCAGTAGCTCTAAGCATGAGTCCCCAGATATATGGGTAAGCGCCCTTATACTTAATCATCTGATCTCGCACAAAGGAATTAATAACGAAATAGCTGTTAAGCTCAATATCCTTTGGCTTACCAATCATTTTAGTAGCTACATATCCATTTAGATTGTGACCAAACTTTTTAAAAGCTGAGTCCTTTTTCTCATGATATTTTGCAAATACAATATCATAACCCTTTTCTATTTCTTCTAAAAGCTTATGGGCTTCGCATGGTGGGTTCTGACCATCATCATCAAGTACAACCATGTAATCGCCTGTGGCCGCTGTAAGCCCACACATAGTGGCACCGTCCTGCCCAAAATTTCTAGATAAATTAATTGCTACAACTCGGCTGTCTTCATCAGCTAATGACTTCAGGACATTAAAGGTGTTGTCCTTTGAACCATCATTTACCAGTACAACCTCTACATCATAATCAGTCTCAGGAAATTCCTTAAAAATATCCTTTACAACGCCTGATACTGTGTCCTGTGAATAATAACAAGGTATTACAAATGAGATTTTCTTGTCCATCCTGCTCATAAAATCACGCCTCCCATTGTAGTCTGTTAGTTCTCCTTACTTCCTCTCCTTAAAAATGTGTAAATTAATAAATAAGTATAGTAAGGTGTCATGTATTTATAGTACATATCAAGTCCCAAATCTATGAAGAAGAAGGAAACCAAAAGTGACAGGCAAATAAGCTTTTCTTCCTTGCTGTGTGTCTTTATGGTGTCAATCACAAGCTTCACTGGGAACCAGTAATATGCTACAAATCCTAAAAATCCGAAGCTAAAAAGTAGCTCCATATAGTTCATGTGAGTCTGAATATTTCTATAGAAATACTCTGTACCCTCTCGGTATTCCTCAAGCTTTGAATATGGCATTGTTACAAAGGAATAAAAGCCATGTCCAAATAATGGAGTCTCCCAGAAATGCTTTTTAAAAGCATCCATTACTGCCAGCCTCTGACCTGTACTAGTGTGCAAATCAAACTCTGTACTGCCGAAGGCTGTAAACATTTCTACGATTCTATATCCGATAATACGATAAAGCATTGGAACGGTAAGGATGGCGATGGCCATAATAGCTACAAATCCTACCATGATTCCAATGTATTTTTTTACATCTTTTGAATTCTTTGCTGTGCCAAGAAGCATGATTCCCACTACAAAAATAAATGGAAGTGCTGATGACTTTGAGCCAGTAAGTACTATTCCTACTGCTCCTAAAATTGCAAAGAATAAATATGGCTTAAGCTTCTTCAAAACTATTACTGAATACATAATAGGAATCAGCATAAGCAGGTAAAGGTTTCCTGTGTCAATATCTGTTCCTCCAGGCACCTTTCCCAGTCTATAGAATTGCCCCTGTAGAGCAAGGCCCCAAAGGTAATCATACTTAATTGTAGTGATATATGTAGCTACAATAACGATGGCTCCCACTGAGCTAAGTATTTCAATAAGCTCATCTCTATTGTGCCAAAGGATTTCGTAGCAAAGCACTGCAGGAAGAATGGTAAGTATTGTGTATTGCATGCTATATATGTTATTTCCATCAAAGAGATTGAAATGACCATATACAAAAACTAAAGCCTGAAAGATAACCAGCCACAAAACGGCTACGTTAAAAATACTTTCTTTTGTTCTCTTAAAATCTTCTTTTGTAAGAATAAGACAGTAAGCAAATCCCAAGAAATCTGCAGCAAGATTAATCACCTTAGCGTATGTGAATACAACGCCGTGGTCGCATCTCACATATATGATTAGTGCAAGCAATATTATTGAGATTAGCTTTTTATTCTTCCTAATGAAATCCATTACATTTATCTCCACTTATAGTCCAAATACATTCGGTGCTGTCTTGTACCAAATGATTCTAGCGCCCATATCTTTTAAATATGCAGCCAAAGCGCCTGCTGTATACTCTGGGCTTGTCATAAGCCAGTCTGGCCCGTCAAATATAGCTACCTCAGGAGATACTGCTTCATAAAAGCCAGTCTCTGTAGGCATGCTGTTATTTCCATGGTGTGCGCACTGGAGAATGTCTGAATCCAGTTTATCTCCGTAGGTCTTTACCAAATATTCTGCAATATATTTGCTGTGAGCGTCAGCACAAATAAATGCGCTTCGCTTGTCTGTCTCAATCTTAAATACCAGTGAGTCGTTATTAGGAATGTCCTCTCGTCCCTCTGAATTTAATACGATGTCGTCCATGGCATTGAAGAAGGTAAGCTTCAAACCATCCTGATATTCCAGTACCTCATCACGCTTAACATAATTAATATTTTCAGCGTCCTCTGTGATTTCCTGGAACTTTTCATAGGTATCTACATCATCCCACTCCTGTAAATTCAGACTGTAGAAAGTCTTTGCATCAAGTGGTGTAACATAGATTTCTTTAATCTTTATACCCTGTGGATTCTCATAGATAGCATTGAAAGTATCCATGTGATCCTTGTGGTAATGGGTGAGAATCCAGGCATCAACTGTGCCCCCGTTCTCGTTTATCACATCTCGCATCTGCTGTTCATTTCCAGCATTACCGCCATCAATCACAATCAGTGTTCCATCGTTAATATTTTTTAGTGTATATGCCAAGCCTTGGTCGCCGGATTTATCCTCGTATTCTGTGAGGATCCAAGTAGGGTCGTTTGGCATTAGCACAGCGTAGTTTGCTGTACGTCCGTACATGGTAAATCCATAATTCAGATAGCTGTAAAGTATATTTTCTACGGCAGACACCACCACGTAATCCACGTTGTTTTCTTTGGCGTATTTCACCACCTGTGATGGGTCTGGCTTTTCATTTGTGAGTTCATAGGCCTCATTTGGAAGTGAGCGGCTGTATGGCATCGAAAATCTACTATCCATCTGTCTAAGATATACTGCGACTTTCTGTGGCGCCATAATTCTAATGGTGTCACCTTCATAATCTGCAAACAAATCGCAGATAGTAACCACATCCTGAGGTACCTTATTTCGGTTCTCTGCCTTTGTGAACCAGTCCTGTGTGTAGATGCAATGACCAAGAACTCCGATTATCACACATGACAATCCAACGCATAAAAGCTTTTTAAGGCCGTTAAACCTTTTTATGGCTAATGTAAAGCCATAGGCAATCACCATCATAATTGGTACTAATCCGTAAAATCTAAGATAGTACTGATCAAAGGTAGATGGCTCCAAAAACCTCTTAAAAATCAATAACGATATCGGATTATAAATCAATATTATTGTCAAAAGAGAGTACCATAAAAAGGCAAATCTCTTTATCTTTTCTTTTTCAAGAATTAGTATCCCTAGAAGAGCAAGGACGAAAAGACTGGCATAGCCAAAGTCATTCCAGTAGTCCTTAGTGATACTAACTAAATATTCTCTTTGAACCATTTGTACCACCATTCATGTCTTCTTCTAAACGGAAAATACTGATCACTGCCACCAGTAGCATCACTCTGAAGCATCCAGATAAGTGTGTAGAAAACACCCAAATATGCTGGACCAACAAGGCTGGCTATCAAATATCTGATGCCATAGATTCTCTTGTTGTAGGCACACATAAGAACCCATGTAATAACTGCCATGATTGGAATGAATATAATTCCAAGGGAAGTAAGCGAGCTTGCCCCCATAGAAATGGCTATTATTGGTAAAATTCTTCCATTGCTTAGCGTACTGCTGTAGCTTTTAATCAAATACATAGTAAAAAAAGGAATGGCTATAACTGTAAGCACAGCCTTTCCCTGCCATATTGCCCCCAATAATCTGAAGGTTACTGAGTAATGGGAATACAATCCAAAAATATAAGCAAAAGACAGGATTAATAAGAATATCAATCTGTCATCTGTTTTCTCAAAAATAAACTGGGCTATATAGTAATAAACGCTGTAAGCTATCAATAGGAAAAGCACTGGTAAAATAGTGTGACAAACTGTAGTAACCTCAAAACCAGATACCTTTGAAAGCATGGCAATGTAGGAATCCCACGAATAGGCCAGTCTTTTTTCCAAGGTGTTAGGCATGGTGCCGTCTATGATATTTACATAGGACAGTGCATCGTATGTGATAGTATCCTTGCTGGATACCACGTAATCATAATCATCATATGACCATTCATTGACCTCATAGCCATAAGCCATATATAGCTGAAGCACTAACACTGCCATAAATGCTAAGAAATAAATTACTGTAAATCCATCAGTAAATATTTTTTTTGTTATAATTCCAAACCTTGTTGTAGCTGTCTTTATGCCAGCAGAAAAACTTTTACGCTCTAAAACCAACCACGCTATCAAAAGCACTGCAATCAATGGAAAATACGCTTTTAGTAATAATGTAAATGCACCTGTAACAGCTTCACCCATTGTAACCCAAAGCTGAAGCCATGCTATAACAGAGTACAATATATAAAATATCCCAAGGTTTCCAAAAAAACCGATAAGATACTCTTCTGTCAGGCTCACACGCGCCTTATATGTAATTAGTCGACCCACTGCCATCGGAATAACTGTGAAGAAAAGCAGAAAGGCTAATGCTCTAATTATTATCAAGTTTTTTCTCCATCATTAATTCTGCGATTTCAAAATCGATTGGATAGTCGATATCTACTGAATCCTCTCGTGACATCACGTATGTAGTGGTGTTATCGCAGTAATATGTTCTCTTTTCCTTCAGGAGCTCATAATCAAGGATGTAGATGGCTCCGTTTGGAATATAGAAAGTGGCATTGGTCTGACGGTTTGCAATGTTGGAACCTGCAGCTCCAAAGCCTGCATTGCTTACTCGACCATTTTCATCTACCACGTGATACCAGCCTGGAGGTGTCTCTGCCTCTGTAAATGAAATGAGTGTTGTAGACTGATCATCCTCGAACTTTTCAATAGCCTCATCAATATGATGCTCATCTCTACAAGGCACTGTAGGAAGGCACACCATAAATTTATCAAGCTTTTCGCCTGTCTCATTCATTACGAATTCTGCTGCATGAATATATACGTCTACAGCAGAGGCTGTATCGCTGGCTAAATAATCCGGACGCATAAATGGAACCTCTGCGCCATACTCTCTTGCCACTTTAGCAATGTCTTCGTCATCTGTTGTGACAATGACTCTATCGATATGCTTTGCCTTCTTGCAGGCCTCTATCGTATATGCGATAAGAGGCTTGCCACAAAGCTCTTTTATGTTTTTTCCAGGGACGCCCTTGCTTCCGCCTCGGGCTGGAATAAAAGCTATCATTTTAGAAATCACCCCATGTGAAGATATCATCATATTTTACGTCATGCTTAAGCTCACGTCCGATAAGAGCCTCATAGTACTTTGGAGAAATTCCTGTACCTGGGCGCTTGTAATCGAGATCCTCAAATGTGAGCACGTGACCAGCTGGCATGTCGTGCTTAGCAACGATTGAACGCTTAAACTCATCACGACGGTTCTGATCCTCAACAACCACCTTGTGATAGTTACCAAGCATGTTGTAACCCTGGCGAGCTGCATCACAGATAGCCTTAAGCTCTGCTGGGTCAGCACTAACCTTGTGATCCCAACCTTCCATGTTCTTATCCATTGTGAAGTGCTTCTCAATGATGCATACGTTCTTTGCGATGCTCATGATAGGAGCAACTGTTCCGATTGTATGATCTGAGTAACCAACTGGATAATCAAATACCATGTTGTACATATCGATGTTGTTAAGGTTAACGTTCTCATCCTTTGGTGGGTACATAGATACACAATGAAGAATAACGATCTCGTGGCAGCCACCCTCTTCAAGAGCCTGAACCGCTGCACAAACATCATCCATACCTGTAAGACCTGTAGAGATAACAACAGGAACACCCTTGCTACCAACGTGTCTAAGGAATGGAATGTTGTCTACATCAAGTGATGCAACCTTAAGATATGGTACGTGAAGCTCATCAACAAGGAAATCTGCACCAGCCATTGAGAATGGTGTAGATACAAAATCGATATCAAGCTCCTCGCAGTACTTCTGAAGCATAACATGCTGCTCCTTAGAAACTGCATAAGCCTCCATAACTGACTTTAATGTATAGTCTGTACGGTTTCTGTAATCATCTCCAAGGAAATAGTTGTCTTCATACTTCTTCTTTGAGAAGAGGTCGTCTACAGTCCATGACTGAAGCTTAACAGCGTCAGCACCGCACTCCTTTGCTGTCTTTATAAGTGTCTTGGCAAGCTCCATATCACCATTGTGATTAGCGCCAAGCTCTGCAATAATGTATGGTCTCTGATTGCCTTCTACCATTGCCTGATAATTAAATCTCATTGTTTATTCCTCCATTTGAATATCACTCCACCAGTATCCCTGGTGATTTGGATTTTCTGTTAATTTATTTATATCTAATCCTTCCAATTTTTCTAGTAATTTTTTATAGTACTTATCTTTTTTTGCAAGATTAGAATAGTGAACTATCTTAACATCATATTCCTTTTTAACATCTCTGGATACTCCAACCATATTATTATCGGAAATACGATATATGCTAGTAGCATCTTCTACATATACGCCCACACCTTTTTCTAATACTATTCTAGAAAAGAGGTACCAATCGAACACGGGGCTATCGCTTTCTTTTAACGAATCTATAAATTCCTGTGTTATAATATCTGAATTCAAATTGATAGCCGATGATGTTAAACCAACAAAGTTACATTGCGAGATATTTTTTATGTTATCAATTTGTTTAGGTATGGTATTAAAAACATCCTTGCCATTATCAAAAACTAGTTTGTTATAGAAAAAAGTAGCATTTCTGTTTTTCTTATATGCGTTTTTAAACTTTTCTACTCTGTCTATACTGAATGTATCGTCTGCATCGCCAAGAATAACTAAATCATAACCCAAATCCTTGGCACATCCCAACATTTCAATTCTTGTACCTGCAATAGATAATCTTTGTTGGCTTATATCTAGTATTCTATAGCTTATAGTCATCGAATCCAAAATCTTTTGAATTTCATCCAACTCTAAATCACTATAATTGTCATTTACCAGTAATAAATCAAAGTCTTTGTCAGTCTGAACATCTAGTGACTTCAAAAAATCTTCAAGATATTCTCTAGCCTGTTTGTAAATAACTGTAGCAAATGCTGTTCTCATTATTTATTCTCTCCAGCCATTTTACTTTTATTGCGAATCTTACGCAATATTATAACACCCTTTGCGATATCTCCATAGTCATTCTCCATACTCTGACCCTTTTCCTCAGCAATTCTTTCTATAGCTTGGTAAGGATCCATTTGTCTCATACAAAACCGTCCCCTAGTTCAGTATATCAATAAACTTTCTTGTAAACTAGTTTACATAGAAGTTTGATACAACATTATAAAAGGCTTTCCGTTAGGAAAGGCTTCCTTTTTTATCTGAAATATTCGTCAATCTCATCCATCAGCTTCTTCTTCTCGAAGTGCTCTTTGTTATAGGCATATGCATTCTCGCCCATTTCCTGCAGGTATTTCTCTGGAAGGCTCCTCATTCGGATGATATTTTTTGCCAAGGCTTCGGCATCTCCGATATCTGAGCAAAGTCCACACTCAGCCTCGTTGATTACGCGCACTGTCTCACCTTTAGCTGATGCAATAATAGGCATTGCGCAGGCCATGTAGGACTGAAGCTTTGCTGGAATAGTCTTTGCAAATAAATCATCATCTGCAAAGGAAAGGAATGCGGCATCGCCTGTTGCGAGGATATCTGGAACCTCCGTAGCATTTACTCTACCCTTGAACTCAAATAAATCCCATACACCCGCATTTGTAATGCTATCCTCAAAAGAATGTCTGGCTCTACCATCACCTACGATAGTAAAACGTACATCCTTGATTCCTTCGTTACGAATGATGGCTGCTGCCTCAGGAAGAATCTCAAGTCCCTGAGCCTGTCCAATGTTTCCTGTAAAGACTACATTGAAGCCCTTGTGAGGCTTCTTCTCCTTTGGCTCGTAAAACTCCTCTGCATACTGAGGCCAGAAGCTAACCTTATCGTGCTCTGCAGGATCTACGTATTTGCGAATCGCTTCTACAAAGCTAGGGCTGGTACCCCAGATATGTGTACAACCCTTGTAAATCTTTCTAACCATTCTCTCTATTGGCTTAATTACGATAGGGCTGTGGATTCCTGTAATCATCTCCACGTTCTCAGGCCACAAGTCCTGAACATACAAGTAGCATGGCACCTTATGCTTCTTTGCATATGCCACGCCTACCTTGCACTGATTCATAGGAGAGGTCTCCAACATGAAAACCTCATCCGCTTTAATATTTGTAAATAAATTCCAGAAGAAACCAAAGAATGGGAAGCTGAAATAATTGAGCACGAGACCAAATTTATTCTTGCCTCTAGGTATCTCAGGGATGCGGATTACATCCACTCCATTGATAGTCTCTCTTCTCTTTTTGAATAATCCATAACCAGGATATACCTTACCCTCTGGGTAATTAGGTAATCCTGTCACCACTGTTACTTTATAGCCTCTCTTCACCCACTCAAAAGCAATATCGCTTATACGAAATGGCTCTGGGTAAAAGAACTGGCATACTATCAAAATATGTTTTTTCATATATTCTCTCTATTTGTATTTACTACTAGAACGGAGCTGGCATTCCATCGCGTAAATGGAAGAGGTAATATAACAGTCCGCACATTGAGAACACTAACGCAAGATTCTGTATGTAAATCAACGCTAGTGAAAGCTTGTTTTCCTTAGCATCTGTTCCAAGTATGATGCATAAAGACATATACAGCGGAATCAGGTATCTGTATGAAATCTGAATTCTCTGGCTGTCTGTTGGTGTAAATCTAGTCATACATCCAACGAATATTGCTAAAAGGCAGATAAATAATCCCAAGCCGAAAACTACATACTGCCACTTCTTTATACGATTTCCCTTGATTAAGATGATTCCTACAATCAAAAGAATCAACATAGTCATAATGCAAGCCATTGGCACCTGCGCATTTAACATTACATGTCCCAATTCGCTACCAACAACGTGCTTAATGTTATACCAGAAATCTAATTTAATTCCATTCCATGCGAACTTAAGTGTTTCCAGCTTATGGTCCTGGAAGTACTCCCAGCTCCATACCTGTCTGCTAGGATCAACCTCTGAAACGCTATCGCTATAAGTCCAAAAAATCATCTTACGAATTCGCCAATAATACTTAACTACTACTTTTTCAAATACAACAGCCGCGCCAGCGATAATAACTGCTAAAATAGCATATTCGTACCACTTCTTACTAAGTGCTACATCTGACCACCATTTTTTAACTGGAATGGCGAAAATCCAGATTGCAAATAACGCATAAACAGTCTTATTAGGGATGAGCATTAATACACATCCACCAAGTATTATCAAATCCCATGCATGGAGTTTTACCTGTGGCTGGCTGTAATACAGGCACAAGGTAAGAAGTGCCAATGAGAATAAAATACTCATGTTATCGTATGAATATGAGCTGCAAAGATTTAATACTGCAGGGAATAATCCGAAGGTGAAAAACTGATGCTTTCCTACTGGAAGTAATTTCAATGCAATCCATCCAGCAATAATAAGGGACAAGGAATTCATAAATCGTCCCATAAACATTACTCCAGCAAAGCCAAAGCCTAATAATCTTGCGATTGTGATTCCCAATCCTGAAACTAAATATCGGGAAGCCTTTGTTGGAGCGATGTGGCATTCAACATTTTCCTGCAAATCTTCCGCATGCTTAATCCATGTTCCGTTCGCAAGGACTGCATACTGATAAGGGAATGTAACATCCAGATATGGCATCATATAATAATCTTCTGCTCTCATGTAGAAGAAGGTCTCATCAGTCCAAATCATTCCATGATACTGATCAAAACCAATGTTTTGGTCCTTCATACCCATCATGATATTAGAGCAATGATATGCACTGTAATAATGCTCCACCTCATCAACGCCTGAAATTGGAGGCATTACAAACTGCATACAGAATGTCCAGGCAAGCGCTGTAATTACAAACAGTCTCGGATAATTCCACTTCTTATCCAGTATCAATAATCTAAGGATATATATAGTGATAGCAAACATCACCAGGAAGATAATTCCATAATAGAAATTGGTTCGTTTTGAAGCTGCTGAATTAAAGCAATTTGCGAAATAGAAGTACACTCCAAAAATAAGTGTTGCTGCTGCAAGTACTACAGCAGCAATCTTTAATGCCTTTTCTTTATTCATTTCCGAAAAATAAGATTTTAATTTTTCCAAAAATATTCCCCTTTTGAGATTACTTTCCTCTTAGTCGATTTTCCATCTTGTTAAGCTCGTCCAGCTGACCCATATCCATCCATGAATTCTCGTTGATTGGATATACGCCTACCTTCTTACCATCATCCTTGATGCGGTTGATGATATCTGGGAAGCCGATGAACTCGCCGTCCTTGATGTAATCAAATACCTCTGGCTCTACCACGTAGATACCTGTATTTGTGAAGAAGCTAAACTCAGGCTTCTCCTTCATATCTGTAATATTTCCATGCTCACCAAACTCTACAACGCCGTAAGCCACCTGGAAATTTCGAAGAGAGCACACCATAGTGATTACATTGCCCTCTTTTTTGTGATGCTCATAAATCTTTGAATAATCATCCTCAATAAGGATATCGCAGTTTGTAAGGATGAATGTCTCATCAAGCTTTCCGCGAAGAAGAGCAAGGCCGCCACCTGTACCAAGTGGTGTGTCCTCATCTGCGTACTCGATGGTGTAAGGCTTCTCCACCTCACCGAAGTATGACTTAATCATATTTTTCTTATGATTAACAATCATAATCATGCGATTGATTCCGTACTCTGCAAAGCCATCGAAAATAATCTCTGCGATTGGCTTCTCACCCACTGGAATAAGTGGCTTTGGAAGAATACGTGTGTATGGATAAAGACGTGTGCCCTTTCCACCTGCCATCATAACAACAGGCACTGAAAGGTCGCTCTGTCTTGTTCTCTTTCCAGCACTCCAAAAGATGGTGTCTGTAACGATGCCATTCTCATCTACAATTGGAACGCCTTCGATATTGTGACGGCTAAGAAATTCCTTGGCTTCATCTCTGTCATCCTCTTTCATGGTGCGTGGATGATAGTTTGCGATAGTGCTGACCTCGTTATTTAAATCTCCACCTGAAAGGATAAAACGGCGCACATCACCCTCTGAAAGCGCTGCGATTAATTTCATGTTTTCATCAACGATAAAAACTGTACGTCTGGCACTTTCATCGAAGGTCTTCATAGCCTGTAAAATTGTGTCGGTCTCTTTAATAAAAACGTTTTCCATAATTAAATGTTGTAAATATCTACCTTATACTTATCTAAGTTGTGACGAAGGAACTCAATGGTCTCAGCAAGGCCCTGCTCGAAGGTGTACTGAGGCTTCCAGTCTGTAAGCTGAAGAATCTTCTCGTTAGATCCAAGAAGACGATTTACCTCAGACTTCTCTGGACGAAGTCTGTCCTCATCGCAGATTATCTTTGCGTTTGGATTAATCTGACGGATAAGCTCCTCAGCAAGCTGTCCGATAGAGATTTCCTTCTGTGTAGCGATATTTATTTCCTGACCAATAGTCTTGTCGCTTTCGTACATAGCGATGAAACCATTAGCTGTATCCTTTACATAGTTGAAATCACGTGTTGGTGTAAGACTGCCAAGCTTGATTTCTTCCTTACCTGCAAGAAGCTGTGTGATGATTGTAGGAATTACCGCACGAGCTGACTGACGTGGTCCGAATGTGTTGAATGGACGCACGATTGTAACAGGTAAATCGAATGAACGATAGAATGACTCTGCAAGTCTGTCTGCACCAATCTTTGTTGCTGAATATGGTGACTGTCCCTGATATGGGTGCTTCTCATCGATAGGCACATACTGAGCTGTTCCATAAACCTCTGATGTAGATGTGACAAGAACACGCTTTGTACCAAGGTCTCTTGCTGCCTGAAGGATATTGAGAGTTCCCTTGATGTTTGTGTCTACATAAGCATCTGGGCTGTGATAAGAAAATGGAATAGCGATAAGTGCTGCAAGGTGGAATACTGCGTCGCAGCCCTTCATAGCCTCACGAACACCGTTAGGGTCGCGGACGTCACCAGCGAATACCTCTACGTGATCCATGATGCTCTTATCAAGTGTGTCGAGCCATCCCCAGTTATTAAATGAATTATAGTAAACGAAGGCCTTTACTTCATATCCCTTCTTAACTAACTCTTCTACTAAATGTGAACCGATGAATCCATCTGAACCTGTAACTAAAACTTTACTCATGTTTCATCTCCTTAAAATATTTATACATTGACTCTGCTACAAGAGAGATATTCTCATCCTGTAAGCGAGCCTCACTCATTACATATGTATTTCCTGGTCTTGCGCAGCTCATGTAAACTGCAAGGTACTGGATAATATCCTCACGAGATGGCTGCTTGTAATTTGCAAGAGCACTCTCGTAATTTCCAAATACTTCCTCAAGGTGCATAACACCAGGGGCGCCTGTGTAAACAATGTCTCCACTCATAAATACTGGATGACGAAGAAGCATAGCCTCCTGTCCTGCAGTACCTGTAAGTGTGGCAACACATTCACTCTTATCGATGAGCTTCAGTGAATCCTCCCATGGGTCGATTAAGACTACGTTTGGATACTGATAAAACTGCTCATAAAAGCTGTTTGGACGAATGCCAAGGAATGAATAATGTTCCTTTACATAAAGTACAGTATCTGCTGGCAAAGATTTCACCAAATTATCGATGAAATACAGCTGCTTTTCGTACTTTTGTGCACATACGATTGTGGTAGCTTCCGGCTGAAGGTGAAGTGGAAAGTACACGAATTTCTTGCTGAAATCGGCCTTCTTAAAATACTTTTTAGCCTTCTGATATCTGAAGTACCATTTAATAGGGTCCATTGTAGCTTCATATGCCTTGTAATAAATATATGAGCCCTTGTCCCTTGTAAATGGATTGAAAAATCTCTGTCTTAAATAAAAGAATGGCAAGATGAAAAACTTTGCCTGCCACTTTGGCTTCTTACCTGAGAACTGCATGAACGCAGGCTTCAAATGCTTCTCTTCAAACTTTGTAAGGAAAGCCTCTGCCTCTGCTCGCTGCTCCTCTGTAACAGGAACACTTGCATAATCCTCTGGCATGTTGTAAATCTTCTCAAATGGATCATTTAAGATGTAATGATGAGTAAGATCCTTGCCGCAGGCTCTCATAAACATCAGAGAATAATAGCCTGTGTTTGTCTTCTTACCAACAAGATAAGCTGTGTAAGTAAGAAGTGTAGCGATAACCTCATCATAGAAGAAATCCACATGATATGTTGTAAATACGTGCTCCCAGAAAGCAAATAGACCTGCCGCTGTGTGAACACAATAATCGTAATCTCGATATATTAAAAATCTGTCTGTATAGATGTATTTCCACATTGGAGCTGCATCATACTTTTCTTCGTATTCCTTGAGCTTCTCTAAGGTGAATTCATCCCAGTGCTTATTCATAAACTCTGAGATTTCACAAACAACCACTTCGTCCTTATCAAACTTGTCGTAGATATACTTAGTCTCTTTGCTGTTGCAGGTAATAAATACGCCTTTGATATCCTTATCCTGCTCTTTTTTAAGCTTCTTATAAACTGCTGGCGAGAAATCATCGAAGGGACGTCTTGCCATAAAACAAATAGTGTACACTATGTTATCTCCTAATCTAGACGGCTTTTAATAAGATAAAAAGCCTCCGCATAATTATAGTAAGCTGTAGCGCCTCTGTAGGCTGCCAAGCCCTTTATAGCCTCAGCATTTCTGGGGAATGGAGGGGCTGTGATTTCACTTTCATAGTTGTTCATGATTTCGATTTTCTTATCGATGTAATCTGTTACGTCCACGAACACGTTTGGTACGAAGCCATTTTCCTGCATAGCCTGATCTGTCTCAGATAAAATCTCCATAGCAAGAACAGTCTTAAGATAAGGTGCGCGGAAGGACTTTGTGCAGGAATATGCTGCCTCAAAAATCACACGATGATCTGAGTGCACATCATGCTGGTATGGAAGAAGTAAAAGCTCTGGCTTTACCTCCTCAAATATTTCCTTAAGCATAGGAATGAATTTTCCTAAATCAATCTTGTCCACACCTGCTGGCTCAAGCTCCAGATTGTAAAAGCCATCAAAACCATAGGCTTCCTTTACCTTTTCAATCTCGGCATTGCGTTCTGCGATGCGTTCTGGCTTGTAGCCATACTCAGGCTTCATGTTTGTGATATTAAGCCAGAAAATCTGATGACCTTCTGCTTTCATTTTCAAAAGTGTTCCACCTGCGCCCAGAGTCTCATCATCTGGATGTGGTGAAATAACCATTACCTTCATTTAGAGATAATCTCCTTCTTTTAAACTGACAGCGTCGCTGTCTAATATATGAACGATTCCGTCGTATGCTTTGATAACGAAATCAGTCTGTGAATTCACCTTTAATATCTTACCAGGCTCAAGGTTCGCGTACTCATCTGTGAGCTCATACTCACATTTCCAAACCTTAACCTCCTGTTCGCCCGCCATAAAATGGGCACCTACATAAGGACGTGTAAGTCCTCGAACTAAATTGTAAATGGCTCTTGGAGACATGCGCCAGTCAATCTGACCATCCATACGTCCACGCTTACGCCATGCGTTTCCAGCATTTGGATCCTGCTTTACAGGTCGAACTCTGTCCTCTGCAAATTCCTTTGTAAATGTAAGAACCTGCTCCTTTGCAACCTCTAAAACCTTGTCATATAAATCCTGCGCGTCATCCTTCTCATCAATAAAGACCTCGCGCTGACTGATAATATCGCCTGTATCTGCTCCCTCATCCATAATAAAAAATGTGGATGCAGTCTTCTTAAGGCCAAGGACCAATGCCCAAATAAGTGGATGTCTTCCCTTGTTACATGGAAGAGCTGCTGGGTGGAAACCTACCACACCATATTTTGGAAGGGCTAATAATTCCTTTCCAATAAGTCGTGACCAACCGAAGCAATAAATTACTTCTGGATTAATCTTCTTTGCAAAACCTACTGTCTCTTCATCGTTAACGTTCTTAGTGCATATGCAAGGAATATTGTATTCCTTAGCCAATGGCTCAAGTGATTTAAAATCTGCATTTATTTTGGATTCTTCCATAGTGATGATTCCATCAACTACGTAGCCTTTTTCAAGCATAGCCTCCAATAATACATATGAACTTTCAACACAACCTATAAATAATGTACGTTTCAATTTTGTCCTCTTTAGCCGATTTTTTGCATCATATTATAATAATTAAGAATGGTTTTCTTGTCAATTTAGCCCACTAGCGCATCAGCATGTAAACTGCTACACCTGGCACCATGATTGCCACCGCTGGACCCCAGCTGTTGATAAGCAATTTTACCAGTGAATACTTAAATCTGTGAGCAAGCTTTACCATAAGTAGTAGCGAGTAAAGGGCATAGGATAATCCTGTACCGATTGCTACCATGTTTATACTTCTATCTACAAACAACACTAAAGCGCTTGAGAATACTGCGTTAAAAATACACAGTGCCACTGAATTTGCTATAAGTGATTTGTTCAGCTTCAATACCGAAAAGATATTTCCGTAAAGCATTGTTGTGGCATAGATGGCTACGCCGATAACAAGAATCTGTGTAGCTGCTGTTCCGTCAGTGTACATTGGCATGAAATAATGTACGAATACAGGCATTACATAGAAAACGAATAAGCAGGCTGCACCAGAAATAACAGATGTGATTCTGCTGAAGTACGCTGCCTTATCAAGCATTTCGTTTTCATCGTGATTTGCTCCGTAAAGGTGGCTAATCTTTATGTAAAATACCTGTGAAATAGTCTGTGGAATCAGAACCATTGTGGTAAATCCCATAAGTGGTACTGAATATACACCCAAATCATCAGTAGATAAAAATCCTAAAATAACAAACTTATCTACTGACTGAACGATTGTCCAAATGAGGCTGTTAATGAGAAGTGGTAATCCTCCCAAAATCATCAGCTTCATATATGGCCAGTCAAAGCTTAGCTTGGCACCCTTGAATGCATCGTTTCTAAACATGATGATTCCAAGTGCTGCCGATGAAAGTGTCATGGCGTAAAGTCCATAATAGCCTGCCACGTTGATAGCTGCCACACCAATGATAAGTGCAAGCACTGTACGGATAAATCCGATAATGGCTGATTTATTGTAATGTCCGTTCATTCTCACTGTGGCATTTGACATATCGTCAAAGCTCTTTAAAAGAATGAGAACAGGACAAAGAGCATAACCAAAGGCATATCTGGCTCCATCAGTATCTGAGCCAATACTGCCACGATAATGAATCAGCACCCATGCTTCAAATACAACAAAAATGGCTGTGTAAACCAGAAGCATAAAGGTCATGGCTGTATTTTTCAGCTTGCCAGCTTCAGTCATATCCTTGCGCCCCAAGGCCTGTGGATAGTCTCTGTTGTAGGCATTGAGTACACCAAACTGAGCATAATTCATATAGGTCATCGCCAGCAAACATGTCTGATAGATTCCCAGTAAATGGGAGCTTACCAGCGACTTATTGTAAACGCTGAAAATAAAAGACATTGCAGAACAGGCAACAGTAGACATGGTCACCAAAATGAAATCTGCACTTTTCAGCTTATTTAACAGTTTTGTAAACATCCTCATAAATCTTAACTACTTCTTCCATGTATGTGTCAAAGTTATTCATGGCTTTGGCACGTTTTCTGGCTCCGTCAGACTTCATGCGATAAATCTCGCTGTTATCCAGGAGCTCTTCTATATTCGAAACAAAAGCATCTTTATCAAGAGGCTTTTTGTCGTTTCCACAAATCTTACCGCAGCAATCATCAACTGTGACCATAAATCCACCCACCTTACTTGCAAGGACTGGGCGACCAAAGGCCATAGCCTCCACAGCTGCCATTCCAAAGCCCTCGAACTTGGATGGAGCTACTAAAATTTTTGTCTGATTCATGTAAATGTATGGGTTATGCTGCATTCCCACCATCTTTATATTATCTAACAAATTAAGCTTTGTAATAAGCTTCAGGCACTCGCTGCCCAAATCTCCACCACCCACAATAATCGCCTTGATATCAGGGTGTGTCTTACTTACTTCTTTAACGATTTTTATAAATTCCAAAGGGTTCTTGTCCTCTGTAAGATAACCTACGAAAAGCAGGTCTGATTTGAAGCCTTCCAGCTTCTCCTTTGACATTTCTGTGGCTGCCACATAGCCTCTTTCAAAGACTGCTACAGCATTAAAAGGAACCCCAAGAACTGCAGTCCTGCCCTCCATATTGTCCTTAAACCATGCCTTTTCTTCCACTGCTTTGTTAGGAACAATGATTTTGGCAAAGCTCTTGCAGGCACTGCCATATACAACAGCCCTAGGACCAATTCTCTCTACCCATTTTGGAAGTGAATAAAGATGGCTGATGATTGGAATCTCATCTGTAACCTTTGTACACATGAGACTCACATCATATTCATAGGCATGGATGATATCTGGATGAAGCTCATCAATGACTTCCTTGATGGCCTTCTCATCAATCTTTTCCATGCCAATGTATTCAATATTGTTATCCAATAGCTTTGTCTCTATTGAACCTGTTGCTGTGAGATACACACAGCGAATATCTTCAGGCATGGATTTCATGATGTTTATAGCAACATTCTCCATGCCAGAGTATTTGTTTGACTTAGATATGTGTAAGACTATCATAAATCCCCCTCATGATCTCATTAACCTTCTCTTTATCAAACTCTTTCATTGTCTCGATGTTCACAGCACCCATCTGCTTACGCTTGTCCTCGTTGTCTACGAGGGCTTTATTCAGTGCTGTCACTAAGGTTTTGGCATCCTTTGAATCGAAGAGATATCCACCTTCGCCATCCTGAATCAAATCAGTGTTGCCTCGGATTTTGCTGCAGACAACAGGCATGCCAACAGACATTGCCTCCATAAGGGCTACAGGAAGCCCCTCCTGATGAGATGGGAACACGTAGATATCGCTTGCTGCGAATACATCTGCCACATCTCTTCTAAAACCGAGTAATTGCACATAATCCTGCAACCCAAGATGCTTGATGCTCTCCTCTAATTCATGTTGAATCTTACCCCTACCTGCAATGAGATATTTCAGCTTGTATTTAGGCTGAACGCGCTCGTCACTGTCAGGTGTTAGAAGTGTGCCATTGTCCTTCATGATTTTCAGAGCTCTAAGAACCTCCCCATGGTTCTTTCTGTGAATAAGCTCTCCTACCGATAGAAGGACGATGGTATCGTCATCTATGCCAAGCTCCTTACGAACACGGCTTCTGCCATCCTCGCTTGCCACAAATTTGTGGGTGTCTACTCCTGCTCCAGGAATATAGGCCACCTGCTTGGCATGGAACTTTCTCGCGTTGTCATAATCTTCTTTGTTGATGGTTATCAACAGGTCTGTAAATTTTGAACAGTACTTTTCCACATTGTAGAACACCATCCAGTTCTTAAGTGGTGCTCCCTTGAAAAAGTGGAAGCCATGGGCTGCATAAATCACCTTTGTGCCATATAGCTTTCTAGCTTTTCTGCAGGCTAATCTACAGATAACACCGCCTATTGGCGACTGAGTGTGGACTATCTCGTACTGATTAGTCTCCACCTCTGTCTTAATCTGATGATAGGCTTTGCTCAGCTCTGCAATGTTAAAAATCTTTCGCAGACTGGCTGTCTCAATGACGCGACATCCTAAATCTTCAAGCTTTTTGCGGCGTTCCTTCATAGCCTCAGGGCTAAGGGCACTGTCGTCATCCTGCCAACAGCAGGCAACATCTACCGTATACCCCAGGTCCTGCAAAATCTTAATATTGTCGATATTAAATTGAGTCACCATGTACGCCGTATGGGCGTGCATTAATGCTTTTTTACTTGTGGACATTTGCGTTAGTTTCTCCCTCAGCCACACCCTCTGTGGCTTCCTTTGTAAAAATAACTCTCAAAGTCATAAGTATTAACTGAATATCTAAAAGTACACTACATTTCTCACAATAAATCATGTCAAGCTTCAGCTTGTCGTAGGAGGTGGTGTTGTACTTTCCGTAAACCTGTGCATATCCTGTAAGACCAGCCTTTACATGAGTACGGAAGGCAAACTCAGGTACTTCCTTTACGTATTCAGCAATGATTTCTGGACGCTCTGGACGAGGTCCTACCACTGACATATCCCCCTTGAAGATATTGAAGAACTGTGGAAGCTCATCAATTCTAGTAGCACGGATGAAATGTCCGATTGGTGTGATTCTGTCATCATTTACGCTGGCAAGGCGAGCCTTTCCATCCTTCTCCGCATCCATAACCATGGAACGGAACTTCATAATCTTGTATTCCTTTCCACCAATGGTGCAGCGAGTCTGTTTATAAAGTGCTGGACCGCCATCATAATTGTGAATAAGTATAGCTGTAACAAGCATAATTGGTGATGTAAGAATGATTCCAATTCCTGAAATCAAAATATCGCCTGCTCGCTTAATAGCTGCCGAAATTCCATCCATCCCAACATTCTTGCAAAGATAAAGTGGTGTATCGAAAAGATTTACCTCGTCTGAACCCTTGATAAGAATATCTGAAATCTTAGGTGTGAAATATACTCTCTTTCCTGTGGCAAAACATGCTTTGATGATATCGTTTCTAGTCTCTGCTGGAACGTCATTAATCAAAACTGCATCGTAATTCTCAAGCTCTTTTGTGATCTTTTCAATTGGCTCTCTACAGCTGATTTCACCAGTGATGCTGTACTTATCAGCACGCTGATTCATCTTCCAAACCAGATCATTTTCATATCCACCAAAGATATTTAGGATTGAAAATGGTGGAAAAATCATGCGGTAAAGCTTGGTGCTGAAGTAAGTAACAAAAAGCACTGCCACCGCATCAGCCACTGTAAGAACGATTATGTACCCAAGTGTAATCCACATCAGAGATTTGATTCTTGTCATCAAAATAATGATGAAGAATTCCAATACATTTACAAGGCCCATGGCAATAGCCTGTGACATGGTAAGGATAGAAATACGACCTGTTCCAATGCCAAAGCCCTTGAAGGTATTAATCATAAGTATGGTGATAACGCCATACAGCGCAATCATCAAATAATTTCCTTTGCCAAGGAATCTTGTATACGGATTCATAAGGTACTGTAATCTCATGTACCACATAACGCCAAAGAGCGTGGCTAGTACTGCTACTAAAACCACGCTACTTGCAAAGCGAAAGAATTTTTTTTGTGTTTCAATATTATTTTCTTTGTTCATATAATTTACTCTTTAGTTATTAGAAAAATGATTTATTCATATCAACATTTCCCTTAATACCAGGAACAGAGCCTTTTGACGAGTACTGCCAGATTGAATACTTACCGCCGTATGTACAAGATGTATTGTACTGAGCAATCCAGATATATGCTGAGCCGTTGATTCCGCCCGCATTCATTCTCTGGTTCATCCAGTTCTTACTGCAGTAAACACCTGCCTTGTATCCAGAAGACTGAACTGTAGCAATAAACGCATTTGCGATAGCAGTACGCTGTTCTGCTGACAATCCGCCGCCTCTTGCTGTATCTTCCATATCGATAAAGATTGGATATGCGCATCCGCCTGCACTGTTTGCCATGGCAACTGCCATTGATGCTTCCTGTACAGCTTCTGCCTCATTAACAGCACGTGAGAAGATATAAACACCTGTAGCAACGCCTGCTGCCTTGGCTCCCTTCATGTTCTTGTAGAAGTATGGGTCTTCGTGAAGCTGTCCATCAGTCTGTCCACGATATCCGCAACGGATAATCGCAAAGCTTACTGCTGACTTAGCCTGATTCCAATCAATATTTCCCTGATACTTAGAAACATCAATACCTGTGCCCTTCACAAGAAGAGCTCCGTCAGGTCCAAAGTTATACTTAACACCCTGGATTACCTGCTCGCCAGTAACCTTGTTTCCATTCTTATCAAAGTAGTAGCTTGCGCCACCAATTGACTGCCATCCGTAGTAAATATAGTTTGCAGCCTTGAAATAGTATGTCTTATCTGCTGCATAATCTGCTACTGTAGCTGGCTTTGTAAGAGCCTCATCAAGGAAAAGCTCATGACCTTCCTTATCCTTAAGTCTCTCTGTAGATGCTGTGCCATAACCTGAAACTGTATATGTAACAGAAAGCTTTTCTGCATCTGTTGCTGCTACCTTATCTGACCATGTTGGAACACCTGCAAGTGTATAATCACCATCTTTTGTGACTGTGAAGGTACCCTTGCCATCCTTCATTGTTACAGCTGTGCCATTTACTGTTACTGAACCAACATTTGTTGTTGCTGTAATAGTAAACACACCGTTTGAGTAGCTCATATCAAGAGTAGCTTTTTCTTCTGTTGCTGTGTTAGCTGCGATTTTACGAACTCTTGCAGCTAATGTTACAAATCTATTTGTAGTGAAAGAAACAGCTACAGGTCTTCTTGTATTAATTGCACCAGTCTGATTCTCCGGTGTTGGTGTTGGATCAGATGTTGGTGATGGTGAAGCCGATGGGCTAGGTGTAGCTGTTGGCTCCTTAGTAGGCTCCTGCGTAGGCTCCTTCGTTGGTTCCTTGGTAGGATCCGGTGTTGTTGTAGGTGATGGACTAGCTGTTGGGCTAGGTGTTGCTGTTGGACTTGGACTCACACTTGGTGTTGTAGTTGGACTTGGAGAAGGTGCATTCTTCTTGTACTTGAACTCAATAGTCTTGTCCTTGTCTGCTTTTACCTTTAACTGTTTCTCTGAAGTAAGTGTATAACCATCAAATGTCTTAGCATCAAATGTTTTTTCTGTATTCTGTGGAACTGCTACTGTTTCTTTGCCAAGCTCCTTATCATCTGCTTTATATATAACAGTGATATTGAAGTTCTTAACTTCCTGCTTAAGCTTATGAACTACAGAAGTTCTTACCTCGCTCTTCTTAGTTGCCTTGCTTGTGCCCTTAGTTGACTTAGGTGCTGCAATCTCAGAGCCCTTAATTCCCTTGGCTGAGCCACCATTTTCAACCTTGCTGGAAGCAACATACTCTACTGTATCCTGAAGGACTGCTTCAACAGGAGCTGCCTCTTTTGGCTGATTATCCTCGGCTGCCACATCCTTCTTAATCTGCTTTTTGATTTCCTTCTGAACCTTGAATTCAACCTTGTCCTTTACATTGACTGCAGTTGCAAAATCTGAAGGCTCATAAATCTCTTCGTTATCAAAATCGTACATGAGGCAAGCTACATAATCACCTGGCTCCATGTCCTTCTCTGCAATTACGCCATCCTCATCATCGTCTGTGTAAACCTGACCATCGGCTTCCTTAACTGCCATGGCGTATGACTGGATAGCTGTCTCTTTATCAAGAATCAACTGGTAAAGTGGATCGTCCTTAATGTGACCCTTCTGAGTATCAACAACTTCACCATTTTCATCTGTTACTGTGATATCAACATTTCGATTCTGTAACATATCATTGACATCACCGTCCTCACCAATGATTTCAGTAATATCTGAATCTACTTTTGTGATTTCATCAATGTATGTCTGAAGTCCTTCTGCTGCAGATGGCTTTAAAAGCTTAACCTGGAAAGGCACTCCTGTGATTGCATTGTCATTTGTATCTGAGAAATAGATTGTCAAATCCTTTTCAAGGGATTCGCTAGTGAGTACAACGCTTTTGAAAGCTGGGATGTAAACGTCCTCTGCGGCTGCCTCTTCCTCAACTTCTACTTCTTCAACGACCTCTTCGACATCATCATGCATAATAGCATAGATTCCTGCGCCGCCTGCACCAAGTGCAGAAGCCCCCACCACTACAGCCAAAGCAATTCTTGCTGCTTTGCTGGTGGCAAAGAAAAATCGTATGCTCTCCAATATTCCTCTCATATTCATCATCTCCCAATAATTCTTCTAGTCTACTCCATGTTGTCTGAAATACACTGTAATGCTGCTGCTACAACCTTATCCATGTCGTAGTATTTATACTGACCAAGGCGTCCTCCGAAGATTACACTCTTCTCGCTTTTGGCACGATTTGCGTACTCCTCGTAAACTGCATTGTTCTTATCATTGTTAACTGGATAGTAAGGCTCCACACCTGGCTGCCATTCAGAAGAATATTCCTTTGAAATAATGGTAGTAGGCTGCTGTCCAAACTCAAAATGCTTGTGCTCGATAATACGTGTGTAAGGCACATCTGCCGCTGTATAATTTACAACTGCATTTCCCTGATAGTTATCGCAATCAAGTTTCTCTGTCTCAAAACGAACAGAACGATACTCAAGCTCGCCGTAGCAGCTACCATAGTATTCATCAATCTGACCTGTGAATACAAGCTTGCCCCAGCTTACCTTTGTTCCATCGTTGAGCTCGCCCTCTGTTGACTCGGGCGCGTTCTCCACGCCACCAACCATATCGAAATAATCCTGGCTGAGAACAACATCTGCGCCCTCAAGCATCTTCTCCACAATCTGAGTGTAACCACCCATAGGGATTCCCTGGAATCTATCGTTGAAATAGTTGTTATCGTATGTAAATCTGAGTGGCAATCTCTTGATGATAAAGGCTGGAAGCTCGTCACATGGGCGTCCCCACTGCTTCTGTGTATAACCCTTAATAAGCTTCTCGTAAACATCTGTACCAACAAGTGAAAGTGCCTGCTCCTCAAGGTTCTTAGGCTCTGTGATATTGAGCTCCTTAATCTGCTCTGCAATCTTTGCCTTAGCCTCTGCTGGAGTCTTGATTCCCCACATCTTAGAGAAAGTATTCATGTTGAATGGGAGATTGTAAAGCTCATCTCCATAAACTGCAACTGGGGAATTAATATAATTATTGAACTCAGCGAACTGGTTCATATAATCCCAAATCTTCTTGTCGCTGGTATGGAAAATATGTGCTCCATAAACGTGCACATTAATTCCATCCTCTTCTTTTGTGTAAATATTGCCGGCAATGTGGTCTCTACGGTCAATAACTAAAACGCTCTTACCACGCTTGAGAGCCTCATGGGCGAAAGTCGCACCAAAGAGGCCCGCGCCGACTACAAGATAGTCGTAATTTTTCATTTTATTTTCCTGAATACATATCGTTATAGTACTTCTGATAGTCACCAGATGTTACATTCTTCATCCAATCCTCGTGCTCGAAGAACCAAGCGATTGTCTTCTTGATGCCTTCCTCGAAGCATGTCTCTGGATACCAACCGATTTCAGCCTTAATCTTATCTGGAGCGATAGCATAGCGTCTGTCATGACCCTTTCTATCTGTTACATACTTAATAAGCTTCTCTGATACAAGCTCCTTACGTGGGTCTCCCTCTGGAAGCATCTCCTGAAGTGTGTCAAGGATGATGTGGATAATCTGGATGTTCTGCTTCTCGTTGTGACCACCAATGTTGTATGTCTCGAAGAGCTTACCCTGCTCTTGAACCATATCGATTCCCTTAGCGTGATCCTCTACATATAACCAGTCACGTACGTTCTTTCCATCACCGTATACTGGAAGATCCTTGCCCTGAAGCGCATTGTTGATGATAAGTGGAATGAGCTTCTCTGGGAACTGGTAAGGGCCATAGTTGTTAGAGCAGTTTGTAATGTTTGCAGGGAACTTATATGTATCCATGTAAGCCTTTACAAGCATGTCTGAGCTGGCCTTTGAAGCTGAGTATGGTGAATGTGGATCGTATGGAGTTGTCTCATAGAAGAAGGCGTTATCGTCATCTGGAAGTGATCCATAAACTTCGTCTGTAGAAACGTGAAGGAACTTCTTTCCCTCCTTGAATGAGCCGTCTTCCTGCTCCCAAGCTTCCTTAGCACAGTTGAGCATTACAGCTGTACCAAGTACGTTTGTCTGAACGAATACTTCTGGGTTAACAATTGAACGGTCTACGTGAGACTCTGCTGCGAAATGAACTACACGGTCGATATCGTTCTCCTGGAAGATCTTTCTGATTGCTTCCTTGTCGCAGATATCAGCCTTTACAAATGTGTAGTTGTCACGGTTCTCGATGTCCTTAAGGTTCTCGAGGTTACCAGCGTATGTAAGCTTATCAACGTTGATGATTCTAATCTCGTTGTCATACTTCTTAAACATGTAGTGAATGTAGTTAGAGCCGATGAAACCTGCTCCACCTGTTACTAAATAAGTTCTCATTAATTTATGTTCCTTTCTTTTTAAACGTAATCTTTTGCTTTTGCAATTAATCTATTATACGCAGAGAATAAACTGCGGATAGATGCTCTTGTAATATTTGAGCTTACGCCAACACCGAATGTTGTGTTGCCGTGACGCTCGTCACGCATTTCAATATATGCTGCAGCCTTTGCACCTGAGCCCTGTCCCTGTGAAAGTGTATGCTCGGTGTAATCGATAAGTGTGAACTCAAGCTCTGGTACACACTGCTTGATTGCAAGCTTAACAGCATCGATAGGTCCGTTTCCTTCTGCCTCTGAATGGAATTTCTCTCCATTGTAGCTGAAGTCGAGGACTGCAACTGTATCGTCTGTCTCTTTGCTATCCTGAATAACAACATATTCAAGAGTAAGTGGCTCCTTGTTCTCAAGATACTGAGACTTGAATGCCTCCATAATGCGCTGTGGTGTAACCTCGCCGCCCTGCTTTTCAGAAATGTACTGAACAACATCGGCAAACTCACGCTGCATCTTCTTAGGAAGCTTGTAGCCGTAAACTGTATCCATAACAAAGGCTACGCCACCCTTTCCAGACTGGCTGTTGATACGAACCACAGGCTCGTACTTACGTCCGATATCTGCTGGATCGATTGGAAGATATGGAACCTCCCAGAACATATTCTGACGATCCTTCATAGCGCGGACGCCCTTATTAATAGCATCCTGGTGTGAACCAGAGAATGCTGTAAACACAAGCTCACCTGCATATGGGTGTCTTGCGTCTGTAGGCATTTTTGTAACTCGCTCACAAATCTCAACGATTTCCTTGATATTCTCAAGGTGAAGCTCTGGGTTAACACCCTGTGAGAACATATTGTAAGCGATTGTAAGGATATCTACGTTACCAGTACGCTCGCCGTTTCCAAGAAGTGTTCCCTCTACACGGTCTGCGCCAGCAAGAAGTCCAAGCTCTGTAATAGCAACACCTGTTCCTCTGTCATTATGTGGATGAATTGAAAGGATGATGTTTTCTCTGTCCTTGAAGTGTGTGCTCATCCACTCTATCTGGTCTGCGTAAACATTAGGTGTGTTCATCTCCACTGTTGCAGGGAGATTGAAAATGATTGGTGCAGGAGTGGCTTTATTCCATGTGTCCTGCACTGCTGTACAGATATCAAGTGCAAACTCTACCTCTGTACCTGTAAATGACTCTGGCGAATATTCAAGCTGTAAGTTGCCATCAAATTTATCAAGACGGTCTTTAACCATCTGTGTACCCTTCTTGGCAATCTCAATAATCTCGTCCTTTTCAGCGTTGAAAACAACATCACGCTGAAGTGTGGATGTTGAATTGTAAATGTGGAAAATTACATTTTTGATTCCTTTGATTGCCTCAAATGTACGGTCGATTAATTCTTCTCTACACTGAGAAAGTACCTGAACCTTTACATCATCAGGAATCTTATTTTCAGCAACTAACTGTCTTAAAAAATCAAATTCAATTTGACTGGCTGCGGGAAAGCCTATCTCTATTTCTTTGAAGCCTAGCTTAATTAGGAGGTCGAATAGTTCCATTTTTTCGTCAACCGACATTGGTTCGACGAGAGCCTGATTGCCGTCACGTAGATCAACTGAGCACCAAATTGGAGCCTTGGTAATCTGCTTGTTTGGCCAAGTACGCTCTGGAAACTGTAACACTGGGTTCGCTTTGTAACGCTTGTAGTTCAACATTGTTCTTCCTCCTAAAACTATATAACTTTATTCTCCAAGACCTTCCTCAATAGATGAGACAAGGTCATCAAGAGCCTCCTTTTCGTCTGCACCTTCGCAGAGTAATTCTATTTCTTCACCGCTTTTAACACATGCTCCGAGTACGCTTAATACCGACTTTGCATTTGCTTCATAGTTGTCGTTGGTTTTAAATGTAACTTTAGAACCATATTTCATGGCTATCTCGCAAAGTAGTCCCGCTGGGCGTAGGTGAAGTCCCGTCGCATTTCTAATCTTAACTTTTTGTGAAACCATATAAATTCTATTCTCTAAATAATCCCAAAATCCTAATTACAACATTGTGCTGGTGATTAACTCAGCTAATTCTTTTGCATCTGCCTCAATCTCAGCCTGATTCTTTCCCTCGATCATGACACGAACAAGTGGCTCTGTGCCTGATGGGCGGATGAGCACGCGGCCTTCGCCTGCGAACTTCTCCTCAAGCTTCTTGATTGCATCTGCAATCTCAGGATACTCCATGTAGCTTTCCTTCTTGTGGTTTGGCACCTTGGCATTTACAAGTGCCTGAGGTAATACCTCCATGATAGAAGCAAGCTCTGAAAGCGACTTACCTGTCTCAACGATAACCTTGAGAAGGTGAAGTGCTGAAAGTAATCCATCTCCTGTGGTGTTGTCATCTAAGAAGATAACGTGACCACTCTGCTCGCCACCGATGTTATATCCGTTTGCAAGCATGTTCTCTAATACATATCTGTCACCAACCTTTGTGATTTCAAGGTTGATTCCCTGCTCCTTAGCCATAAGTGTGAAGCCAAGGTTTGTCATTACTGTAACAACGCAGGTATCCTTCTTGAGGGTACCATTGTCCTTCATGTGCTTTGCGCAGATTGCCATAATCTGGTCACCGTCAACAAGGCGTCCCTTCTCATCTACTGCAAGCATTCTGTCGGCATCGCCATCAAATGCGAGACCAACCTGAGCATTCTCAGCAACTACACGAGCTCTAAGCTCATCCATGTGAGTACTTCCGCAGTTGCTGTTGATGTTTGTTCCATCTGGATTGTTGTGGAGTGTGATAAGCTCTGCGCCAAGCTCTGAGAGACATGCGACGCTTGTGCGATAAGATGCACCTTCTGCACAGTCTATAACAATCTTTAAACCTGATAAATCAAGTGGAACTGTCTTCTTAAGGAAATCTACATACTCACGACCAAGGTCGAAGCGGTATTCAATCTTTCCAATCTCAGCACCTGTAGGAAGGTTAACTCCCTTCATGTCTGATTCGATAAGGGCCTGAATCTCATCCTCAAGCTCATCTGAAAGCTTAAAGCCATCACCGTTGAAGAACTTGATTCCATTAAACTCCATTGGGTTGTGGCTGGCTGAAATAACAACGCCGGCATCAACCTTGTGCTTACGTGTAAGGTAAGCGATTGCAGGTGTTGGAAGAACTCCAACATATACTGCGTTTGCACCAACTGAGCAGATACCTGCCATAAGTGCAGAAGCAAGCATTGTACCTGAAATACGTGTGTCACAGCCAACAATGATTGTAGGCTGGTGGCTTGCTTCCTTAGTAAGTACATAAGCGCCTGCCTGTCCAAGTGCACATGCAAGCTCTATTGTCAGCTCTGAGCCAGCTACTCCTCTGACTCCGTCTGTTCCAAATAATCTTCCCATTATTAATCCTCATTTCTTTTTATCACTGCCTACTGAGACTAATTGTTTGTAGCCTCGATAACTGTAACAGTGACAGATGTATTTTGAATGGTAATACCATCAAAATTATCAAATTGTAATACTGCATTCTGGCCTTCGCCAACACTGAGTCCTGAGCAATCGATGTAGCCCTTAACATTCTCAGCCTTAAGTGCTGCCAAATCCTCCTCCGTACCGAAAATATCTACGGTGATTGCTTTGGCATCAAGTGAAACAGCCAGTCCCTCAGGAACACCCTTCAGCTCGATATTCTCGGCTGGGACACTGATTGTAGACGCTGTCTCGTTAGACATTGTTACATAAATTGCAACCTTCGATGAGGTGCCCTCTGCAAGCTGTACACCATCAGGCAGATAAGATGAAATATCAACTGATGTTGTAAATGAGCCTGTAAGGTTTGACAGATTGATAACTGTTTCTGGAATGGTGATGTTGCTAACTTCATTGAGTGCGCTAGGCTCACCAATAATCATTACAGATGATGGATCTGTCTTTATGCTTCCAAGTGTAAGCTCAGGGGAAAGAATTCCGCTTGTCTTAACCACTATGTCTACTGCCTTCGTATTTACGAATGAAACGCTGACGCTTACTGTAGATACTGACATATTGAGCTGTGATGTATCTACTGTCTCGCCCTTTGCATCGTAAAACTTTGGAATAACATTTTCTGTGAAGTTGCTTGTAACACCTGTGATGTTGGCTGAAGCAACTACAGTGTCAATTTTATTCACAATATCCTGTGGACCGGTGACAGTGATAACTGTTGGGCTGCAGGTAACTTCCTCAACTGCAAGCTCCGGTTCAAGGGTGCCGCTTGTCTGTGCACTAATGACGAATCTCTCTGTCGTTAAATCCTTAAGGTTAACGTACAGATAATTCTGTCTGCTGGAAATAGTGATGTAGTTTGCGTATGACTTGGCTGCGATTGTAACCGGCACACGCTCGCTATTTTCCAGATTGTTCATATCAGCCACTGCAGAGAAATCTGATGGTGAAAGCTTCTCTATGATAGAACGCTTTGCTGTAACTCTGAAGCTGACTGTATTTACGCCATCCTTAATCTCGTATAGCTTTCCTGCCTGTGTAAGCACATCCTCATTTGTGACTGTAACAACCGAGGTGAATGTTCGTGTCTGCTTAGGGTCGTCGATATTTACAACAACAAGCCAAAGCAGGAACGAGAATATGATTGCTAGAATCTTAATTCCTACATTCTTTGTGAGGGCATTAATTATTTTCTGCTGCATTTATTTGCCCTCCTTTTCAGTTTGTGTGAAAGCCTCTACTGCTTCCTCAGGACTCTGGAGACGTTTGAGCTCTGCAATAAGCTCGTCCTCCTTTACATCGCGAACGATGCGTCCCTCTCTTGCGTAAGAAACAGTACCTGTCTCCTCTGAAACAACAATTGTGAGGGAATCTGAAACTTCACTGATTCCAACTGCCGCTCTGTGTCTGGTTCCAAGGTCCTTTGAGAGAGCCATATTGTCAGACAGTGGCAGGTAGCAGGTAGCCGAAACTACTCTGTCCCCTCGAACGATGACAGCTCCATCGTGAAGCGGAGTGTTCTTTTCAAATATATTGATAAGCAGCTGTCTAGAGACTACTGCATCAATGCCAATACCTGTACGCTCAAACTCAGTGAGCTGCATATCCTTTTCTACCACGATAAGGGCACCTGTCTTAACAGCTCCCATCTCATAGCAGGCGGTAACAAGACCTACGATTGTAGAATCGTCGAATTTCTTTGCACCTGTCTTAAGAATATTCCACGTGAACAGTGATGTTATCTTTCTGCGACCAATCTGCTCAAGTGCACGACGAAGCTCTGGCTGGAACACCACAATAAGCACCGTCACCGCAACTGAAACCAGCTTCTCACCCAACCACAGGATGGTGTTCATCTGGAATATAGCTGCTATAAGGAAGAACAGCATAATAATCAGCACGCCTCGGATAAGCATCCAAACGCGGCTGTTCTTAACCCAGACCAGCAGGTGGTACATAAAGTATGCAATTATGAAAACCTCGATTACATCTGTGATGGAAACATCGGGAATATTTACATTGAAATAATCATCGATGAAGGCATCAACAGCGTTTACAAAATCAACCACCGGATTTCCTTCCTTCTACCCTAAAGGGTTTTATATTTTCTTAACTTCCTTATCCTCTTCTGCAATACGAATCTTTGGAACAGCTGTGACGTAGTAATAATAATCATCATCCTCAAACTGAACCTTCTCGATTCGAGAATAATCCAAATCTAGTACGAAGTAATTCAAAATGAATCCAACTGCAAATACTAGAATATTTCCCAAAATAAGTCCCGGAATCTCACCCTTCTGGCTGGTGAGTAGGTAGCCTGCAAGCATAATGATGAATTCAACAGTAACACCTGCTGCATTAGCAACCATCCAAGACATATTTATGCTAGACTGTCTTAACATGTAAACAACCAAAAACATAGCTGCCATGGCGATAATGAAAAACCAGAACATGCGATTCTTCAGCATCTGCTCCTGAACAAGTGAGAACACTGAAACATCAGAAGTCTCATCCACGATAGCTGTGGTATTATCCTTAATAACATGGAGATAAAAAGCGATAACTGAGCCACAAATAACCGATGTAAGCTCGTTAACATTTGACATTAGGCCTGTGGCCAGTGACATAACATATGGCGCACCAAAGGAATAGCAGATTGGCACTGTAACCATATTAGAAGTGACCTTGCTTCTAAAATAAGCGCAAACAAGGTAACCCACTACCACCAAACCAAGTGCAACCACTGCAACCATTGGTGAAAGGGATACCAAATCTATCAATAATACAATTGTAAGAACGAGCGATACTCCCTGAATAGGGAAAAACGCACAGACGAAAGCGATAATAATGGAAACCCAAATCTGACTGATGTGCTTATTGTGACCGAAATTAGCTCGGATACACATAAGACCAACAAATGCCACCAGGGCGCTCCATATTTTTAAGAAAAGCATTTCTCTCGAAAGTACAAATCTTCGTACATCATCTCGTAATCTAATAAAAGCGTTCATTTAGAATTCCTCTAGTCCTTTTTTATCGTCGTAATCTCTGGCAAGGAGTGGGCGTGTCTGCTGCACTTCTGCCTCGTACATATGATTGAGCTTTGAGTATTTCACTGCAAGCTCCTTGATAAGGCGTTTGCCGCGCTTGTAGCGCTTCGCTGCTCTTGCTCTGGCTGAGTGAACATGAATAATAATGTAGGCTGCGTATACTAACAGCCCTGCCAAAGCTATCATTAATATGTACATTGTTGTGATATTCTCAAGAACGTTGCTAACCAGATATAAAACAATGGCCGCATATATAACACCATAGAAAAGAGTGCCTGCAAGGAAGCCTCCCCATCCATGAAGCGCAATATATTCTTTCTTAGAATAGCGAAGCATAGGCTGATACTCATGACCCATTTCCTTTTCGAAAATGGCCATAGCAGTCATATGCTTGACGCGATCTTCATTTATCATAAACAATTATCCTCTGTCTTCTACACCTAGTAATTCAGAATCAGTATAGCATAAACAGTTTCTAAAAAAAACACCTACCGAGATTACCCGGCAGGTGTAAACATCGATTTAGTTTATTTTAGATAAAGCGCATCTTGTTCTCTTTCTTTGGCTTCTGTACTGGAGGTGGTGGAGCCTGTGGCTTTTCAATAGACTTAGACAAAGCATCAGCTGTCTTATTCTTGCAATTCTCACAGTATTTACCTGTTCTGATAGTTGCCCCACAGATTTCACACTCGATACCAACTGGAGAATCATCGGCAAACTGAAGACGCTCTTCACGGATCCACTGACGAATCTGGTTAGTGGTTACCTCATTAGCATCAGAAATTTCCTGAATGGAAGCACGTGGATTCTCTCTGATATACTCTTTGGTATTCTGGAACTTCTTCTCGATATCAGCGCGGCAAGCCTCACAAATATTTGGGCCACCTAAATAGTTAAACAACCTTCCACATGTTTTACAGTTACGCACATCCATAGATGATACCTCCTAAATTTACTGCATCTCACCAATGCAGATGCTCATGCCATAGACCTGTTCCATTCCCCCTTGCTTAAGCACTTTAGCCACTTCATCCATTGTTGTACCAGTTGTGTAAATATCATCAACTAATAGCACTTTTTTAAATTGTACATCATTTTCCTGCAAACTAAAAGCTTTTAACAGATTTTTCTTTCTTTTTATGGCATTTAACTGTTTCATTGCCTCAGTATCTTTATCTCGTTGCACAATTTTATCAGCCATGGGGATACCTGAAATCTCGCTCAAAGCCCTTGCAAATACCGCTGCCTGATTATATCCTCGACGTTTTTCCTTATATTTATACATAGGCACAGGCACTATTGCCTCGATTCCATTTTTCTTTATCCAGTCTCCATAATAGTAAAGGCCGTGTCTAGCAAAAGTTTTGGCATAGCACCTTCTGTTTCCATATTTAAAACGATACATGGCGGCCTTCATATCCCCAGTGTACTGGTAGATTGCCTTGTTTTGAATAAAGGTTCTTGTGGTGCAAACACAATTTCTACAAAACTCCGCTCTATCATCTGAGATAGGGGTGCCACATTTCATGCAGGCAACAGGTCCAACCAGCTTTACTTTTGAACTGCAGGTAGCGCAAAACCCAATTTCTTTTTCTATTTTTAATAAAACTTTATCACAAGCCACGCATCGTTTTGGATACAATACACCTAACAAGGGGGCTATAATACTCTTTATATGTAAATACATTCAATACTCCTTGAAAAAAACAAATCACTACATATATAATTTAGTAACCAAATAAAAAAGGAATTTTAATATGAAAAAACGATTTTTAAGTTTGATTTTAATAGCAACCATGGCATTTTCCATGACCGCTTGTGGAAAAAAGACTGCTGAGCAGCCTGCTAATGAGGTAAAAGATGAATCTGAAAATGATTCGTATTGCTATAATATATCAGCCCTTTTATCAGAAGACAATACCTATAATCAGGTTTTACTTCAGGGCTTCACAGATTGTCTTACAGATTATCTTGGAGAGCACCATTTCAAAATCACTAAAGAAGCTGTTGACGAAGAAAATTCCAGCGACATGCTTGTGGCTCATACCATTTCAAAGTCACCAGATATGATTTTCACAGCTGGTAAATCCACTCTTCTTTCTGCAAAGAAAGGCACAGAGATTATTCCTATCGTTGCCACAGGCATTGTAGATTTTAAGGGCACACTTCGAATTGCCAGCCTTAATGGTAAATCTTGGGACAAGACTACAGGCACTAATGTTACAGGTGTCAGCAGTAAGCCAAGCATCGTTGATCAGGTTTCACTGATGATAGAGGCTACAAAGGATTTACAGACAGTTGGAATTCTCTTCTCAGCAGATGATACTGATGCCATCTATCAGAATGAGATTTTCGAGGCCTACTTAAATCAGGCAGGCATCCCTTGGAAGGAATATTTGATTCCATCTCCAGTAGAAACTTCTATTAGTAGTGAAGAGGAGCAGAACTCTACAGCTCTTTCAGCCAGCAAGTACGTTGCTTTCTCGGCTAAGCAGGGCATGAATAACGATATTATCTCTCTAGATGACAGCGCAGACCCAGGTCTCAATTCTACTTCATCTACTAGAGTTGCTTTAGTTTCTGAATTCTGGGAGGGAGGAAAGGTCCTTCCTGTTACTGAAGAAGTTTCTGAAGATGAGAGTGCAGAAGCAAAAGATACTACTGACAAATCAACTAAAGATTCAAAGTCTTCTAATGAGGAAGAGGAAACAGTTCCTACTCTTGAAGAGCTTATTTCAGAAGTTTGCAATGAGTGTTCCGCTATTTATATTCCTTATGGAAGCACTCTTTCAAGCGAGATGGAAACTATCGGAAATATTACAACCGCAGCTGGTGTTACTGTAGTTGCTGGTGATACTGAAGTTGGCGAGCATGCTCTCGTTACACTTTTCCAGGATCCTTACACTCTCGGTTATGCAGCTGGAAAGAAGGCTGTTAAGGTCTTCAACGGTGATGAGATTTCATCAATAAAGATTGGTTCAGGCGATGGTGATGACGCCGTTAAGCTTTACAACGGAACAATCGCAGAGAAATTCGAAATGGAATTTCCAAAGTCTTTCAAGGAGCTTAACGAATTCCTTGATACTTATGAATATGGCAGTACTACCACAAGGTACACTGCTTCGGGGGAAGAATAATTTATGATTCTACATGTAATCAAATCCAACATTTATTCCGGTGCGGAAAATGTTGTCTGTCAAATAATCAAAGGACTTTCGGACAAGGAGGAGTTCATTTATATGGCTCCTCACGGTCCTATTGAGGACAAGCTCAAATCTATCGGTTTGTACGATTGCTACTACGGCATTGAAAAACTGGATGCCACATCTATAAAGTCAGCAGTCGATAAATTTCATCCTACAGTGGTTCACGCCCATGATTTCACCGCCAGTGTTCTTTGCGGTCTTGCACTAAAAGGCAGTGTTCCAATTGTTTCCCACTTACACAACAATCCACCATGGATAAAACAGCTTAATACCAAATCCCTTTCTTATCTTTTTGCCTGCAGATATTTTAACCATATCCTTATGGTTTCAGATGCTGTAAAAGATGAGTACAGATACACTTCAAAGATTAAGTGTCCTATCAGTATTGTAGGGAATCCATTCTCTGTTGACGGTGTTGTTTCTCAGGTAGATAAGGACGCTGATGCTTCTGCCCTTTCAAGCGACATTCTTTTTGTAGGTCGTCTTGTGGAACAGAAGGATCCTCTTCGTTTTGCAGAGATTGCAAAGGAGCTTATTAATTCTGGCGACGTTAACACCGCCAGAGTTATCGGTGATGGAGAACTTTTTGATTCATTAGCTAACTTCGTGTCAGAGAATCAGCTTGAAGGAAAGCTTATTCTCGAGGGATTTAAAAAGAATTCCTACGATTACATGGCTAACACTAAAATTCAGATTATGCCTTCAAAGTGGGAAGGCTTCGGGCTGGTAGCTTTGGAGGCAATGTCTTTAGGCCGTCCAGTTCTTGGCACTCAAAACGGAGGTCTGGTGAATATAATTGATAGTACTTGCGGAAGTGTTTGCGCTTCTACTTCAGATTATGTGGATGCCGCCAGAGAATTATTATCTAATCATCAGCTTTACGACAGCAAATCTGAAGGTGCTAAAGCCCGAGCATTAGAATATAATAACATCAGCGAATACTGTGATAAACTTTACAAAATATACGAGGACGTCAGATGACAAAACAAGAATATAAAAGAATTCTCAGATGTGATTATTTAAGATATTCAAAGGATACTTCCCTGGTGGGTCGTATCAAAACATATATGATGAAGCCTGGTTATTGCTGGTGCCATTGGTACAGAAAGTTCTGTTATCTAAACAGCAAACCTTATCTAAAGCCATTGGCTTTTTTGACTAGGCTTCACTTCCATAACATATCCGTGAAATTTGGAATAGACATTCCAAGCCATATTGTGCCTATAGGTGAAGGCTTTTACATTGACCATTTCTCATGCATAGTCGTTCACACCGATGCCATCATCGGAAAGAATGTGACTATCCGTCAGGGCTGCGTTATTGGAACAAACGGACGTGGTGTTCCTGTAATTGAAGATGGGGTAGACATTGGGTCTGGCTGCGCCATCATCGGGCCAATAACTGTGGGAGCCGGAGCAATCATTGGAGCGCATTCAGTAGTTACTCATGATGTACCAGCTGGCGCAACAGTTGCTGGCAACCCAGCTCATATTCTACATATCGATTAATTATCTGACAACATTACAAAATCTTGTATGTTTACAGAAATCTTTTTGTATGGTATTATGATAGTAGCTATAAGTATCGATATCTATGTCCCGACTTAGACAAAGGATTGTCGAAGGTTATATTATCAAGGAAGAAAGGAGGGACGTCTCATGGCACGCATAGATGCAGCGTACAACTATTTCATGACCACCTATGGTAGCAACATAGGCTCTCGTTATGAATCCCATAAGAAAAGTGAGTTACGCGACACCTACAACAAAATAGTGAAGGCCAACAAGGACGCTCCTCTGTACAAAATAAAGGATATGGAGGACACTGGGCAATTTGCAATTGACATCAAAGAGCATGCCAATTCTATGTCTATGTCCTGCTCTAAGCTTTCTTCCGCTGGGGACAGCATAGAAGATCTCCTTAAAAAGAAAATCGCTTCATCTTCAGATTCAGAATCAGTAGAAGCCGTATTCGTTGGCGATGATTCTGTTAATGCAGATGATTTCACAATAGACGTTCATTCACTTGCTCAGCCACAGATTAACATGGGCAACTTCCTTCCTGCAGAAGGACATAACTTCGAGGAAGGCCAATATGCCTTTGATTTAGATATTCGTAATCATTCTTATGAATTCCAGTACAACGTTAACGCTGGCGAGACTAATCAGACTGTACAGCAAAAAATCATCCGCTTGATTAACAGCTCTGATGTTGGTTTGAACGCATCCCTTATTACTGGAAGCAATGGCGATAATGCTATTCAGATTACTTCGAAAGCTACAGGCTTACCAGAAGGTAGTACTACTTTGTTTAACATCACTTCTGATACTTCTTGGAATGAGCTAAATACACTGGGTATCGACAAGACTATTCAGGATCCAGTAAATTCCAGCTTCACCTTAAATGGTAATGAACATTCATCTATGTCCAATACCTTCACCGTTAACAAAGCTTACGAAGTTGCCCTTAAAGCTCCTACTCCTGAAACTGTTAAAGTAGGTCTTATGAAGGATACCGAGGCTCTGACAGATGGTGTGAGCCAGTTGCTGACCAGCTACAACGGAATGATTAACATTGGACTTAAGTACAATGGTGTTCATCAGAATCGCACCCTTTTAAATGAAATTTCTTCTATAGCAAAGGGTATGCAAAGCAGCCTTGAATACGCTGGTATCCATATCGACGAAATGGGACATCTCATTCTCAATGAATCCCAGCTGTCAAAAATAATAAACAGCGATGATAGATACGAAGCTTTCACGGTTCTTAATGAATTAAAAGCAGCCATCAGCAGGGCTGCCTCAAAGGCTTCCATTAATCCGATGGCTTACGTAGATAAAGCTATAGTAGAATATAAGAATCCTGGCAAATCACTAACCGCACCTTATGCTACCAGTGCTTACTCAGGAATGTTAATGAATTATGGTCTCTAGAATTTCTTTAATGCGCTGCTCGTAAGAGCAGTGCATTTTTATGTGCTCATATCCCGTTCGGGCAATTTGCTCTCTTTCAGTATCATGGCGCAGGTAATAATCCACCTTCTCATACAAGTCCTTTTGATTGTAATACCAAACGAGATGCTTCTCATTCTCGAAGAACATAGGTAGTTCAGCCTGAAAATTTGAGATACAGAATCCACCTGCTCCTAAAATATCGTAAACACGAAGTGGTACTCCACTTTTGATGTTTGGGATTGTCATATTTAAATTGATTTTGGAGCCTCGGAATACCTTTGGCATTTCCTCCCAGTAATCTACACTGCCCCTGTAATTAACCTTGATTAAATCCTTTATATTTGAATTGGTGTAGATACTCACATCATGGTGTTTTGACAACTCTATCAATATGCTTCTGCGCTGCTTTTCTGCTATCTTAAATCCAAGGGTTGTTACTGAGAAAATCAAATTCAAATCAGACAGAGAATCCTCTGATTTTTCCAGCTCAAAATACTGCTGCAACTCCATAAGAATTTCAGGAGTAAGCATCCTGTCGATGATATTGATTCCCTGTAAGTCCTTCTGGGCTTCCATGGTAGCTTCAAAATATCCACGGAGATACTCAGGTAACGTAAACTCCATCTTGTCATAGGAATTTTTCTCATAGAGAGAGCCCACGAAGCTTATCTCATTTTTGTATAAATCCAAATCTGTAGAATTCTCAAAAAGATAATCCAACCTTTCTGTATCAACGGCTAACGGTAGATGATAGACATGGTCTGCTCCCATCCCCTTAAACTCTTCTACATTGGTCAGATCAAACAAAAAGATTCTATTTACATCATTAAATACAGATTTATGGTACATGGAAATCAGAGGGTTATCGCAACTCCAGCAAACGTACAAGAGTCCCATCTCCTGACAGACATTGGAGATAAGCGGAAAGTAATTCACCGTGAAGAAAAACTCATATACGTCTTTACAAATTATTTCTCTGAGCTTTCCTGCAAACTCTTCATCCACATCATAATTGAGGAGGTCCTGATAGACCTCCTCCACTTCATAGCCTAACTTTATGAAGGTGTATTTTATATCTTTATAATTGTAGGCTTTCCAGCGGTACATTAATATTTTCATACTATACCCCACCAGTTACACTAACAAGCATAATATTTCCCCGCTCAACTAACATGTTTCGCTAAGGAAACATTATAGCTTGTTAGCTACTGGTTCATCTAAATATGCAGTGTTTCTACTCCATATGTATTCTTAATGGCCATGATAAGTTCCTGATACGTAGCAACTGCCTCATCCACCTGCCCCGCCGCATCCAATTCTGCTATCTGGCGAAGGATGGCATCTTCCAGATCGTACATTTCCTGGAATTTTGCTGGGTCTTTTGCTTTAAGATTATCCAGCATCTGCTTTCGGCCATACATATCTGCCAACTGACTTACAGCTGGGTTCATCATAGGGCGTCTTCCAATCATGTCCTTTATATATGACAGTGCTTTTGGTACCTCCTTGCTTTCACACTCAATGAAATCATTTATATCGCATCCCAGCTTGGTTTCCTGAGCCAGGGTAAAGGAAGGATTCTCAGATGGGAATAAGGAATCATGTGCTCGCTGCCATTTTACTACCGCCTGAGCGTAGGCTCCTAAAACATCCAGCAGTTGCTTGTAACTGTCCCAGCTGTCTACATTTGCAATCTGCCTTTCAAGGATACGTACATCCATGAAAAGGTTCATTTCCTTCTCACCATCAGTAGTTTTGAAGGCGTTCCTTATATTCAACAGACCTTCCTCATCAAATTCTTTCACTATGTCATCAATAATCTTTTCAAGGAGATTTCTGAAGCCCTCACTAGTGAAGAACTTGTTCAAAACATCCCTGATTTCTTTTTTATAGCCAACCTTTGCTGCCTCAGCAACAAGGGTCGTAACAAAACCTCTATTAAGTCTTACCACCTTTGAATCCCAAGTTATTCTTCTGTAATAGTGCACTAGAGGTCCATAGTCGTTCTTTCTAAGACCGCAGGTCATGGCGTAGCAGTACATGAGGTTCATGTTGGTTTCATTGAAAGTATCACTGGAGAATATTCCGCCCTGGATGAACATTAATCCTCGGTCATTACCAACCTTCTCATATACATCAAAATAGAATTTAATCTCCTCTTCGCACTTATCATTCTCGTCTCTTACGAAGTAGACCTTTGCCGCATAGAATGCCAACTTCGCCATTGGAAGTGGGAAAATCAAATCCTTCTCCTTCACTTCCTTGTAAAAATCCAGGATTTCATCCAGCATCTCAAGTCGAGCCATGGCAATAACAACACCACAGGCAAAGCTACCACGATATTTATATTTTATATCTTCCTTTGTTTCACCTGTCTTTCTGAAGGTAGCCATACAAAGGTCCAAAAGCTCCTGATTGTATTTGATTGCCTTATACTCCTGAGCCAGCTGATATGGCCAACGTAGCTCGTCAGGCTCCTCTTCCATCATTTCTTTAAGCAGCGGGATATTTCTGAGGGAATGCTTAACATTATCTTCCTCAGACTCATAAACGTATCCGAAGTGTCCTGCTCTGGCATCCATGAACATAGTATTTCCAGCGCCAGGATATATGTACTCGTGGATTTTTCCCTTGAAGCATACATCAGGATCCACACGGCACATTCTCATGACCTCTACGTCCTCATATTCCTTGGCTTCAAAGTCCAGATAATTTCTCTGGAAGTAGCCCCCCACGTTGTAGTTTGTGCATTTTGGGTCTTTGAAAAACTCCACAATATAAGTGGTATCAAGAAACCACTCGTCATCATCTATATATAAAAACATTTTTCCATTGGCCTGATCCAGCTGGAAATTCCTAGCTGCAGCAAAATCATTTACCCATGAAAATTCAAAAACCTCATCGGCATATTTTTCGATAATCTTTCTGGTCTCCTTAGAGCAGCCAGTATCGATAACCTGGAGCTCTGAATCGATTGCCTTACGAATAGGCATCAAAGATTTAAGGCAGCGCTCTGTTGTATCTGGCCTGCCACAGCATAAAAGTGAAATTGTAAGAAGTTTTGTCTTAGGTTTGTTATTCATTTTTTTCTCCGCCCCATAATCACCAAAAGGCTCGTCATGTGACGAGCCTTACTTTTTTATTATTAGTATGTTCCGATTACTAGTGGTCTGTACATTTCCTCTCCTTCTTCAAGTGGTCCTGCACTGCTTAAGCAGGAATCAATCAACCGATTGATTTCATTGCTAACGATGCGCTTCTCTCCGGGAGCGTCTACCAATCCTCTAAAGTCGTAAATATCAATACTTCTAATTTCTACTATTCTGTTTTCTATCTCACTAATAATGTCGCAAATCTTGTGATCAATTCTAACTTTTCTGTCCATTACTAAAACTGTATCACTAAGGTTTTCACTTATATCGTAAACCATGTTGCAGTAGTTTTCAAATTTTTCTACGATGTCCGAGTAATCCATGCCCATTGATTCTAAGTACTCACCAAGTACTAATGCTTTCTGCTGGCAGGCGATGAGGACTTTTAAGTCTTCTGCATCATTTCCTGTACCACCCTGTGCGAATCTTGTGTTCGCTGTGTAAAGCTCCAAAACCATTGTTAACATCTTGTTTCTTGTAAAGTATGCCATAAGCCTTACCTCTTTCTATCTATGAATCCATCTATGATGGAGATGTTTTCTTCGTTAAATATTTATTAAATTGTCCTTCTTAGTAATTTCCCCACCTCGATGAGGTGGGGAGTGAGATTATGGTATTTTGTAAACAGGTGTTACTGTAGGAGATTCATAACACCCTGTGTTGCCTGATTAGCCTGAGCCAGCATTGACTGTCCTGCCTGCTGTAAGATATTGTTCTTGCTGTACTCAACCATTGTATCAGCCATGTCTGTATCACGGATACGAGACTCTGCAGCTTCTGTGTTCTCAACTACGTTGTCGAGGTTTCTAATTGAGTGCTCTAATCTGTTCTGGATTGCACCAAGTTCTGCACGCTGTGCTGATACTCTCTGAATTGCATCGGCGATTGCGTCGATTGCGTATGTTGCAGCCTTACCTGTTGCGTCTGATACGTTGATACCGTTAATACCGATTGACTTAGCGTTCATAGCTTCGATAGTAACGTTAATCTTATTTGTCATGGCTGCGTCTGCACCTACGTGAAGGTTAAGTGTAAGTGCGTTCTGGATATTTACATAACCCTTGTTAAGTGTGAAGCTGATTGATGTAACTGTTGTCTGTCCAGTCTCACCACCGATAGTCTTCTTTGTCTCTGTGATTTCCCACATATCAGTACCAGTATTACTTGCTGCCTTATCTGCCTTTGCTGCTCCGTCTGTAGCACCTACTGAAGAAGCTGCCTTAAGCTCTGTGAGAACCATCTGGTAAGCTGTTGTTGCCTTTACAAGAGTAACGTTTGCATCATCAATACCTGTTGTTGGGTTGTATGATGTAGAGAATCTCTGTACTTCATTACCGTTGTATTTAATAACTGAACCCTTAGTAATGAGCTTGTTGAGGTATCCGTTTGTTACCTTTGCGTTAGCTACATCAGATCCGATTTCATCAGGATTAATTGTATATGTCTTTCCATCGATTGAAATTGTATCGCCCTGATCAAGCTTCCAGATACCTGGGTCATCCTCTGTTGTACCACCACTTAACTTATCCTCAAGGTGAAGTGCTCTTGCTGCCTCAGCGTTTGTTGAAGCACCGATTGTGTACTGAACACCACCGATTCTATATCTTTCACCAGCTTCAAGAGATTCCATTGTGAATGTAGCTCTTGTTGTATTCTGGATAAGAGTTCCATCAAGACCAGCGTCATGAGCTGCGATGTACATTCTCTTTAATCCGATATCGCCCTTAAGAAGGAATGTCTCGTTGAACTTTGTTGTAGAAGCGATACGATCGATTTCCTGTGTAAGCTGGTCAATTTCGTTCTGGATATCATCACGATCTGATTCTGAGTTTGTACCGTTGGCTGCCTGTACTGCCAGCTCGTTCATTCTCTGAAGCATGTCATGAACTTCTGTGAGGGCACCTTCAGCTGTCTGTACTGAAGAAACACCGTCTGAAGCGTTTGTAGATGCCTGGGTCAAACCACGAATCTGTTTTCTCATCTTCTCAGAAATTGAAAGACCTGCTGCATCATCTGCTGCTCGGTTAATCTTATAACCACTTGAAAGCTTTTCAGTACTCTTTGACTGAGAGTCTGTTGTAATGTTCAATGTTCTTGAAGCATTAGCTGCCTGCATGTTATGTTGTACTACCATAATAATTCCTCCATGAGATTCTGCTAAATCCTTTTAGCATTTAAATCCGTTTTTCTGATAGCCCAACATCCGTGTCCGGCCCTGGTTATTTAATTTGTTTTCTAATAAGATTCGAATTCGATTTTGTAAGGGTTTTGCTGTTTGTAATTGTTCCTTACACCTTATTTATCGATACCAATGCACAAAACTTTACCCCTTTTTAGAAAAAACTTTAAATTGTCTAATAATTCCCACCATATCAACTATGTAATAAAAAAGCCGCAAACCCTTGAAAATAAAGGATTTGCGGTCTTCGTAAATACGTTAAAAAAAGTAACAAAAATTCCTGTAAATTTTTATTAAAAACACCTCAAGGGGAAGGCTATTTCTTTTTATCCATAAATGCCGGGTCATCTACCTTATTATGAGCCATCATGTTCTTATAATATGATGAAACTACATCGCCAGATTTCTTTACTTCACGAACTTCTTTTTTGATGTTTGAGAAACGGGTCTTGGCATATTCTTTGTTCTTATATTCTGTAGCCTCCACATCTGCAGTAAGTTCTGTAATCTTTCTTATTAAATCCTGCATAAGACGAATCTCATCTGCATAAGTAGCTCTATCTTCATCTAAGATAGCCTTCACACGATTGAAAAGCTGCTCGAAGCCATCATCTAACATAACAATCCTGTCGATAAGCTCCGACTTCATATTCATATTCTTCTCCAAATCATCAGGTGATGTATTTGGGTCCTGCAAAATCGCAGCCTGCTCCTTATTTCTTATAAGAAGTACCTCCAAGATATCCACCTTCTTCTCCAGAGACTCCCGTAGCATCACTACATAATCCATATTTTCCATAAGCCCCTCCAATAAAATATGGCTCCCCGTAGTACGAGGAGCCACGTTACGTTTACGTGTTATCCAGCCTGCTGCCCATCCAACTTCTTTCCGTTGGCCGTGAGCTTCATAACATCCTTCCAGGTGTCGCGCATGGTGCGCAGGTGCTTCAGCACCTCCCTTAAGGTTTCTGGATCCTTATCTATCATAGCATGTCTTAAACAGCTCCTAAGATAAGAATACACAGCATGGAAATCCTTTGCAACAGGATATTTATCATCAAGGGTAATCTCAAACTCCTCGATAATCCTGTCTGTCTTGCGGATATTGTTGTGTGCCTTCTCAATATCCTTATTTTCACATGCAACAATAGCTATATTACAAAACTTTATTGCGCCTTCATACAGCATCAATGTCAGCTCTGCGGGACTAGCTGTCAATATCCTGTTTTTTGCGTAAGCATCATACCCATTCATTGGTGTCATATAAACCGCCTCCTCGTAAATCCTTTTTGCTGTCTATACTTACTAGTCTCATCATCCACCAAGCATTGATGTAATTGAAGATGAACTGTTCTGCAACTTAGCCAGTGCCGACTCCATTGCTGCAAACTTCTTATAGTAAGCGTCTTCCATATCTGTTACTCTGTCAGCCCAAGTCTTAATAAGCTTTGAGTAATTAGAATACTCTGAAGCCATTTCCTTGTCGTTGTAAACCGTATATACGGATTTAACAGATGTGGACTTCATCTTAGCATCCAAATCATTGTACAAGCCTGTTGTAAGCTGCTTTAAAAACTCGATAACAGACTCAGGATCCTCTGACAAAGCAGCTCTAAGCTTGTCCTGCTTTCCAGAAGTCTTTGAATCCTCCGAATCACCATCGATATGGTAAGCATAGCCCTCATTCTTTTCTGCATTCAGGCTACCAAGAGTGTGGATTCCCAAAGTACCACTTAATGACCATGTCTTTCCATTGATTTCATAGGTCTTCATCATGGCCATCGTCATGGTAGAGATGATACCACTCAAACTTGTATCTCTACGAAGCAAGGAATCTTTTATCTTCTGCTCCCACTTTTCGATTTCGCTTTCGGACATCTCATTCTTCTCATCATCTGTAAGAGGCTCGTAGTCCTTGGCAGAATCGGCATTGTAGAGCTTCTGCATTTCGTTCATCAAGCTGTTGTACTGACTAAGGAAATCCTTAATCTTGTCATATAAAGCATCTGTATCGTTAGATACAGTTATTGAAAGCACCTCATCCTCTCCAGTCTCTCCTAATGCCTCTACTGTCAGTCCATTTACAGTAATGGAATTAGTGCTGCTGGTGTAGGTAACATCGTTTAATACAATTTCAGCATCCTGACCATCGATTTTCTTTCCTGTGTTGACCTTTGTTAAATCAATCTCACCTGATTCCATCTTGCTGGCCAGATCGATTCTGTACATAACATCCTCTGCCAACTGCAGGTTGTCGCTCTGTGACCAGAAATTACTGTAGCTGCTGTCTGTATCACTGTTCTTGCTACCAAAGGTATTCTGAATATAAGTAGCCCATTTTGCATTGGTAGGATCCTCAAGAACAGTATCTACTTCAGCCTGTGCAGCATTAATAGCGGCAAGCTTTGCTGCTTTTTCTGCATCCGTTTCCTCTGGCATAGCCTTAGCCTTTGCCAGAATCACATATTTATCTCTAACAGCATTGATTGATTTAACCAACTCGCTCTTTATAGCAGTTTTTGCATCATCATTAAACTCAGCATTATCATAAATTTCTTTACCATAAGCTGTAATCTGCTCATCTGTGAGAGTAGACCAGTCAACGTTCTTGTCATCGAGATATTTAGCTACATCTCTAACTGCTGGCTCAAAATTCAAATCACTTTCGGCCTGAGTCTTTTCCTCATCTGTAGCAGTATCACTGTTAATAATATCCTTATAGGTTTTAGCAAGCTTAATCCACTCTGCAAAACCACTTGCTGTAGCTACTCCAGCACCGTACTGCTTCTTTACAAGATTAGCTCCCTCAGTGGAGGTTCCAATGGAATTAAGCTCTGAATCTGTTAGAAGTCCCAGCTTTGAAAGCGCATCCAAGCCCTTTGCGTTTGTAGCCTGAAGTGAAAACTCACCAGCCTGACCCGAACTCTTTCCACTTACAAAGATTCTATGATTCTTCGCATCAAAATTCGCCTGTACACCAGCATCATTCAGCTTAGATATAAACGAACTTATAGTCATTGAGCTTTCTATATCAATCTTTGTTGTACCGCCAGAATTAGTTCTTACCTGAATACTTGCTTTTTCATTTTCTCCAGTCTTAATTCCAAGAGACGCAAGAGTACTATCAGCCGCAATACTACTATCCAGCTGACCGCCTGTAATATACGCTGTAGTTGCCAGTTTTTTAATCTGCAGCTTCTGAGTACCATTGATAGCCTCACCACCTGCGGAAACCTTAGCTTTATTTGAATTGCTAACACTGGCTTTCTTGGTTACATAGCTGGAGCCATAGCGCATGTTACCAACAGATGTATATAAGCTATACACCTTGGTATTCAGGTCCTTCCAGGCATCCTGTTTCCACGAGAGCTTGGTCTGGGCCTTTTCGTATTTTTCCTTCTTAAAACTGTAGGCAGACACAAGAGCCCCTACAATGGACTCAGTATCAAGACCCGAAGTTAGTCCCGAAATTCTAATAGGCATAAAAATCCCTCCTATTATCTCTTCTCATCGACCATAATTCCTGCAAGCTCCCAAGCCTTTGCAATAAGGTCTAAGGTTTCCTCTGCTGGGAATTCCTTGATAACCTTCTTTGTCTGCTTATCAACCATCTTAATGGTGACGCGGTTTGTACCCTCATGGATACCAAACACTGCTTCAGCATTGCCCTGAGCGGAATTAATTTTGCTGATGGCTTCCTTCAAAGATGAAGTAGCCTGAACCTGTTTCTCTTCTGCTTCTTCCTGCTCTGGATTTGAATTCTGTGGGGCTTTATATTCAGGTTCGCTAGCGCGTAATTCCTTTGCTGCTGCCGCGAAATCTACTGGTGTACTCTGTGTTGCTTGAACTGGCGCTGTCTTTCCTGAACTTCCCTGTCCCTGGTAGTTGCTAACTGCACTACTTACTTCGCCTATTTTCATGGTACTCCTCCTTTTAAACTTCCTTGTATATATAAAAAGGTTTATAGTCTTCTAACTCCTATATCGTACCGAGTTAAGCGAAAGTTTATAGCAAATTTAAAAATTTATAAAAAAATTAAGCCTCCCCTCAATGGGAAGGCTTGTTGCCGTAACTAGCGGATTATAGTAAATTCTTAATTGCTTCAACATCATCCATTGAGATCTGCTGAGCTGCCTCATTTTCTTTCTGGATTTCAAGGTAAACTTCCTTGCGATAAATTGATATATCCTTTGGAGCTGAAATACCTATTTTGACTTGATCACCGCGAACTTCAAGGACTGTAATCTCGATGTTGTTGTTGATCATAATAGCGTCGCCTGTTTTTCTAGTTAATGCCAACATCGCTACTCACCATCCTTTCCATGTATTGCGTCATGAATAAGGTATCTTACCGGCTCGTTTCCATCGATGATAATCTGATCACCTACATTAGTGTCAGTATTAATAACGATAGGTGCCTTTAAATTGATAGATGCCTCCTTTGGATTCTTAGGAACACGCACAGTAACAAGTACGTAGGTGTTATCCTCATTTAAATCCCCAAGCTGTTCTAGTGAATCCTCGTTTAAAGCTGGTGCATAATCCGGCTTCACAACGTGCGGAAGCATAACTGGCATAGCAAAATCTGTCTCATCCAGAGATTGCAGCCACATGATATTGCCCTTGTCCTTCTTCTCTTCGTCGAAAATGAGCGTGTATCTCTTCATGTCTGGAAAACCTATAAGCCCATGAATGAGATTGATGATTTTTTCATCAGCAATTTCAATTTCGCCGAATAATCTGGTATTTACGCGCATTATCCTTTCTCCTTTGTGAAATTATTGGTTACAAGTAATTCAACAATGTAGAATCGCCCAGCTTTCCAGCGGCTGTAAGCGACGCCTGATATGCGGTGTAAGCGGCTGTATAATCGATGATTATCTGGGATAAATCTAAATCATCGTTTGTAGACTGAAGACTCTGTACAGTTTGTCGCTGATCCCCCACGCGTTTCTCTGTTAATTGTAGCGACTGCTTCTTACATCCCAAATCAGTAATTCCTAAACTTATTGTAGCATAATATTCATCAATTTTGCCTAGTTCGGTGCTAAAAAGTTTTTTTAAATTATCTTGGAAATAATCTCTTTCTTTCTCAATAGCCTTATACCAAGTGTCTAAATAGCCCTGATATTCGTCACCAGCGTATTGGGTTTCACCCTTCATTCTTTTGATTTCATCCAGCTTATTATTGGCTTCAATAGTATTCTTTACTGCCTCAATCATCTCTGAAAGATCACGCTGGATGTCGCTTGTGAATACATCACAGGCCTCTGTATTAATAGAGATAGTCTGATTCGCAGCTACCGTATATTCGATATCAAAGTAGATTCGCTTTCCATTTTCATCATATTTTGTATATGGAATATTTGTATCTACATCGTTTGGATCATAGCGCTTCTGGCAGTTGTAATAATATTCAGGTCGAAGCTCGCCCTCTTTGAAGCCAGTCTTGTCGTACTCAATATCTATAGTGGCATTCTTGTTTTTTAGTGTAGCTGCAACATTCTTTCCAAGTATTAAGTCTCCTGTTTCTTTGATGATAATTATGGCATCATCTGGAACAGTCTTAGTTCCCTTTGCACTTAATATATTTGTTGCATCTGTTGCATCAGCTATTTCTGTATCGCTCCATTCTGTTTCATTGGCGAATACAAACAGATTGATTCCTCCATCATTACGTGGAGTAGTATTATCATTTATAACTGTGTCAATCTCATCCTCCGTCTGACCACCTGATAAATCGTAATATGAGAAAGCAGCTATCTGATTTCCATCTCCATCCTTGATTGTCATCTTATTAATCGAATCATGGTCTACATCAGTCAGCGCATAATTAAGACGGATTCGATAGTAATTTGTCTGCTCCATATCATCAATAAAGGTATAGTTTGGATCTGTTGGGTCAAGACCTAGGAATGGATTCTTTACTTCATCAGCAGTGGTTGGCACCTTATTTACGCCATCATAATATCTGTGCTCTTCCATGTTTGTCTCTGCTGTAAGAGTCTGATTAATTCTATATCTTGTCTGAGTTTCATCCTCTGTAAATACAAGATTACAATTTGTTCTGTAGCCTGTAAAAACTGTACGCTTTGCATAATCAGCATTTCCTTCTGCAAACACCTGCTTCTGAAGTGATTCAAGCTGTGTAATCATTGTATTTCTATCATCAGCATTATATGTATCAGAAGCGCCTGTTACTGCAATTTCTTTACAGTCCTTCATAAGACTTCTAATGTTGATAAGTGATGTCTCTGAAACGTCAAGCCAACTGGCTGCATCAGGAATATTCTTGCTGTAGTACTGTGTAACCTGAGAGAGCGTGGTAGACAATCTGAGGGAACGAACAGCAACTACTGGGTCGTCAGAAGGACGGTCAATCTTCTTCTGGGAAGTCATTTGTTTGTTTCTGGTGTTGACCGTCTCCTTAGTGCTGTTGATATTGGAAGCCGCGTTGTTCATTATCATTTTGTTTGTAACTCTCATAAAAATCACCTCTAAAACACTACTTTTTTTCAGGCTAGCGGGAAAGCAGGGGCCATTTATAATTGCCTTCGGCAATGGGCCCCGCTGTGGGAGAACATTTTCATAAGCTAAAGCATATGAAAATATCCTCCATATTAAACTCCAGTCTGAAGTATCAATCTATCATATATTTCGGCGAACACCGATATACATTTAGATGCCAGGTTGTAAGCATTCTGGAATTTCATTAAATCCAGCGCCTCTTCATCTTCATCAACACCTGACACTGACATTCTCTGCTCGGAAATCTGCGTCTTAATATTGGTGAAGTTCTTTGTGAATATGTTACACTCCTGCGTGTCTACAGTAACATCCGCGTAGATACACTGAAGGAATGCATCACCGCCACCACCTCTGAATAGCTTTGTCTTGCTCTGTAATTTCTGAAGTTCCTCTACTAGATTAGCTGCATCAACACCGTCCGTATAATTACCCTTGGTGGTTGTAGCAAATAATCCTGCATCCTTATCAGAATCCTTTGCGATAGTGACGTTCTTCGCTGTCAGGAGATAATAAGATTCATAATTCTTTGTCGCATCCTCATCATCTGCTGCACTGTAAATAGTTGCAGATGTTTTGTCATCTCTCATCTGATGCTCGATATTTAAATCAATCTTATCTTTAGCAATGAAGAAGGCGTTCATTAAATCACCGTTCAAATCCACACCCATCTTGTTAAGATATTCATTTAATTTTTCCTGACTATCAATTAGATTTCCTTCTGCGTCGTATACCTCTCCAACCTTTATTTCTCTGATATCTGTTATCGGATTTCCGTTATCATTGTATACTTCTGTTCCGATTTCTATCTGATTAAAAGCCTCGCAGAAATTTCTCAGGAAAAGATTCATCTGATTGTGGTAATAAGGAATTCCCATATAATCCACATCATCACCTACCTGAAGCTTTTTGGAAAGCATATTTCCCTGCTCCTCTACTGTCAGTGTCTGGTTCAGATAGAAGGTTATACTTTCAATATTTCCATCTTCATCTGTGTTATAAGAAAAGCTGTTGTAGGTATATTCCTTGTTGTTTACGTCAAGAGAACCACGTGTTGGCATGTTCAGCTCGTTGATATCTGTAATAGATAGATTCTGAACGGTGATGGTCTCGGCGTCAGCATTTGAAACCACGGCATGAAGGTTCTCATTGTTATTACCATCACGAACCTCAAACATAGCCTTCAGTTCTCCACCATTTCCACTTGGAGTAGCGTTAAATTTGTTGCCATCCTGAGTCCAAACGATTTCATAAAGACCATCGATATCAGACTGATTGTGATTCTGATCCAACTCTCTTGATACTACAGAAAGAGTGTTGTGCTCATAGGTATCTACAAGAATTTGTCCGTTAATATAGACCTGATAATAAGTAGCGCCTGTATCCATATCTGGATAATTTGAATTCTGTACCTTCTTTTCAGTTGCAGATACATCCACAATCTTTGAAAGCTTATCGACCAGAACCGCACGCTGGTCGCGAAGCTCATTTGCATGTCCTCCACCCTGCTCGATAGTATTAATCTGCTTATTGAGGATGGATATCTTTTCAGCTATCGAATTAATATCATCCACGGCTGTTTTAATCTCATCATTAATTGAGCTCTGCAAATCATCCAGCTTGGTAGCCAGCTGATTAAAGTACTCTGTCAGCTGCTTGGCTGTAGAAATGAACTGCTTTCTTACTGTGTCATCTCCAGGATTTCCCTGAAGAGTACTCATGGCGTTGTACATCTTGGTATAAATAGTGGTAAATCCAGTGTCCAGATTGGTCTCATTGAAGTAGTTCTCAATCTGCTTCATGTAATACTCTTTCTTCTCATAGAAACCTAGAGCTGAGGAATTATTCCAATATTTCTCATCATAATAAAGATCTCTTCGCTGAGTAACTGACTCTGCCTCTACACCAGTACCGGTAGTACCCCAGCTCTGGTAGCAACGGAGTGCTGATGAAGCTACAGTGTTTACAACCTGTCGACTGTAACCATTCGTATTTACGTTAGAGATGTTGTTTGCAGTGGTGTTAATCTGAGCCTGTGAAGTATTTAAGCCAGATGCTGCAATTGTTAATCCAAAGAATGTTGATGACATAGGCTAATTCCTCCTGTCATTACCGATTAAACATGTCCAAGTGATGTGACAAGATGCTCAATCATTTCGTTTACTACGTTTATATATCGGCTGGCTGCGTTATATGCCGACTGATATTTAATCATTATTGTAAGCTCTTCATCAGAAGATACCCCGATTACACCCTGGCGGCTAAATTCTATTTCTTCCTTTGTTCCCAGTAGCGATTCTGCTGTAGACTTATATACGTTACCAGTGTTTCCGATTTCACCAATCCACTTAACGTAGAAACCTGAGTAGCCACAAGGTGTGGTATCGCTAGGATTAAGGTTAAAGTCCTGAGCTGTCCAAATAGCACTGAGGGCTGCACCCAAGTTGTGATTAACTGCTATCTTATTTTCCTTATACATGAGATGTGGAAGATAAGATTCCTGCTTTTCAAGCTCCTCATTCATTCTGAGGTTCTTTAAGGTGTAGCAGGTATTAGCATCGTCTAAATCTTCTTCGTTGTATACATACACCTGGACTACTTCATCATGAGTAGTACCATTACCATCATCAATAGTTACAGTTACATCCATAATCGAATTGTTTTTGAATCTGTCATAAGCACTTCTTACAAAAAGCTCTCTTGGTGGATACTCCAAATCGCTACCTAACGAACAATTTTCCTTATCAAGGATGTGCACTTTGCTGGCATCAAGTGTGACTGTCTCACCATTTTCATCTATGTAGGTAGCTGTTACAGCCCCTGAATAAACTTCATCTAAAGCTATGATTGGACTGTAGATGTTGTTTATTTCAGTTACAATCTGATGAATCAAGGTATCAAGCTCTGCCTCTGAATTCATCATAATAGAGTTTGCGATTCCTTTTTTATAATCATCAGAAGAAATATAATTTCCATCCTCATCATAAAAACTTCTGTAATCGCTCCAGGTCTCTCCTCTTGCCAAAAGAAGTGCCTTTACCTCTCCAATATCCGAGTCCTTCTCTGCACTTACGTTTGTTAAGTCATATATTGGATAGTAGTAATTCTGACTTGGATCGTCAGGATCATTTATCTCTGACATATGTGGCCAGTAAGGTGTAACGAAACCAGTCTTTCTGTCTGTAAGATTTCCAACTGGGTGATATGTTACCTCGTCGATAAACTCCACCTGCTCAAGCTCCACATGAACAACGCCCATGTTGTCCTCACGATATGTGATTCTTGCTAATCCTGAAAGTTCATCAATCAACAGATCTCTCTTATCTCGAAGGTCCATGGCCTTCTCGACGCCTGCTGATTCAATGGCCTGTATTCTTAAATTTAACTCGACCATCTCTTTTCCAATTTCATTGATGCGGTTCAGCTTCTCGGAAATCTTTGAATTGATAATGGTCTGATAATCTTCAAATCCATCTTCAACCGTTGTAGCACGGGACAAAAAAAGGCTAGCCTTCTGCAACACAAGATTCTGGTTAACTGTATCTGAAGGATCTTTGGCGAACTCTTCAAAGGCCTCCTCAAAATCTTTGATGGCGTCTTTGAAAGCCTGGCCGTCAGATTCCTGCAGATGAGTGATAACCTCCTGCACTGCTTCTGAGCTAGCGTTATAAAAAGAATGTCGCCCATTCTCACTTCGATATGCTTTATCTAAAAAGATATCGCGAGCGTGGACGATCGTTCCAACTTCCACACCGAGTCCACGGTACTGTGTACTCACTGCGGCTTCACCTATTTTTTGATAATTTCTATCTTCATAAACAACCTGCTCACGAACATAACCTTCGGTATTTACGTTCGAAAGGTTGTTAGCTGTTGTATTTAATCCATGTGATGCTGACTGTAGGCCAGATGCTCCAACATATAAGCTTCCAAAACTATTAGCCATAGGTCCTCCTTAAAGCTGCTAATCTTTAAGGACATCCGTTTCCTACTGTTTAGCGTCAAATCCTGATTTACCTAACAAATCTCCTGTAGTCTCCGCATCCCTGCCATAATTGGACGTCTGTGGTGCCTGTCTTGCACTCTTGATTAGGGTAATATCAAATTCAATCATCTCCAGCGCCTGGCGCAGGAGATTCTGAGTCTGAATATTAAGCACCTGAGCATTATCAGCTGCTTCCTTCAATTTACCCCTGGCAGTTATAAGTTGTTTTCTTTCTACAGGCTGGTTCGCCAAATTATCGATCATCCATGAAACGGTAATCTGCTCCCCGTCATGACCCATTACTGCCGCAATATGTCGCAGTAATTCGGCGCGTCGCTTCTCCAACTCCAATAAGGAGTCTGCGATGGCTTGCTCCTGAGAGGTAATAGCTTCCAGTACGTCAAGCTTCTTATGGATAATAGAATCCTTCTTTTCTCCATTAAGACTAATTAACTTTTCATACTGCTCTGTTTCACCATCCATAGTTAAGAGCAATTCATCCATTAAACTAGCCACGCAATCTTCCTCACTTAAACTAAATCTGACCGAACTGAGACAATAACTTATCTGCGAAGTCTTCTGTGCTGACTTCGTAAGTACCAGCTTTGATTCTAGCCTTGATGTCTGCTACTAGATCTTCTCTGATATCTGCCGCCTCAGATACTGCTGCCTTAGCTACATGGTAGTCTTTACCTGTAGATGAAATCTGAACCTGGTCACGGCCCATTCCATTTGTTTTAGCAGCCTGTGTCGTGTTTTTAGTGTTTGATGACTGATAGAGCTGAGCTACCTGATTGTAAGCCTCTATACGCATATCGCCACACTCCTTTCCTCCCTTATTCAGGTGATTCTTTTTCGGGTTATCCCCCAACCATCTTTTTCCTACATTCCATTTATCGGAACAATTTAGTAAAACTTTATACCTATAATAAAAAAATTTAACAAAATTTTCAAAATTTCTTCTGTCATTATTATTATCGGCATCAAATAAAAAAAATTGACCCCAGAGTTGAGAGGTCTCTGGGGTCGGTCTGAGAATTGTATTGTATAGAGAAATAAGATATAAGCTAATTCATAATCGCCTCTAATGGATCTAAATCTCCATCAGGGTCTTCAAAGATATATTCAGCTCTTTCTGCATCTATTGCTTCTGGATCTATTGCTTCTGAATCATAACCATAGTTTTCATACTTCTTTGAAAACTCATCATAAGTAATTATGTCATCTTCATCTGTATAGAAGCCTTCAGCCTTTAATGCCTTAAGTGTATTTGTACAATCTACTGTCAGCTCTGCGTATATGCTTTGTTCATGCATAATTGTCTGGCCGCCATAAGCATTATCATAGAAGGTTTCGCTGTCAGAGAAGTAAACTACATCCGGATTTCTAACTATAAAGTCAAAGGAATTATATAAACGCACCTTGTTATTCTCGTCATATTTATAATCATAGCCTGCAAAATCCTGCTGGAATACCTTTCCTGCTTCAATATCCTTAAGGAAGGCTTCATATACTCTCTTGTATTTTGCTTTTCTCTCCTTAGTGCTGAGCTCATCAAACTCATTGTATTCAAAGTAATAATCATTGTTTTCTGGAACATCTACTAAAGTAGCAAAGTCCATACTCTTAATCTCACAGTCATTCCAGATATTTCCAATGATGTGCTCTTTGATTCTTCCTGGATTATTAACAAAATCCAAGATTGGCTGTGTAGCTGCCACATACTCTGAAGATACTACTGATGCCTCTGTGTTGATTACAGGATAGCTTCGAATGATTATATCTCCATTTTTTAACTTGTAGCGGATAGAGAAGGTTTTTCCATCCACATCTGGATAATTGTAATTAATATTTCTAAGTTCCTTCTTATCTGTAAGGAAGTTCTGATGAATCTGTCTGAAGGCCTCGATATCCATCTCATCTGTAAAAACCATGGTGTAATTGTTATCGATACCTGCCCACTGAATGTCCTTTAACGCTGGAACTCTGTTTTCAATTCCCAGCACATCTAGTCTCATACAAAGAAGTACTCCAAGTGCTGCAAGTGAATAAACGGCACAGGCAAAAGCTTTCTTGGCGCAGAAAACTCTTAAAGTCTTCTCAATAAGCATCTGTGTAGCAAAATATATTATCGCTCCCAAAATCAGCGCTGATACAATAGCTATTCCATATTTCATGTCATAAGTAAGAGATGTAAGCGCCTCTACCATTCCTGAAATGAAAGCACCTGCTACCATCGAAATAAAAAAGGACATTCCAACGGAAAATACTGGTTTCATAAATGGAACAGCAATGAAATCGAGTACTGTCTCAAGCTTCTTAAATCTATAAAGCTGGTAGCTCACAATAATGATAACTAGCGCAGCTGCTGCGTAAATTGCAAGAACATGTCCGCCTGTAAAGCTGTGCTTAAACTCTATTACTCGCTCGTAGTTGTCATCCATAACTACATCAGAAAATACCTTGGCATTATTAGGAATGTATAACACAGGAGTCCAAATCCTATACTGTATTCCGTTCATAGCCTCTGACAATCCCCACATGAGGATACTTGCAGTAAGACGAAATGCAATATCCATCATAAGATAGAGGAAATTAAATATAAAATAGAAGATAATGCCAGTAACAATCTGACCTGAAATCATCAGCGAAAAAATCGCTACTGCCGTAAATAGCAAGGTTGATACTGCTACAATAAGTGCCCAATACCATATACAAGAAAGACCATCACATCCACGGGCCGCTGCTGCAATTGTCATAATGACTGATGCCAATATTACTGGCACAAGGCTTACAGTAAGGCTTGATAAGATACCTGTGAAAAACAGGCTTCTTCTAGTAACTGGAAAAGAGTGCATCATATAGCTGTCTCTTCTATTGAATAAATACCAAAAGGTAATTCCTGTAACGATAATGGAAATTATGATGGCAATAAAGGTAGTCGGCATAGTACTCATATGCTCGAAAAGTCGCATTTCCATTGTATAACCAAGTCTTGAGTACCAGTCATCTCCATTTATATTAGCAGTGCTGATTACGAAATATACTGGAAGCATCAACAATAGGAGGACGAAATATAGTAACCCTGCAATCCATGTTCTGCTAATATTCTTTTTAAACAAAGCCATATTAAAAAATGATGTCTTTGACTGCATAGTTCTCACCTCCCAATTCATAAATAAATATCTCTTCAAGGGTAAGTGGAAGCACATCCATCAGAAGTGGATTCATCTGACCAATTGCCTGCTCTGCAGCTCTAGGTTCTCCCTTGACTATAAGTGTATGTACACGTCCGTTAGTAATCTTCTTTAATACTGTAATATCATCTGGAAGCTTTGGCATCTCGCCCTCAAAGGCAATCTGAATCTTAGTAATGGAAGTCTGAAGCTCATCAAGTGATCGCTCAATAAGAATCTTTCCATTATTCATAATGCCCACATGGTCGCATACATCCTCAAGCTCTCTAAGGTTATGTGAACTTACAAGAACTGTAAGACCATTCTCCGCAACATCGGACATAATAAGGCTCCAAATCTGACGGCGCATTACAGGATCAAGACCATCCACTGGCTCATCCAAAATCATAAGCTCTGGTCTGGCTGCGATAGAAAGCATAAATGCTACCTGCTTCTGCATTCCCTTTGAAAGACTGCGAACCATCTTCTTAGGATTAATTGCTGGAAAACAATCCATAATCTTCTTGAAAAGTGCCTCGTCAAAATTTGGATACATATTCTTATAAAACTTCATCATATCCAAGGTGTTAGCCTGTGTGAAAAAGAAGATATCGTCTGGAATGACCGCATATCTGCTCTTGATTGCCTGATTTTCATATACTGGCTGTCCATCAATAAGAACCTGTCCAGCATCCTGTTTATATACGCCACAAAGGTGACGAATAATAGTAGACTTACCAGCGCCATTTGGTCCTACCAAACCATAAATGGCACCCTTTTCTACATGCATATTTAAATCATCAAGGGCAATGAAGTCTCCAAATTTCTTTGTAACATTATTTACCTGAATCACCCGTTGCCCCTCCCTTCGCTATCTCTTCAATTCTTCTGATAAGGATATCCTTATCCTGGCACAGATACAGAAGTTCTTTTACTATCTCATCGAATTCTTTCATAAGTTCTTCATTCCTCCCAGTTGCAACATCCGCTCTTTCTGCGGCATAGCTGCCTTTACCTGCTATTGTGTAAATGTACCCTTCCTGTTCCAGCTCACGATAAGCCTTCTGGATGGTGTTTGGATTGATAGATAAACTTGTAGCAAGCTCTCTAACACTAGGCAGTTTCTCATCCGTCCGTACAGCCCCTGACACCACCAGGCGTCTTAGGCCATCCTTTATCTGCTCATATATAGGCTTGGAATCCCTGTAATTTAGTTGAATCAAGCTAGTACCTCCTCACGGTATTCAGTTATACTGTATTAGCTGTTCTAATACACTTATAGCACACCGTATTTTTAGTGTCAACAAGTTTTTTGGGGAATTTAGAAGCATGTCCTGTAAAGTAAAAAACTGCAAGACCTTTCAGTCTTGCAGTCAGTATTGAGAATATAGATATCTATAAATTATAAGAAATTAACTCTGTCAGAAATATGCTTTTGCATATTTATTACATCATGGTCATAAGGCTCATCCATAAGTACTGATTTGATAATGAAATCAGCCGATGCCTTATTAACCGCAATTGGAATATCATAAACCTGTGCAATTCTCATAAGAGCCTTAACATCAGGGTCATGTGGCTGTGCTGTAAGTGGGTCTGAGAAAAATACGATTAAATCGATTCTTCCCTCCACTACCTTTGCTCCGATTTGCTGATCTCCGCCAAGAGGACCTGAATTATAACCTCTAACTGTAAGACCTGTTTTATCGGATACCAGACGGGCTGTAGTACCTGTGCCGCAAAGAAAATGATTCTTTAAGATATCTTTGTTTGCCTCGCACCAGTTAACAAGAGTCTGTTTCTTTCCATCGTGAGCAATCAAAGCAATGTTTTTCTGTCTCCCAATAGTAAAAGTAACCTTATCTTCCATATAAGCCCTCCGTTTGTGCTGTTTATTTATGCTGCGTTACATACCTCAAACAACTCATCACAGTGATTTCTAATCAAATCCTCGAGGCTAAGCCAGTAGCTAGCATCCTCCTCTGTGTGATTACTGTATGCATATATATCAGCAATTTTTTCGCAGAATGTCAATAGCATTTCGTCCTCTGCGCCTTCAATCATTGCTGGTAATCTATCCTGAAGCAGCTTGTATACGTCCTTCTTCGCCTTATATTTTAATAATGCTCTATATAAAGCTTCTTTCTCCGCATCTGAGATATTCTCGATAAAGCCTTCTAATTTCTCTTTTGCCTGCATAAACAAAACCTTCCTAAATCTATACTAAATACAAAACATTATTTTGTATAACGTTTTGCAACAGGAGGTAATTTATCATGAAAACTTTGGCAGGTCAATCAATTTTCATATCTTTGGCAAGAACACTCAAATTTTGGCAATATTTCCAATCGTTATTGGCAATAATTTTTACACTAAATTTCGTCCTCTTTTGCTATATCCTCAGCAGACATGTATTTGCGGAAAACTCTCTCCAGTATAGGATGTACTGAAGATGCAACCATACCTGGAAGAAATACCAGAAAAATTGGGAAGCGGTATACTAATAGACCAAGAAGTACCAAAACTCCAAGTATAGCAATACTCCAACCAATATTAAGTATCATGAATATTGCTGATACCTTAAAGGATTCTTTAAATCCATTCGCAAATCGTGCAATGTAAGCAAAATGATAAATCGCCCAAATAATAGTAACCACAAGCAACACTGTAAAGAAAATAAACATTCCAGCAAATGGGCTATCGTGACTGATAACATTTTTGGTAATATAAATATCTCCTGAAAGGATTCCAAACATCACCATAAAGATAAGCCATGATAATGTAGACTGCTTGAAGTTTTCCTTAAATGAGTGAAAGAACTCTAATGTGTAGCCTCTGCCCCTATAAACACATTTGTGAATCGCATAATAAAGTGCTGTAAGGCTGGCTCCAATTGTAAAAATAGGAATAGAACAAATCAAAAAATAAAAGCCTATAATCAGCATATCTGTAATTTTTGTAATGCCGTCAAAAAATCTACTATTAAAAAATCTACCCAAAATTATTCTCCTTTTTCTATTTTATATATAAGATCGTAGAAGTTCTGTAAGTATTCTTCGCTTCCACTCAAATCTGCTATCATCAAATACTTCATCTTTTCATCAAGTCCAAAGTATTCCTGAATTCCCGTACCTGTGATATCAACAGCCACATCATAATTACCTGTTATGCCGTCATCATCTGTAACATCTACATTGTATAATCGACCTTCACTGGTCCACAAATCCAAAAGCTTATCTGGTGCTGTTGTTTTTAAATCTCGAACAACACCCATATCTACTAAATATTTAACCCCCACTTCGTCAGTAAAAGCAAAATCAAGCTGGCCAGTCATAATGTAAATATCAAGCTTATTTCCGTAGCCACCCATATTTACATCATCATATGTATAAAAATCTGCTGAAAGATTAAATCCATCGTGCTTTGCCATTTTAAGCACATCATGCATTTCATCAGCTACCTTTTCATTGTACTGGCTAGAATTGATAATCATTCCATAAAACTTGTACTGGACATAGGTGAGTGCGTGATGAACACCCCAGGTGATGGCTCCTACAATTAAAAGCGCTACTATTATATGAAACTTGTAATACTCCCATATATATTCCAGCTTCTGTCCAAAGGTCATTTGAGAAAGCTTCTTTTTCTCACCCTTTAAGGTCTTGGTGACCTGCTCTTGTTCTTTATCTACATATTCCATAGCATACCTCTTATTACTTAGTCTAAGAGATATAGTACATAAAAAAAAATGCTACTTCAATAAAGAAGTAGCATTTTTAATAAACTTTTTATATTAGATGTTTAATAGCTTTGCGTATGCTGCAAGAGCATCTGAAGTATCACCTGAAAGAACCTTCTTTGCAAGTGTCTTACCAAGCTGAACACCTTCCTGATCGAATGAGTTAAGGTTCCATACGAATCCCTGGAACATTACCTTATTCTCGAAGTGTGCAAGGAGTGCACCAAGTGTCTCAGGTGTAAGCTGATCACCAACTATGATTGATGATGGGCGGTTACCCTCGAAGTACTTGTTTCTATTATCATCATCCTTACCACAAGCGAAGGCCATAATCTGAGCTGCTACGTTAGCGCAGAGCTTCTGCTGTGATGTGCTATCCTCGATAACAACATCTGTAGCCATCTGGCTCTTCTTGAAGCCAACGAACTGAAGTGGAATGATATCTGTTCCCTGGTGAAGAAGCTGATAGAAGCTGTGCTGTCCGTTTGTACCTGGCTCACCAAAGATAACTGGGCCAGTAACATAATCAACAGGCTCGCCGAAACGGTTTACACTCTTTCCGTTTGACTCCATATCAAGCTGCTGTAAGTGAGCAGGGAAACGGCTAAGTGCCTGTGAGTATGGAAGAACTGCTGTAGTCTCATAACCGAGAATGTTTCTCTCATAAACACCGATAAGAGCATCAAGCATTGCAGGGTTCTTGCGAACGTCTACATTGCGAGCAAGCTTATCTTCTTCTGCTGCACCATTTAAGAATCTAGCGAATACATCTGGACCAAATGCAAGTGAAAGGATTGCGCCACCTACTGAAGATGTAGATGAGTAACGTCCACCGATGTAATCATCCATGAAGAATGCGTCAAGGTAATCAGCTGACTTTGCAAGTGGTGAAGCATCTGATGTAACAGCAATCATGTGCTTAGATGCATCAAGACCAGCCTTCTTTAAAGCATCCTTAACGAATGACTCGTTTGTAAGTGTCTCAAGTGTAGTACCTGACTTAGAAACGAGAATGAAAATAGAATGAGCAACATCAACACCAGCAAGAACTGATGCAGCATCATCTGGATCTACGTTTGAAATGAAACGAGCTTCCATCTTGAATGTGCCTGTTACTTTTGCCCAATTCTCAAGAGCAAGATACATAGCGCGAGGACCAAGGTCTGATCCGCCGATACCTATCTGAACAGCTGTAGTGAACTTTTCGCCATTCTCGTTAACGATTTCACCATTGTGAACCTTGTTAGCGAACTCTGCGATACGCTCCTGCTGCTTAACATAGAACTCCCTTTTGTTAACCCCATCAGCAATAACATCCCCGCCAAGCTGACCACGTGTAAGCTGGTGAAGAACTAATCTCTTTTCCCCTGTATTAATAACCTCTCCGTTGAAAAGTGCTGAGTATTTGTCGATAAGCTCTGCTTCGTCAGCAAGGCCCTGAAGTGCATCAAGAACAGTGTCATCAACCTGCTTTGCAGCGAAGTTGTATGCCATACCATTTGACATTGGAACTGAGTACTCTGCAACACGCTTTGCACCGTTTGCTCCAGCCATAACTGACTTAAGCTCTACCTGATTCTTCAACCCCTGAAGAGTCTTGTAAGATTCAAGCTTATCAAAATTATTCCATGCTACCATTTTCTTACTCCTTTTATAATGTAAAATACTTTTGCTCTCATGAAAATAGCTAAAACGTTTTCTAACCAAAAATTTTATAATAAAACAGGGTGTAATACAATAGATTACACCCATTTTTCAATATCTTATTTCAGTTAATACACAAAGTTTTTTATTAGTGTTTGAGCAACTTTTGTTGCGCACAGCTTCTATATTGCACCTAGCTGCATCCTGTAATATTTCTCGTAAATGCCACCCTCTTTTATGAGCTCTTTATGAGTTCCTCTTTCCTTGATTCCATCACCATCTAATACAATGATTTCATCTGCTCCAAGAATTGTAGATAAACGATGGGCGATTGTGATAGTGGTTCTTCCCACTGCCAGCTTATCCAAGCTCTCCTGAATGTAACGCTCGCTTTCATTATCAAGGGCGCTTGTTGCCTCATCCAAAATAAGAATAGGTGGATTCTTAAGGAATACTCGTGATATAGAGATACGCTGCTTCTGTCCACCAGAAAGTCTGGTGCCTCGCTCGCCTACCTCTGTATCAAATCCATTTGGAAGGCTTTCGATAAAATCAAGGAGGTCAGCATTTCTTGCAGCCTCTATGATTTCTTCCATTGTGGCATCTGGCTTTCCGTATGCTATGTTCTCTTTGATGGTTCCATTGAACAGATAAACATCCTGCTGCACAATACCAATATACGAACGAAGAGATTTCTGTGTAACAGTCTTAACATCTACGCCATCGATGCACACCTGTCCGCCTGTAACATCATAAAATCTAGGTATCAGAGCGCAAAGTGTAGTCTTTCCTCCGCCTGATGGTCCTACGATTGCTACGGATTTTCCTGCATCTACATGAAGGTCTATGTTTTCAAGAACTGTCTCCTCTTCCTCGTATGAGAATGATACGTTTTTGAAGTCAATCACACCTGTGACATCTTTAAGCTCTTTAGCATCTGGGCTGTCAACAATCTCAGGCATTGTATCCATAACCTCTGTGAATCTCTCAAAGCCAGCCAAGCCCTTCTGGAGCTGCTCTGTAAATTCCACAAGAACATTTACTGGATTGATAAAGATATTTATATAGAGGGCGTAGATTGCCAAATCCTCACCTGTCAACTGTCCTTTAGCAATGAAATATCCTCCTGCAACCAAAACAGTTATAAACATAAGTCCTTCAAAAAGACTGTTTCCTGCATTGAAGGTTCCCATAAGGATATAATTCTGCTTTTTAGATGAAAGGAAAGAAATATTGCTCTTGTCGAATTTTTCTGTCTCAATATCTTCGCCAGTAAAGGACTTTACAACTCTGATTCCACCGAGAGTATCCTGTAGCGACGAATTAATTCCAGCAATCTTCCTGCGGTTGTCTGCAAAAGTTGCTCGCATCTTTCTGTTTTGCTTAACAGCAAAAATCGCCATAAAGAAAACCACCACCATCAGACAGCTAGTCATAGGAACGTTGATTCTCATAAGAAGAATTAGTGAACCGATTATTTTAATCACTGAAATAAATATGTTCTCTGGACCGTGATGTGCCAGCTCTGAAATATCAAACAAATCTGATACCAGCTTACTCATCATCTCTCCTGTGTTGTGATTGTCATAGTAAGAAAATGAGAATGCTTCATAGCGTTCAAAAAGCTCTCGTCTCATTCCCGATTCCATCTGAGCACCCATCATATGTCCCTGATAACTGACATAATATCTACAGGCACTTCTCACTATATACATTGCAAGTAAAAGCGCTGCTATAATTCCAAGCTTGCTGAGGATGACCTCTGGTGCCTCAAGGAAAAGTGTAGCTCTCAGGATTCTCAGGAACTGAGGGAAGGTAAGATCAATGATTGATAGTACTGTGGCGCATATCAAATCTAAGATGAATACACCTATATATGGTTTGTAATATGGGATAAATCGTTTAATTAGTTTCATTTGATACCTCGTATAAAATCTAGTTGCATCTAATCTTTCATATTACAATACCATTTTTACATACAAAAAACCACCGGCTCACATGAACCGGTGGTTGAATATTAAGCTTCTAATTCTTCAGCTTTAACTGCATCTGTCTTTGTATCCGCTGCTTCCATTTTCTTCTCATAACGATTGTAAATAATCCAAGCAGCAAGACCAAATACTACAGGGCCACTGAGTGACCAGAATGTAGTCTTGAAATCACCATCAAGTGCTGGCTGGATGATTGCAAATGCGTTTGCAAATAAAAGTGTAAGTGTTACAACATAGCCCCAGATGTTTGCTGACTTCTGAGATTTGAAAATAACAAAGCTTCTATCAATTCCCTGAAGCTTCTTGAACTTAGGGAATGCGAATGAAATGAACATGTAAGGTACTGTCATTCCAACGTTAACCATAGCTGTAAGGATAACGAAGAACTTCTGCATTGAATCTCCACCAAATGAAACAAGGAGAATCATAACGCTTACGATTGCACACTGTACCCACATAGCATTCTTAGGCATACCATCTGCTTCGATCTCACCCATCTTACCAGGCCAAAGTTCCTTTGGAGTACCCTCGATAATCTGCTTAAGTGGTGAGTAAACAAGTGTAAACAAAGCTCCTGCAAGAGCAAGAAGCATGATAAGTGCATAAACACGAGCAAAGCCGTGAGCAAGTGCAACCTGAGTAGCTGCAGATGCGCCGAACACCTTACCAAATGTAGCAGCAAAGTTTGACATAATTACATATGAAACATTTCCAAGTGTAATGCTGTCAGCACCAAGTACCTCTGCGTAGTTTGTAAATGAACCTACAAGCATGATAAGAGATGCATAACCAACTACGATAACCATAGCTGCAATGATGATTCCCTTAGGGAAGTTCTTCTTAGGATTCTCTGTCTTATCTACAAGACCACCAACTGCCTCGATTCCGCCGTATGCAAATAACGCATATACGATAAATGAGAGGAGCATGATTGGACTGCCCTGGTATGCAACATTAAGAGGAACCTTAAGGGACTCCATACCTGCGAATGGCTGCTCAAGCTGACCACCGCGAGCGATAATCATAATGATAGAACCAACTACTACCATGATGTTGATAGTAAGAACTGCTGTACCACCAACAGATGTTGCCTTGCTAATCTTATCAATACCCTTTGAATCGAAATATGTGATAAAGATGAAGAACAATACAGCCATAAGACCAAGAAGTCTTGAACCAGATAAAAACTCGATTCCGAATAATGACCATGTTGATGTTGTATCCTCACCAAAGATGATGTTTGAAACTGGTACCCAGATACCAGATGATACGTTTACCATCCAAAGAACGTAAGATGTGTACCACATAAATGTACCGATGAATGCGTACTTTGGTCCTACTGACTTACACATCCATGAATACATTCCACCTGTCTCATCCTTGAAAGCAGAACCAAACTCTGCAACCATAAATGCAAATGGAATAAAGAATAAAATACCTGCGATTACAAACCAAGGAATCGCTGCATATCCCATTAAGTAATAAGAACGTGGAATGTTGTTAAAACCGTAAACTGATGTAAAAATCATCAGAATGAGGGACATAAGCCCTAATTTCTTTTCTTTCATTACTAACTTCCTTATAACAAAATATACTCTTAATTTAATTTTCGCATAAGCGAAAACTCAAATATTATATCATGTCATAAAGGAATTCTCTATAATTTAGTTATATAAAACAGTGAAAATACAATGTGTTAACACTTTAAAACGCAAAAGAAATATACACTAATATTAGTTGATGATGAAAAATAGCACCCAGCAATTTTGCCAGGTGCTACATTCTATCTAATGGCAGAACCATCTGCCCATCTATCCATGATTTTTGTAGAACATCGTTTATTATATCATCAGGTTGATAATTCCCTATTAAAAATGGAGATGTGGGATCATGTTGGCTGCTTAGTTTTAATACTGTTTCTGATTCTGCATTTGCATAGCAATATCTGCATAGATGCTTGCAGGTATTATAGGCTCCTATGTCACAGGTAAGGTAGCAGGAGCATTCTGCCCTGGCCCCTTTCTTTTTATGGACAATTAGTTTTTGGCCAATAGCTTTCTCGTAATCTGCTATGGTCATACAGCCTCCACAGTCTGCGCCGAACTGTGCCAGTTCATCTCCTTCTGCACATGGCTTCACAGTCATTCCGTGGGCTGCGGCTATTTCTATAATCTGCTTTCCCATTCTAAGACGCTGGGCTTTTGTTACCTCTTTTACCTCTGGGAAATTCCTTCTTACCTTTGGGTAAAGGTCTATAAAACTTATAACTACCGTTTTGGTATAACCATCCAATTTTTCCGCTATCTGCTTGAAGGCCTTGATGTGGTACTCTTCCGTATATCTATCCAAAATAAAGATTGGGTCATAGCGCCAACCAATACTGTTGACCCCTACATAGTTAGACAGCTTTATAAAATCTTCTATCAGCTTGTGCTTATCCGGTACATTGGGCTCAATATCTCTTCCATATGAAGTCAGGGTCACAAACCAATACTGTCCATAGTCCTTTAGCAAATCCATATACTTAAACATAGGCGCTGGATTCTTAGTACAAAAACCGATTACATCCACCACCTCAGGATTCAGCCTGTATCTACTTACTTGCTTTGGATTATATGGATTTCTAACACAGACATATCCTTCTCTCAGCCTGTTCGCAAACCAGTCTGAATAAAACGCTGGAATGTCCGTGCGCTGCCCTGTGTTTATTATCATAATCTACCTTTCATTCCTCTACTCTAAATACTTGGCATTGACATACTTTGTATTTCTCGCTTGTCCTATCTTTTTTATTGAACCACTCTTTACCATTTTACCTAGCACTGCCTCAACGGTTGTAGGGCTAACATCTAGTAATACTTCACATATCTCAGCCTTTGATACAGGTAAAACACTATTTAAAACTGTTTGCTCTACCCTTTCACTCTTTGCAATCTTTTTCCCATTCACAGTTGAAAAGCGCTTATCCAATTCTTTGTAACACTTATATAGTGTAGACAAAAAATTCTTCATGAACTCAAAATATGAATTCTCATTTTCATGCCATCCTTGAGAAGAAGCATGCAATGCTTCATAGTAAAATTCTTTTGAATTATTTATCTGTTCCTCGAATGAGACATATTTACATACATCGTATCCGCTCTTATATAACAACAAAATAGATAATAATCTCGAAACTCGTCCATTACCGTCTGCAAATGGATGTATGCATAAAAAATCCAAAATTACACATGGAATCAAAAGTAACTTGTTAACCCTTGGATTATCTCTTGCATCTATATAAGCTAATATAAGTTGTTCCATTGCATCATTAGTTTCGCTTGCTGGTGGTGGTGTAAATCGTACTTTACGTCTTCCATTTTCATCAACCTGTAATATTAGATTGTCATCAACTTTATATTTACCTGACAGTTCATATCCTGCCAAATCTGTCATCATCTGATGAATATGTAAAATTGTATTCTCACTGAAACTCATAGATTGATGGTTTTTATGAATCTCATCTAACACATCTCTGTATCCTGCAATTTCGCGTTCACTATGGTTTAAAGGGGCACTATCTCCATCTACAATTTCTTTAATTCTCGCGTCAGTAGTAATAATTCCCTCAATAGCATTTGATCCTTTTACAGACTGTACTCTTGCTATTTTTTCAAGTTCAGTATATATGCTTTGATTAGCATCCTTGCGTTCAGACGATATTGCATCAAATGCTGCAATTGATGCTGTTAAATTAACCATTTCAGCAGGTAACATTCCCTCATCTAAAAAAGAATAATCATATTTATGCATATAGTACCTCCTCAAGTATCTGCATATAATATACAATAAAATATGCAGATACTCAAACAGTATCTGCATATAAATTGACTATTAATATGCAGATACTTACTTTTTTGTATGCAGAAAAGTATCCACATCATTAACAGCCTGTAGCTCCACACATGCTGCTACTTTATCTTTTAGGATTAAGCTATAGGAATCCTCCATAGATAATACCTGGTGAATTCTTTTTTTATCTAACTATCAAATATCCGATAACTGGACCTAAAAAAATTGCTATATATATCAGTGTAATCCATGGCTGATAGTCCACATAAAACTCTTTAAAGGTTAATCTCCATGGATGCTTAATCAGAACCCATCCCACCAAATCAACTACTATGCATATGATTGCCCAGATTGCACCTGCTATTAGAGCCGCAGATAATGTCTGAGCCTCTAATCCTCTCATATAAACACATCCTAATAAAGAAAAAATAACAATGTTGTACAGTGGATGCCAAGGCTTGGTCTTCTCATAACCTTCTCCCATACCTGGGCTCTCCTTCATGGATTTCATGTGTAATACCTTGATGTTAAAAATGGTTTGACCAATTCCAATCCATGTAACAATCACATAACCAATCAGTAACAGTAACAATAATCTCCCTAAATTCATAATATCTTCTCCTATTCTCCAGCTACATATTCAAGTGAGAACTGCTCACATACTACCTTTGATTCCTCAGTAAATGGAATGCCACTTTCCTCTGCGCACTCCTCGAAAAATTCCTTATGCACTCTTCTCCAATAATCTAATGTTCGGTCGCCCTCACCTTCTGCAAATGCGTGTGATTCTGGAACCTCATTGAATGGAAGAATAAATACTTCCTTAGTCCTAATGACACAAACTGCCTCTTCTTTACCATTTAGTATTACACTGTATTCTCCCACTTGTGGAAGCTCATCAAGTGCATCCTCAGCCACATAATCATCATAGGAGCTGGCTGTTCCATACTTAATTCCTTTGACTACTAAATCTGCCAATTCATCTGCAGTCTCTTCATCATCTCCGAACCCCCATGCCTCATATGGCGTACTAATATCTACATTCTTCTTTTCACAAAACTCTTTCCATAATTCTTTTTCTGTCATTTTGTCACCTCATGTTTTAAGTATTTATTATCTGCTTAGTTTTTTCTCCATCAAATAAAATCTGCCCTTGCGCCAGTCAGCATGACCACGCTTAGCATATCCAGTCTTTCCATAAAGACTAAGTGCATATGGATTCTCCGAGAAAACATCCAGTCTCACTGAATCATATTCCATATCTGTCAGCTGATTCTCGATGTGCTCAAGCACCTTCTTGCCCACTCCATTATTCTGAAAATCTGGTGATACACATAATCTATGAATGATACATGGGTTTTCATTTTCCCATTCGCATTTACGATATTCGTCATCACACTCTTCGCTTATTACATAGATTGCCGCAAGCTTATCATCCTCTGATGCCACATAAAGTGTTTCCTTCTTAATGTCATCTTCAAAATCATCAGCTATAGGATATATATCATCCCACTGCTCTATACCCTGCTCAGACATGAGCCTCTTGGCCGCATCTACCATAATGCAGATTTCCTGTATATCTTCTAATGTTCCTAGTCTGTAATCCATCTTCAAGCCTCCATTTCAAGTAAAACAACTATTATTTCTTTGCCACTTCCTGCAACTCAAAGCGATACTTCTGCTTCACATCGGGATACTTCACATGGTCAACCTCTGATAAAAACATCTCCTTAGGTCTTACCCAAAGTGAACCATCATCATAGAGCTTTCTATAGATAACCATTTCTTCCTGAGTTTCCGAATCTCTGGCAACATCCTCTACTAAATAATAATTGCCTTTGAAATGTTTATATATTCTATGTAACTGTAGTTCCTGCATCACTAATCCTCCCAATAATAATTTGTACTCTACTATAAGTGATTTGTGAGTATAAATAAAGCCCTATAGCAGTATTTTTATCTACTATAGAGCCTTATTTATTACATTCTTTTTTACCGATTACAATATTCTAATACTTTGTTATAAAAATTCTTATCCTCTTCAAAAAGGCCGTGTCCAAGTCCATCAAATATCTCCAACTCACTACCAGCGATGCCTTCTTTCAACTCATACGGTGCATCATTTCCGACTGTGTTATCCCTGTTGCCTGATAAGATGTATGTTGGACACTTTATTTTTGCCAACTCTCCACGGGCATCAAAATTTAAGATAGCATGAGCATTTATAAGGAATCTGTCATAGCTTGCTGGCTTTGTGAATCTGGCTAAGGTAGGAAGATACTTCTTATTCTTTTCATTGAATTTAGGCGTATAAACCTTTTCTGCAGTATCAAGCATAAGATTCGTATGTGTATCATTACTTGTCATATCAATCCACTTAGTGACAACGCTCTTAATAGTGTCATTAGCATATGGCGCTGTCACCACAAGAATAAGCTTTTCCACCAACTCAGGATGATTTGCAGCCAGGTACTGTGAAACCATTCCTCCTTGAGACACTCCCATAACTATTGCTTTATCTATCCCAAGATTCTTCAGTGCTTCTGCCTGATCATCTGCCATTTCTTTTATAGAGTAGTTTTCTGGAAGATCATTTTTTCTGCTGAACATATAGACTGTGTAATCTTTAAAAAAATGTTTGTATGAACCTGCCAATAAAAATGCTTTGCCTTTTACTGTCCACAAACCATCTGATAATCCTGGTAAAACAATCAGATTCTTTTCCCCTTCTCCGAAAGCCACATAATACATATCTGTATTTCCGACTTTCACACAGCCATTCTTTCGCATTATATCTCCTCCCTGTGCCCATCTAAGAAATTTATTGCTCTTTTAGATTATATCTCCATCTAAATACTGCAACTCCGATGATTACCACATATCCAATAAATGATAACAGTGTTGGTAATTCTCCCAAGAAAAGAATACCAAGGATTGCAGCAAAAATCACCTGTGTATAATCGAATACTGATATCTCTTTTGCAGGTGCAAATTTATATGCAGAAGTAATTCCAAACTGACCTATTGTGGCAGATAGTCCTGCCATGACAAGACATAACAATTGAATCGGCTTAAGAGGGACATAGTTCATAACTATAAATGGAATTGTAACCACTGTTGAAAACACAGAAAAGCAAAGTACTATTATCGGTGTTCTCTCACCTTTCTTACCTAGTCTTCTAACAAAAACATAAGCTGTTCCTGCTCCGAATCCTCCATACAATCCAATAAGTGCAGGGACAAGCTGCATATTACTTCCAGTTGGTTTTACAATCAGCATCGCTCCAAGGAACGCAATAATTACAGCCAATATATCAATCTTCTTTGGCTTCTCTTTAAGAATAGGGATGGAAATCAAGATTGCAAAAAATGGTGACAGCTTATTTAGCATGTTTGCATCTGCGATATTCAACTTATCAATGGCATAGAAGTTTGCGATAAGTCCACTTGTGCCAAACAAGCATCTGAAGAATATATCTGTTCCGCACCCTTTTTGAATTCTAATCTTCTCACCAGATTTAGCTAAGAGAATCAGTGATGCAATGATAGCAACCGCATTTCTGAAGAAGGCCTTCTCCATAGTTGGAATATCTCCTGATATCCTTACAAAAAAAGTCATCAAAGAAAAACCAAAGGCCGCAAACAATATGCATATTATTCCTTTTGATTTATTACTAATTTTATTAATGTCTTTCATCATTTTTCTTCCGTATAAACAAAAACCTTCTTGGATATTTCTATCCAAAAAGGTTTTGAATGTTTTTATTAGTATAACTTTGCACCAGCTGGGATGTGGTTATCAATCATGAGAAGGTGAAGCTCTTCACCGTCTGAATCCTTGAGGTTGTTAACTGCTGAAAGTAACATACCGCAAGACTCGATACCCATCATAGCACGTGGTGGAAGGTTTGTAATTGCTACAAGTGTCTTACCAACTAATTCCTCTGGCTCATAGAACTCATGAATTCCTGAAAGGATTGTTCTATCTGTGCCTGTTCCATCATCAAGTGTGAACTGAAGAAGCTTCTTTGACTTTGGAACTGCCTGGCAAGCCTTAACCTTTACAGCACGGAAATCTGACTTAGAGAATGTCTCAAAATCAACTGACTCCTCGAATAATGGCTCGATAGCTACATTTGAGAAATCAAGCTGGCTGTTTGGTGTGAAGAAGCCTGTTGCCTCTTCTGCTGCACCGCTCTTCTTTGGTGCATCAAGACTCTTCATAGTAGGGAAGAGGAGTACATCACGGATAGCCTGACTATCTGTAAGTAACATGCAAAGACGATCAAGACCATAACCGATACCGCCTGTAGGTGGCATACCGATTTCGAGTGCGTTGAGGAAGTCCTCATCTGTGTGCTCAGCCTCATCATCGCCTGCTTCTGCGTTAGCATCCTGTGCTGCAAAACGCTCTCTCTGATCGATTGGATCATTAAGCTCTGAGTATGCGTTACACATCTCCCATGTATTAATGAAGAGCTCGAAACGCTCTACCTTTGTAGGGTCTGTAGGCTTCTTCTTTGTAAGTGGAGAAATCTCGATTGGATGATCAGTAATAAATGTAGGCTGAATAAGATTCTCCTCGCAGAACTCCTCGAAGAAGAGGTTAAGGATATCACCCTTCTTGTGACGGTCCTCAAACTCAACGCCCTTTTCACGAGCGATAGCCTTTGCTGCCTCATCATCAGCAATAGTATCAAAATCAACGCCTGCAAATTTCTTTACAGCGTCTGTCATTGTCATTCTCTCGAAAGGCTTGCCAAGGTCGATTTCGATTCCGTTGTAAGAAATCTTTGTAGAACCAACAACCTTCTCAGCAAGACGACGAAACATAGTCTCTGTAAGCTCCATCATACCTTCGTAATCTGTGTATGCCTGGTAAAGCTCCATAAGTGTGAACTCAGGATTGTGACGAGTATCAACACCCTCGTTACGGAATACACGACCGATTTCGTATACACGCTCGAAACCACCAACGATAAGTCTCTTAAGGTAAAGCTCAAGAGAAATACGAAGCTTAACATCCTCGTTAAGTGAGTTGTAGTGTGTCTCGAATGGACGAGCTGCTGCACCACCTGCGTTAGAAACAAGGATAGGTGTCTCAACCTCCATGAAATCACGCTCTGCAAGGAAATTACGGATTTCCTTCATCATAAGTGAACGCTTAACAAATACGTCGCGAGAATCCTTGTTCATTACAAGGTCAACATATCTCTGACGGTATCTCATATCTGTATCTGTAAGTCCGTGGAACTTCTCTGGGAGAATCTGAAGAGACTTAGAAAGAAGTGTAAGCTCCTCAGCGTGGATTGAAATCTCACCTGTCTTTGTTCTGAAAGCCCAACCCTTGATACCATAGATATCACCAATATCAGACTTCTTGAAATCAGCGTAAGAATCCTCACCGATTGCATCTCTTGCAACATAAACCTGAATATCACCCTTACGGTCACGTATGTTACAGAAGCTAGCCTTACCCATTACACGCTTGAACATCATACGTCCTGCAATGCTAACGTGGATTGGCTGAGCATCCATGATTTCGCGGCGCTCATTGTAATCATCGTTAACTGCCTGCTTTGCAGCCTCTTCGTCCATGCCATCTGTATTTACTGGCTGACGACCTGCAAGAAGCTTAGCCTCATGCTCTTCGTATAAATTTCTAGCCTCATCTGTGTGATGAGTCTGGTCAAACTTTGTAATCTGAAATGGGTCCTTGCCTGCCTCCTGAAGTGCAGCAAGCTTTTCGCGGCGAACCTGAAGTAACTGATTTGTATCCTGGCTGCCACCATTGTTCTGCTGTGCCATATTTTCTCCTTTGTTATTTCATATATATTTAATTAGATTAGTAATTACATAAAAAGTCATTCAATTATAGACCTAGAAAACTCTAGGTGTCAAGGTTTATCAGACCATCTGCACAAGCCAAACGTCACTCTTCACCATGAAGTATCCCATGATGTTTTTGATAAGCTCTGTACCCTGTACAAGGAAGTAAACCCATACGATTCCAAGACCAGTATAATGAGCCAAAACGAATGCACATGGTGCAACTATAACCCATGTAAACACTGAGTCGAAAAGGAATGTAACAAGAGTCTTTCCACCTGAACGAAGTGTAAAATATGAGCAGTGACTAAAGCTGCAGGAAGGCATCCAAATGGCTGCCACTGCAATAAATCTTGTTGCAAGAGAGCGAATCTCTGGCGCAACGTTGTATATACGTGGGAACAGACCTCCAAATGCAAACATCATAATAGCCATGATTGTACAGCAGAATACACTGAAAGCTATCATCTTATTATCTGCATCCTTTGCCTCTTCCAATTCACCAGCTCCCAAGTACTGACCAACAACAATGCTGATGCACGCACCAAGCTGAATGAATACAATGTTGAAAAGGTTCGCTATAGTGTTTGACATACTAAGTGCTGTCAGTACGTTCATTCCTCTTACTGAGTAACTTTGAGTAACCATACTCATACCTGCTGCCCAAAGCACTTCATTAAGCATAAGTGGTGCGCCTTTTATAAGAATCTGTCTTAATACGTTTGCTGGCAAACCAAATCCTGTATAGGCTCCCTCCAGATATCTATTGAGCTCTCTATGAGAATGTGCCCATATCAATACGATTGCACACTCTATGTATCTGGCTATAACTGTAGCAAGAGCTGCTCCTCTTACACCCATCTCTGGGAATGGTCCAAAACCAAAGATTAAGCAATAATCCAAGATAGCGTTTGTTGCTACCGCAACCATACCTGCCACCATAGGAACTACTGTCTGACCTGTTTCTTTGATATTTGTAGCATAGGCCTGATTTACTGCAAATGGTATAAGTCCCACAAGGATTATTGATAGATACTGGAGACCGTATTCCAAAGCAAGCTCTGGTGATGCACCTTCACTTTCTGTAAGGAAAAGTGAAATCAGCTGACTACCAAATACATTGAAAATCAGAATACCTACGAAGGTTGCCAGCAGAGTCGCATAAAGCTTAAAGCGGAAAGTGTACATATGACCTTTGTGGTCTCCCTTTCCAAAATACTGAGCGCCATAAATACTTCCTGCTGAGGCTGCACCAAATATTGCTAATGCAAATACAAAGTGTAGCTGGTTAACTGTTGCGACGGCAGAGATTGCTTCCTGTCCAAGCTGACCTACCATAATGTTATCCAAAAAGCTTACAAAGTTTGTAATGAAGTTTTGGATAATCATAGGAGTTGCAAGAAAAATGTATCTCCTGTAAAAAGCTTTATCACCAATAAATGTCTTTTTAAATTTTGCTAGCATTTTGTCCTCCTTGTAAGAAAAAAAGGCGCCGCAACCCATCGGGTTGTGACGCCGTAAATCACATAAATTACTTAGACTTCTTTGCTGCAAGAATCTTGTACTGGAACTCACCAGCTTCAGTCTCAACTGTAACTGTATCGCCCTTCTTGTGTCCAAGAATAGCCTTACCAACTGGAGACTCGTTTGAAATCTTGCCCTTAAGGCTGTTAGCCTCTGTAGAACCAACGATTCTATACTCAACTTCCTCGTCGAACTCTACATCAAGAAGTGTAACTGTCCAACCGATGTTAATATTCTTTGTGTCATGCTCGTCTGTAACGACCTCAGCATTCTTAAGAATCTTCTCGATTTCTTCGATACGAGCTTCGATATCTCTCTGCTCATCCTTAGCTGCATCGTACTCAGCGTTCTCTGAAAGGTCACCCTGCTCTCTGGCTTCCTTAATCTTCTGAGATACTTCTTTACGTTTATTGACCTTGAGATCCTCAAGCTCATCCTCTAATACTTTAAGTCCTTCGGCTGTAAGTAAATTCTTCTTTGCTTCCATAATTTTCCTCTCCAATCGGATGTATTTTTCAATGGATTTTACGCATAAAATCCCTCTAAATCTTAGTAACTTTTTGAATTATAAGCCACACACATATTGATGTCAAGAATTCCCATATTGGTTCATAAAACTTTCAAAAAGTTTTTCTAAATCATCATATGACTCAACATTATTTATTGCCCCACGAAGCTTGCTGGCCCCCTTGTATCCTGCGGTATACCAGGCTGCATGCTTTCGCATTTCCCTGATTCCAAGGTAGTCTCCCTTAAATTCAATCTGCAGCTTTGCATGACGAAGCATAGTCTTTACCATCTCTTCCATAGGAGGCTTTCCAATAATATCTCCTGTCTCGAAGTAATGGAGAATCTGATGGAAAATCCATGGATTTCCCTGAGCTCCTCTGCCTATCATAAAGCCATCACAATTAGTCTGCTCCTTCATTGCGATAACATCCTTTGCATCAAGGATATCACCATTTCCAATTACAGGAATGTTTACTGCAGCCTTTACATCTGCGATGATGCTCCAATCAGCCTTGCCTGAGTAAAACTGTTCGCGAGTTCTACCGTGAACTGCCACTGCTGCTGCACCGGATTCCTGAGCCACATGCGCCATCTCTACTGCATTAACATGTTCATCGTCAAATCCCTTTCGAATCTTAACAGTAACAGGCTTATTAATTGCCTTTACCATGCTCTCGATGATTTTTCCAGCAAGTACTGGATTTTTCATAAGGGCAGAGCCATCACCATTATTAACAACCTTTGGCACTGGGCATCCCATATTGATATCTAAAATATCAAAATTTCTGTGCTCAATCTTTGCAGCCATGGCTCCCATAATCTCAGGGTCGGAACCAAAAAGCTGTAGGCTGACAGGTCGCTCACGCTCATCAACAGTGAGCAGGCTTTCTGTATTTTTATTGTTATACATAATCCCTTTGGCACTGACCATTTCCATGCAACAAAGGGCTGCTCCCTGTTCCTTGCATAGCAAACGAAATGGCAGGTCTGTTACGCCTGCCATTGGTGCCAAAATCAAATTGTTTTCTAAAGTTACATTTCCAATTTGTAATTTTTCTATCATAAACTCGATTATTTCTTCTGCTTATCGTAAATAAACTTCATACCGTAAAGTGTAAGGTTTGGGTTGTAAATATCGATGCACTGAGTCTCGCTAGAAATAAGATTTCCAAGACCACCTGTAGCTACAACCTTAACATTCTCATAACCACTTTCTTTAATCATATTCTTAACTATATATTCTGTCTGACCAATCTGTCCATACACAAGACCTGCCTGCATAGAAGATATTGTTTCCTTTGCAAGAATCTTCTCAGGCTTCTTAATCTCAATTTCTGGAAGCTTAGCAGCATCTTCCCAAAGGGCCTTCGCGCTGATACGAATACCAGGTGCTGTAACTCCAGAAACGAATGCTCCATTTGCATCCACCAAATCATAAGTGGTAGCTGTTCCAAAGTCAAGTACAAGAACTGGTCCACCATAAAGCTCGTAAGCACCAGCAGCATCAACGATACGGTCTGCACCAATCTGCTTAGGATTTTCTGTAGCAATTCTGATACCTGTCTTAATTCCAGCCTCAACAATGATAGGCTGAATATCAAAATACTTAATGATTGAACTTGTAAGAGAGTGCATTACGTTAGGAACAACGGATGCAATAATTACATCATCAATCTTTGTATAATCCAAGTTGTTTGAACGAAGAATCTCGCGGAAGGTGATTCCGAATTCGTCTGATGTACGGTTAATCTTTGTAGTAACACGGAAGCTTCCTAAAAGCTCCTCGCCATTAAAAACACCTAAAGTGATATTTGTATTTCCAACGTCAATTGTAAGAAGCATCTACATGCCCTCCCCTAAGAATACTACTTTATAATATGTTTCAAGCGCCTCAAATAATTCCTCGCGCTCTCTTTGCATTCGCTTTACTATCAAGGCTGACCCAATCTCATCATAGAGAAGGTCATCCTCATTGTGATCTACCTGAATGCGAAGGCTACCGTCCTCATCATAAATCATCTGGATGGTACCGCTGACTTCCTCTGTGTACATAACGCACATAATTTTCAGTTCATCCTTTACCATTGGAGGGAGTCCCTCGAAATCTGGATTTAAATAATATTTTTTAGTGTAGCAGCTGGCGCCACAAAGTACTACTTCATCTTCCATTATACGTATCCATATATTCCACGTACCGAAACTTCTCCGGTGCGGATTATCCTTTCTTCGCTGTCCACCTCTACAATCAGCTCCCCCTTTTCATTAATACCAAGGGCAACTGCCTCGTAAGAGTTCTCATGGTCTTCTATTCTAACACGATTACCGCGATTGGCAAGATGCTTCTCATATTCTTCCTTAAGCCCTGTCATATCTTGTGTCTCAATGAAGATATTATAATACTTTTTGAAACTATTCCATATCTCTTTTGTAAGTTCTTCTCTATGACCTTGTCCGCCACCTACTTTTTCCAGCTCTAAATCTACTGATGTAGCCTTGAAGGCAATGTCTTCTGGGAAGGTACGGTTGTGTACATTTACGCCAATGCCAACTACAACAAACCAGACTTTATTATCCTTCATCTCCATCTCGGTAAGTATTCCGCAGATTTTCTTTCCACCGATGACGATGTCGTTTGGCCACTTTATCTGTCCATCTAATCCGTATATACGATACAGGGCATCTCTAACAGCCATGGCCGCCACAACAGTAATCGTAGGTATGGCTTCAAGCTTTATCTCATCTGGTCTTAGCAACATTGAAGTAGCAATAGAATCATGGGATGGTGACTCCCACTTTCTTCCTATACGTCCCTTTCCTGCAGTTTGCTGACCAGCAGAAATCACGAGCCCTTGAGACTCTTCCTCATGGGCTCGTGATTTAATTCTATCGTTGGTTGAATCTACCGATTCAAAATACTCATATCTAATTTCGTTAAGCATTTCCTAATGTTGCGTACATAACAGCCTTGATTGAGTGCATACGATTCTCAGCTTCATCGAAGACTATTGAACGCTCACTTTCAAATATTTCGTCTGTAACTTCCATACAGTCGATTCCAAACTTCTTATGAATCTCTTTACCGATGGTGGTATTTAAATCATGGAATGCTGGAAGACAGTGCATAAACTTTGCATTTGAATTCGCATATGCGAATGCCTTAGCGTTAACCTGATATGGCGAAAGGTCTTTGATACGTTCCTCCCATACCTCGTCAGGCTCTCCCATTGATACCCATACATCAGTATATATCACATCTGCATTCTTGCAACCCTCAGCAACATCCTCTGTAAGAGTGATTGTTGCTCCAGTCTCCTTGGCAATAGCCTGGCACTTTTCTACCAACGATGCTTCAGGAAAATATTTTTTATTTGTGCAAGCCACAAAATCCATACCCAGTTTTGCACATGTGACCATAAGTGAGTTACCCATATTATAACGGGCATCGCCCATATATACAAACTTAATTCCTTTAAGCTTTCCAAAATGCTCTTTGATTGTCATCATATCTGCAATCATCTGTGTAGGATGAGACTCGTTGGTAAGACCATTCCATACAGGCACTCCTGCATATTTAGCCAAATCCTCTACGATGGTCTGTTCAAAACCACGATATTCAATACCGTCGTACATGCGACCAAGTACACGTGCTGTATCGGCAATTGACTCCTTCTTTCCAATCTGTGAGCCAGATGGATCTAGATAAGTAACATTTGCGCCCATATCATAAGCTGCCACTTCAAAAGAACAACGGGTACGTGTAGATGTCTTTTCAAATATTAATGCAATATTTTTTCCAGCCATATAGTTCTTCTGTGACTTTCCCTGTTTCTTCTCTGCCTTAAGCTGTAAAGACAAATCAATCAAACCATTGATTTCCTCAGGTGTGAAGTCCAACATCTTTAAAAAGTTCTTTCCCTTTAAGTCCATAACGTACCTCCTTTGTTCATGTATAAATATTCATTCTCTATGGATTTTTATACAGTATATATTAAAAAAGCTCTTGGGTAAAGCCCAAGAGCAAAATTTTTATACATTATTTAAATTTTTAGTAGAATACGTGGTTTCCAATGATAAGTCCATCCTTTGAACCAGCACGTCTAAAGTGTGTAAGACCACCTGTAGGATCTGAACCTGCCATAGCTTCCTGTGCAGCCTGAATGCAAGATGCCTTTGGTCCCTTTGAAATAACTGAAGACATACGTGATGTAGCAAACTGGCCCTTCTGGAAGATAACGCCCTCTACATTGTTAGCATATGAACCACTAAGAACACGGTTCATAACAACAGCTCCTACTGCTACCTGACCTTCGTAGCACTCACTACCTGATTCAATCTGAATGATTGCTGCAAGAAGAGTAACATCATCAGCTGATGTAATAATAGCCTGCTTTGCTGCAGCTGCTTCTGCTGCTGCAAGCTTTGCCTGCTCTGCCATAGCAGCCTGCTCAGCGGCTTTCTTAGCTGCTGCTTCCTCTGCTGCCTTCTTAGCTGCTGCCTCCTCCTCAAGAGTAATGGCCTTGCTTGTTTCCATGTCTACGTCTACATAATCTGCCTTAACGTAGCCCGACTTATTACCAGAAGTAACTGCTACCCAGCCGTCAACTTCTTCTGCATCATCATTTACTTCAAGCTTTGTTCCCTTAGAAACAACTGTGACAATCTTTGAGTCCTCTGAAGCCTCGCTTCTCATACGAAGACCATTAACATCTGTTGTAGCATATGTGTCACATACATCTAAAGCATACTCATATGCATCAATGCCTGTAATACAATAATCTGCTGAAACAAAACCGTGAGCATTTCCAGACTCGATTTCGTACCAACCATCAAATACATCTATTAATGTAGCAATGTCTGTTGGACGAAGCTTGCCTATAACCTCCGACTCCTGATCAGCATCCTTGCGGATAGAAAGGTAATCACTAATATCCTTTGCCATTACCTTATCTGACCACTCATCATAAATATCATCATCAAATTTAACCTGATCTGAAGTAGCTGCAACCACAGAAACATCTGCAGACGCATAGTTCAAATCAGAACCACCAGCCGAAAGTTCCATTGCTGAAACCGCAGAAAATACACCTGCTGTGCTAGCTGGCTGAATATCAACATCTGTTGTAACCTTTCTTTCTGAAGGGGCACAAACTACAGCTCCTGAGATTAAAAGTACCATGGCCATCGATAGAGCTGCTGACTGCATGGTTTGCTTGTTTAAATATTTCTTGTTCTTTGTATAGAATGAAGAAATGGTATTGCTTTTTCTAATCATAATCCTCCGCTGATTTAATATAGCTTTTACAAAAAATACAAAATATTACAAACTTGTTACGTTTGATAATATAACATTCTTACATAAAAAAGTCAAATTTCGTCAATTTGACATTTGAAGAAGTCTTGATATTATAGTGTTTGTAGCCATTTTTCACTGGCTTATACACAAACAAAATTACGAGGATTTACATATGAAAACAATAGTAATGACAGGCGGCGGTACAGCTGGTCATGTCACTCCAAATTTAGCTCTTGTTCCTTATTTAAAGCAAGAAGGCTATGAGATATTCTACATTGGTTCCTATAATGGAATCGAAAAAAAGATGGTTGAAAACGCCGGTATTACCTATTATGGTATTTCTTCCGGAAAACTTCGTCGCTATCATGATTGGAAGAATTTTACCGATCCATTTCGTGTTATTAAGGGATTTTCAGAGGCCAATCAGCTTCTAAAGCATCTTAAGCCTGATGTGGTATTTTCAAAGGGTGGTTTCGTTTCTGTCCCTGTTGTTATGGCTGCCGGTCGTCAGCACATCCCAGCCATCATCCATGAATCAGATATGACTCCAGGTCTTGCAAACAAGCTTGCTATCCCTTTTGCTACCAAGGTTTGCTGCAATTTCCCTGAAACCATGAATTATCTTCCTGAGGGCAAAGCTGTTCACACTGGTTCTCCTATTCGTCAGGAGCTTTTCAGTGGTAATAAGGAAGCTGGTCTTTTGTTCTGTGGCTTCACTTCCGACAAGCCTGTTATGCTTATTATGGGTGGAAGCATCGGCTCTCGCTTCATTAATAATGCTGTTTGGGATTCTCTTGATACTCTTCTTGAGAAGTTCCAGATTGTGCACCTTGTTGGTAAAGGAAATATCAACAATGAGCTCATTGGTAAAGCTGGTTATCAACAGTATGAATTTATTAGTGAACAGCTTAACGACATTTTTGCTATGACAGATATTATGATTAGCCGCGCAGGTGCTAATTCAATCAGCGAGATTCTTGCACTTAAGATTCCTAACATCCTGATTCCACTTTCAGCCAAGGCAAGCCGTGGCGATCAGATTCTTAACGCAGAAAGCTATGAGAAGCAGGGATTTTCAACTGTACTTCAAGAGGAAACTCTTACATCGAATTTACTTATTTCAAGCGTACAGGATGTATATGCTCGTCGCGACGAAATAAAAGAAAAAATGGCATCCAGCAAATTACTGGACGCCAATAAAGTTATTATGGATTTAATTAAAAGCTCAGCTTCTTAACTATTTCTGCTGTTTCAGCATCGCTAACTGTCAGGTGATCCCATTCTTTGATGGCTCCATCACCAGCAGTTCTAGGAATAACATGTACATGATAATGGTGAACTGTCTGTCCGGCAGCTTCACCATTATTTTGTAAGATGTTAATGCCATCACAGCCCAATTCCTTAATCATCTTATTTGCAATCTTCTTTGCAAGAGGAAGTACCTTTGCAGCCACCTCATCATCAATCTCAAAGATATTAGCAAAATGATTCTTAGGTAAAATAAGTGCATGTCCCTTTGTAGCAGGGGATGCATCAAGAATCACCTTGAAATCATCATCCTCGTAAATAGAGTTTGTTGGAATATCTCCATTCGCAAGCTTACAGAAAATACAATTGTTGTCCTTCATTACATTATCCTCCATTTATTTAATTGAATGTAAATATCTCATCAAGGGTTCTAAGGGTTCTAAAATTACCCTTAGCCGTCATATCTCCAACTGAGAAAGCTCTTTGGAAGGTCTCTCTTCCGGCCACTATGTTATCCATTATATTGCCATTGAGCTTCATATAGACATCGATGTTGTCTTCTTTACCATAGTGACAATCCATCTGGTCTCCTGAAACTCCAAGGAAAAGTGGTTTATCTTTGCCGTCAATCATAAAGAGATACTTTGCAGCAAATTCTGGATTTCCCTTAAAGTGAATCTCAAAATCGTTTATATATTCGTTTGTGCCATCTTCCTGCTTTTTGCCCATCATATCCCTGAACATGCTGGTAAGATCTGCAATATCTGCCTTCTGAGTCTGAACATATTCATCATCAGAAACAAATTTTGAAAGCTGCTCCGTCTCCTGTGGAGAAAGCTCCAGCTGCTGCGTGCGTAATATACTTCTGGTAACTGCCTGATTACTGGTAGGCAATCCCTTTGTATGCTGGGAAATAGTCCTGTAAAGGGTCTCCACTTTCTTTTCTATAATGTGGGCATACTCGGAATTCTCTCTAAACTCCTTTACATCCTCCACATACCCGCAAAAACCTGAGCATGGTAATCCGCCAAGAATCTCCCATGCATTCTCAAGTGTAACCATGGCTTCACGTTCACCATATGTGGTGGACATAACCACTGGCTGCATGTATGTGGTGGCAAGAGCGGTTTTATCAGCATAGAGCCAGCACGCATCCAAAAACTGATTCATGTATCCGCCAATTCCCAACCATTCTACTGTGGTGGCAAGAATAATTCCATCTGCATCCTTCATAGTCTGTGGAAGCATGGAGATTGTATTTTTCTGCTCGTAGATTTTGTAAAGATGAACCTCTACCTGAAGCTCGGTAAGCACCTGCTCCATCTTGTTGATTACATAAAGTGTAGGGTCCTCAAGTAGACCTCTACCGCCATAGTAAATGTTTACCTTCATAATCGCCCCCCGCGAACCTTCTCTCCCTTAATTTTAAGTATAGGGATTTTCCTCTTCAAAATCAACGGAACCCTTATTTCTTAAATTTCTAATGAGAGTAGGGATTCCGTAACTGATGAATGTAAAAACAATACCTGCTAGCAACCCTCCAAGATGCCCCACATTATCCGTGCCAGCTGTAGCAAATCCAAAATATAACGTAAGCAGCGCCATAAAAATCATTCTTTTTGTGCTGATTCCACTGTATTTTCCCTTATTTACAATTACAACGATTATCATTCCACCAACTATGCCAAATATCGCTCCGGAAGCTCCTGCGACGATATCATTCTTTCCCACCAGGCACATATAGAAGAACGACAAAAAGGAACCTGCCAGACCGGAGCCTAAGTAGATTCCCACATATCTTGTGGTACCTACTGCACGTTCAAAAATCTGCCCCAAAAGGAATAGAAGAAGCATGTTGTTAGCCAAATGATCTATTCCAAAGTGCATAAATGTAGCCGTAAACAGGCGATACCACTCATGATTATATAAAACGAGATACGGATTCATGGCACCATTTAGAAGCATAAAGGTGCCGTCCTCTGTATCTCCCATGAATTCCAGCACAAGAAAGACAATTATATTAATTGCCACTAATAAAAATGTAACTGGACCGTTTTTTGGATTTATAAAATCTTCTTTATTACTTTTCACACTACGCAAGCATTTCCTGTGGCATTCTGCTGAGCAACTGGCTCATAGCCACCTTATGCTTATCCTCCATCTCTGTAAGTGGAAGTCTAAGACTACCTACATTAAATCCTAACATATTCATAGTGGATTTAACAGGGATAGGATTTACCTCGCAGAAAAGCGCATCTACAAGCTCGAGGTAATCAAGCTGAAGTCTGCGAGCCTTATCTTCATTGCCCTCTAAGTAAGACATAACCATGTCATGTGTGCCCTTTGGTGCAACGTTTGATAATACTGAAATAACACCAACACCGCCAAGTGAAAGGATTGGTACAATCTGGTCGTCATTTCCTGCGTAAATATCAAGACATCCACGACAAAGGCTGGCAAGCTTTGTAATCTGTGAAATGTTTCCACTTGCCTCCTTAATACCTACGATGTTTCTAAACTCAAGAGCAAGCTTTAAGGCTGTCTCTGGAAGGATATTACATCCTGTACGGCTAGGTACGTTGTACATAATGATAGGAAGGTCAATTTCCTTAGCGATTGTAGAGTAATGCTGGTATAAGCCCTCCTGTGTAGCCTTGTTATAGAAAGGTGTAACTATAAGAAGTCCATCAGCACCGAGTGCCTCAATCTTCTTAGATAAATCGATAACAAGACGTGTGCTGTTAGCACCAGAACCTGCAATTACAGGAACGCGATGATTTACGCGCTTTACAGTATATTCCACTACTGAAAGCTTCTCCTCCTCGCTCATGGTAGCAGCTTCACCTGTAGTGCCGCATACAATAATTGCATCTGTGCCGCCTTCAATCTGTCTATCAATAAGAGTTCCAAGCATGTCATAATTTACGGTCTCATCTTCATTGAATGGAGTGATTAATGCTACTCCTGCGCCCTTAAATAATGTCATTGCCGTCCTCCTTAATAATCTCTGCAATAAGCTCTCTCTCATCCATATGGTGCTTTACACCCTTGATTTCCTGATAGTCCTCGTGGCCCTTACCTGCAAGAACTACAATATCTCCCTCTTTTGCATTTACGAGGCAATAACGAATAGCCTCCTTGCGGTCTGGGATTGTAACATAATCGCCGTCAGCCTTCTTAACACCTGTAAGGATGTCATTGATGATATCCATAGGCTCCTCATTACGAGGGTTGTCTGAAGTGATAACTGTAAGATCAGCAAGCTTTGAGCTTACCTCACCCATCTCAAAACGACGGCTCTTAGCGCGGTTTCCACCGCAACCAAACATGCACACAAGTCTGCCTGGCTCATAAGCCTTAAGAGTTGTAAGAAGGCTCTCAAGCGCCATCGCATTGTGAGCATAATCAATCATAACTGTAAACTTCTTTGATACTGGTACAAGCTCGATACGTCCCTTTACATGTACGTCCTTAAGAGCTGCCTTAATCTTGTCCTCAGTTACACCAAACTGCTTGCAAATGGCTACTGCAGTAAGTGAATTATAAACAGAGAATGTACCTGGTACATTTACCTCTACTGTCATATCTTCCTTACCTGTGATGTGGTAGCGAACTCCAAGAGCACCGTGCTCATTAAGAAGCTCAACATTCTCAGCAATAAGGTCGTTTTCCTTGCCGTAGCCATACTTAATAACCTCACAAGTGTGACCCTTTAAGATACCTTCGATATGCTCGCTATCGCCATTGAAGATACCTGTCTTACACTGTTGGAAAAGAAGACTCTTGCAGTGCATATAATCCTCGAAATCCTTGTGCTCGTTATCACCGATGTGATCTGGCTCAAGGTTTGTAAATACACCAATATCAAATGTAAATCCTGATACTCTATGAAGCATAAGAGCCTGTGAGCTTACTTCCATAACAACTGCATCAAGTCCAGCCTCTACCATCTGAGCAAAAAGCTCCTGTACACGGTAAGACTCTGGTGTAGTGTTCACAGCTGGAATGCGCTCCTCACCAACGATTGACTCGATTGTGCCGATAAGGCCTGTCTTAATACCAGCTTTTTCAAGGATAGACTTTACCATGTATGTAGTTGTAGTCTTTCCCTTTGTACCTGTGATACCAATTGTCTTAAGCTTTTCAGCTGGATGACCAAAGTATGCTGCTGATGTGAAAGCAAGTGCCTGGCGGCTGTTCTTTACCTTAATATATGTAACGCCATCAACTGGCTCTACGTCCTTTTCGATGATGATAACGCTGGCACCCTTGTCGATTACATCTGGGATGAAATCGTGTGCGTCTCTAACTGTACCTGAGATACAGACGAATACGCTACCCTTCTCTACTTTTCTTGAATCATATGTAAGTGTGCTGATTTCACGATCAAGCTCACCTGCATAAAGCTCATAATCTAATCTATCTAATAAATCTACTAATTTCATTTTAAACCTCGATTTCTCCGTTAAATACCTCAGTTGCTGGTCCTGTCATGAATACGTGATTTGTCGCGCGGTCGTATTCGATAGTTAAATCTCCACCTCTAAGATGCACAAGGACCTTGTCCTCAGTCTTTCCATTTAAGATACAAGCCATAACAGTGGCGCAAGTACCTGTGCCGCATGCCCAGGTCTCGGCACTGCCTCGCTCCCACACTCGCATATTTGCTTCAGTTCTAGAAAGTACCTGAACAAACTCTGTGTTTGTACGCTTAGGGAATCTCTCGTGATTCTCAAACTGTGGGCCATACTTTTCAAGTTCGAAATGCTCTGTATCATCTACAAACACAACTGCATGTGGGTTTCCCATAGAAACGCAGGTCATATTCCATGTCTTTCCACCAACCTCGATTGGAGCATCGATAACCTTATCTCCATCGTAGACTACTGGAATCTGTGATGGTTCAAGAATTGGTTCGCCCATATCTACACGAACCTGCTGCACCTTACCATTCTCTACATATAATGTGAGATATTTGATGCCAGCGCCTGACTCCACTGAAATCTCAGTCTTGTCTGTAAGCTTGTGGTCGTAAACATATTTTGCTACGCAGCGGATGCCGTTTCCGCACATCTCAGCCTCTGAGCCGTCTGCGTTGTATATTCTCATTCTGAAATCTGCTATATCAGAAGGTCCAATCGTGATAAGTCCATCTGAACCAATTCCGAAATGTCTGTCACTAACTTTAATAGAAACTTCTGCTGGGTTTTCAACCTTCTCTTCAAAGAGATTTACATATACGTAGTCATTACCGCAGCCGTGCATTTTTGTAAATTTCATATCTGTCCTTTCGAATCCAGTCGATAGTTCTTTTACTATAATTTGAGTATACACCGCACTTTCTAATGAGATAATGTCAGTTAGTGTTTAAAATATTGCAAATAGTGCTCTTGAGATTTATACTCAAGCTAGGATAATACTATGAACTTGTTATGGAAAGGTGAACACTATGACCGAATATAGCAAAAAAGGTTACCTATATTCCAACTTTAAAATTTTTCATTTGTCAGATTCGAACCTAGGTGAAATAGATTTCCATTATCATGATTTCCATAAGGTTTTAATTCATTTATCTGGAAATACTTCCTATTCCATAGAAGGTCAGAATTTCGATTTGCAGGTTAACGATATAGTCTTTGTAAACGCAGGCGAAGTTCACCGTCCTATTTTTCATGACAACTCCACCTATGAGCGAATCATCATCTATATATCTAAGGAATTTTTGGATGAATATAGTAAAGAGGAAAATGATTTGTCTTATTGCTTTAGAAATGCAATGGAAAATAACTCTCATGTTTTGCGTTTGAGATCTTTTAAAAATTCACCTGTAGCTTCTGCTGTAAATGCTTTGATTAATAATCTTGGTAAGGATGCTTATGCTAATGAGTTTTTCATGCAAGTTCTTTTCTTAGAGTTTATGGTTCAACTAAATCGTGCAGCCATCAGCGACGAGGTAGAATATATCTCCACAAGTTACTCTGGTACAAAGATTAATTCAATTATTCAATATATCAATGAAAATCTTACGGGTGATTTGTCTGTCGAAACTATCGCCACCCAGTTTTATCTTTCCCGCTACTATCTTATGCACACCTTCAAGGATGAGACTGGCTACACGATTGGAAACTACATAACCATGAAGCGTCTTTCCGCTGCCCAGGCTCTAATTGATGCCGGCACCTCTATCGTCGATGCCAGTGAACAGGCTGGCTTTGGAACATACTCCACCTTCCTTAGGGCATACAAAAAGACCTATGGCACCAGCCCTCGTAAAAAGGCTGAGTCACAGGCCTCGCTGTCATTTTAATTTATCGCTATATAGTCTTCGTACAGGCTCAAATTCTGCTCTTTAGGATATGCTATTAGAACATATATTATTTTATTATTAGGCTTATCCATTAGGGCATATTCATGAATATCTGCTTTATCATTTTCATCCATAATATCTTCCGGAAGACCCGTTATTGCCCCTGCACGTAAAACATAGGCAGGATAATTATAGCTTGAGTCATCATATGTAGCACACATATACTCCTCATCTTTTAATCTGTCTTCTTCTGTCTTATAATCGCCCTCAGAGTATACTGCTTCTAAAACTACAAGTACTTTTTCGTCATCACTTCTATATACAAATGAACCATCTTTTAGATTACTTATATCATTTGGGAAAATCGCTAGTCCAGAAATACCATCACACGCATTTTGCAATTCCACTAAATTGTATGCGCTCAATCCATGAACAGCGCTATTTCCTTTATGCAATGGCACTTCATATATGTTATAAGCAGTGCTGTTTTCATATGTTGTATTAAAATAGCTACCATTTTCTAGTGTCAAGCTTTCCTCGTAATCTGTAGGTAAATACTCCTTAGGAATCTTTTTTAGACTTTTCACAGAACTCTTATAAGCAACATAAATATAAGCAATACTGTCATCACCTAAATCCAGCGCATACTCATAAGAATAGTCATTATGATCAATTGCTATATAGGGAGGATAGTTAAATCTGTCTGTATTTTCCTTTTTAAGTGTCTTATTCCTATCATCATACTGAGTGTATGTCCTTTTCAATGTGTTAAGCCTAGTTATTTCGCTTTCATAGTCCTCATCACTATACTGACATTTTAAATACACTTCATAGGTAGGATCATCCCATGTGTCCTGAAAAGAATTATAAAATTCTGGCTTAGTATCCTGCTCAAATGCACTGGTAGGAATTTCTTTAGGAAATGTTATGAATTCTGTCCTGGCCTTTCCATATTCACGAGTTAGATTCTCTTCCATTGTCTGCTCATATTTTTCAACGTCCTTAGTTACCTTTGGTGGACCTCCAAAAAAGAACAATAAGATAAATATAAAGATAACAGCTAGTACTGTGATAATGCCAATAACTAATCCACCTATAATACCTATTGCAATTTTTGTACCTTTCTTCTGTAACATTTCATTCTCCTTTTAACTGCTCATTGATATAACAAATACCCACAGGATAAACAGCAAAAAAGCCATTATTGGAATTCCTGCACCTATGGCCATACCAATTACATAATGTTTATATCTCTTTATTCCCTTTACAAAAGCAGCTTCATTTTTCTCTATCTGGGCTTTTTCTTCAACATTCTCTAGTTTCAATTCACTAAGCCTTTTTCTACAAGATTCACAGCTTTCCAAATGAATCTGCACCGCCTCATTAACATCTTCAGACAATATTTCATCCATATATGAAGGCAGCAAATCCTCTATTATTTTGCATGGTATATTATTCTTTTCCATCAAATTACCCCGTTTGTCATAATGTAAGTGAACACTACTAATCCAATTATCACAACAGCTAAATATCCTAAAACTATTAATATCATTTTTCCTATGCTGTTAATTCTGAATTTTTTCTTGTAAGGCATAGGCTGATTTTTAATACTCACCTCTTCAATCATTGCCTCGTACAGCTCTCTGCATTCATCACAGCTTCTAAAATGCTCTTCTATAAATTGATTGGTCTGGCTTGATGTTTTCTTTTCAATATAACTTGGAAGAAGATCATTAACTAATTCACATTCAAATTTACTCATAGCTATTCATCTCCTTTCCTAGTTTTGCCTTTCCTCGATAAAAAGTAACACGAGCCCAGTTTTCTGTTTTATCCAAAAGCTCTCCTATTTCTTTGAATGACATCTCACCGGTCAATCTAAATAACATTACATCCTTTGTCTGGCTATCAAGCTTTTCAATACTTTCATACATGGCTCTGTTGGTCTCTTCCCTGATGTACATTTCTTCCACCAGTTCACCTGCTGAAATATTCATAACCTCGTCAAGCGGAACCTGCTTATATTTATTTGATTTATCTAGATACTGCCAAAATGTGTACTTTGCAATCTGACAAAGCCAGGTGGAAACCTTGCAGTCACCTCGAAAACTTTCTATATTTTTGATTGCTCTATAAAAGGTATCCTGAGTCAAATCCTCGGCTAAATCTTTGTTACCATTTGTCAGTGTAAGAAGGTAGCCTAACACGAGCGGATAATAATCTTCACATATTTTCTTTATATTCAAGCTGTGGCTCCTCCTTTCTTACTCACTTTTTCGATTCTACTATATTAGTCCCCTTTTTTCTGTATTCGTTACATTTTTTTGCAAAAAAAATTTGAGGCCATTTCTGACCTCAAATTTCACATCCTGGTAATCTCTATTTTTCCTGTTCAAAAATTGCTTTCTTATTTTTGTCCAATGCTTTTTTTAGGATAAAACCAAGTATACACACGCTGATAACTTCGCCAATACCAACTGTAACTACGAGGAACCAGTATGCATCCTCAACCATATAAGCATAACGAAGAACAAATGGTACAATAGCCATGTTCGCTATTACTGGTGGCAATGTAAAAATAAACTTTGTCTTTCTAAGGAAATATGTTCCAAAAGCTCCGATAAGTGTTGCCAAGCTTCCGAAAATAATATCCCAAATTACACAACCATTTATAATATTTGAAATAAGACATCCTACAAACAATCCTGGGATTGCTGCTGGTGTGAAGATAGGCAAAATGCAAAGTGCCTCTGAAAATCTAACCTGAATGGCACCATTTGCAAGACCAAGTACGTTTGCAACCCATGTAAGTACCACATAAAGTGCTGCAATCATAGCACCCTGTGTAATTAACAAAATCTTATTTCTACTTTTGTTCTCGTTACTATTCAATTTCTTATACTCCTATCTGTTCAATTTCATCGATAATACTTCCGATGTAATCGATTGTATCAAGAAGCGCTGCATCTGTTGTCACGTCAACACCAGCCATCTTTGCAAACTCTACTGGTGTAACTGTGCCTCCTGCTGCAAGTGTCTTCTTCCAATCTTCGACTGCAGGCTGACCCTCCTTGCGGATTCTCTTCATAACCTGTGTCGCGATAGTAAGACTAGCACTATAGCTGTAAGAATACAAGCCCATATAATAATGTGGCTGTCTCATCCATGTAAGCTCACAGCCCTCAGTGAGCTCTACTTCGTCGCCCCAGAACTTTTTAAGGACGTTTTTATAGATTTCATTTAATGTCTCAGCTGGCACTGCTTCACCCTTATCAACCAGCTTATAAACCTCACGCTGATAAGCAGCCTCAAGAAGATGAGTAACAAAGTTGTGATAGTAAGTATTTGAAATCTGAGCTGAAAGAACCCATCTGCGGAAGCGCTTGTCATCGCCACTCTTTTCCTTAAGGTACTCTGCCATAAGGAGCTCATTGATAGTAGAAGGCGCCTCAACAACATAGTTTGAAACCTCTACATCAAGTGCACTCTGGGCCTTGCCGCAGGCTGCAAAATGTCCTGCATGACCAAGCTCATGAGCAAGTGTGAATACATCACTCATTCTGTCGTTCCAAGAAAGAAGGATGTATGAACCCTTTTGATATGGGCTTGCGCAGAAACCACCTGTTGATTTACCGATGTTCTGGGCAAAGTCAACCCATCTCTCCTTATATGCTGTCTCAAGCATTTCCTTATACTCAGGACCCATGATTGAAAGACCATCTATGATGTATTCCTTTGACTTCTCGATAGTAACCTGTGGGTCATAATCAGGATCTAAAGCAATCTTTAAATCAGCATATGTCATCTTATCAAGACCATTAGCCTCTTTTAAAAGTCTTGCATATTTTCTCATGTGAGGTGCAAGCTTCTCCATGATAAGGTCAATCTGACGGTCATACATTTCTCGTGTTACCTTCTGCTCAAAAAGAAGATAATCTAAAACACTATCGTATCTACGTAATTCAGAAATAGTCTTCTCTGTACGAACATGGCTGCCGTATACTGTTGCAGTTGTGTACATGTACTCGCGAATCTTCTTTGAGAATGCATCGAAGGCTGCTCTACGAACCTCTGTATTTCTTTCATACTCGTAGTTATCCTCGAATAATGAATATCCAAGTGGATGCTTTTCACCATTCACCTCAAAATCAGGGAACTGGATGTCTGCAAGCTTGCTTGTCTCGTAGATTGTGTATGGAGCCTGCACTGTCTCACGAAGTGCAGCAAGTGCTGCCTCTGTTTCAGGTGTAAGACGATGTGGACGCTGACGCTCAACATCCTCTAAATAATGCTTTCCAACTGTGGCTGTTTTGATAGCCTCCTCAATTAACTCCTTTGGAGCCTCTGCCAGCTCACTATCTACAAAAGATACTGTGCTAAGAGCCTTTGAAAACTCGCTCATAACAATTGCCTGCTCCTTCTGAGCTTCTGCGTTTGTGTAGTCTACAGATACATTTAACTCTACATAGTTATATAAGTGGTCTGCCATAACATTCCACTGATTGAGCTTATCCAGACATTCATTGATTGCCTTTGCATCTGTAAGCTTACCTTTGTAATTTGATACCATGTCAGCTGTGAGTTTCTTGAAATCCTCAAGCCCTGACATAAGCTCCTCTGATGACTTAAATAGCCTTGATGTATCCCATGTTAATTCAACTGGAACTTCGCTTCTTTTCTTTAATGTCTCTGCCATTTTTCTTCTCCTTATTCTCTATATATTTTAGTTGTCTGTATTGTAAATTTCTGCTACCGCTTTTCTGTTTCCGCCTATGATAATAATCGCTGCTGCAACTGCTATCAGGTTAAATACTAAAATAACTATTCTTGCGTCAACAATCTCTGCTATAGCTCCTGCTATCATCTCACCAACCAGCATTCCACCTGTCATAAGAATAAAGAATACTCCGTTGAATCTTCCCTTCTTCTCATCTGGAACATAATTCTGAGTAGAAGATATTCTAATTGTATAACTTGTCACGCCTGCCAATCCTGCCATAAATGACATAACCATGGCTATCTTTATCGGCATGAAAGGGTATGAACCTTCGAATATACCTATAAATACATATATGAACATCGCAAATGCGAATTTATATTTTACAGGGATTTTCACTTTGTAGTGTATTCCTCCACCTAATGCTCTTCCCACAAAGGCTGCACCAAATACTATAACATATATGTACTCGCCATTTGAAAAATTGCCTTTATAAAATGGTAATAGTAAAACATCCTGTGCACCACATGCCATCATATTAAAAAGAAAATATACCGCAATGGCCAGCAGCCCAGGTTCGCCCTTTAAATATTCCATGCCTTCTTTTATATCTAAAAGCATTCGTTTACCACCACTTAGCTCTTCCTGTGTTTCTGCTTTTCTCTTTTCTATATATTCCTCTTCGTGTCCTATCTGAGTCTCGAAGATAGCCGCGATTAGGAATGTGGCCGCATTCATAACCATAAGTGGTCCAATTCCTACCAAATTATAAATGAATGTTGCAACAGGTACCATTACTACAGTCATAGTTTCAAGCATAGATGAAATTGAATATGCCTTTTGATAATTTCCCTCTGTAATTAATAAAGGATAAAAGCTATCATAAGCAACCATGTATGTGCTTTGTATGGCGCCTAACAAAAAGCATATTACTGCGAAAAGTGGAAAATTGAACATTCCAGAAATAAGCAATATCGCCATAATCAAATACACGCCTGCACTTATAAAATCGAGGGTGTAAATCATCTTTTTTCTGGAAAAACGATCCAATATAGCTCCTGAAATTATTGGTGCAATCAACTGAGGCAGTGTAAACATCACCATATAAACAGCATAAAGCATAGGTGAATTAGTATAATCCAACACCATTAGACTCATAGCAAATCCAACCATTGAGTTTCCCAACATCGAAACTACACTTCCTATGGTAATGATTGTAAAATCTCTGGTCCATAAGGTGTTTTTATTATTCGTTTGATTTGTAATAGTACAGTCCGTCATAAGTCCTCCTATGTAAGCCAGCGTCTCCTTGCGTAAAAAAGCATAAAGAAAACCCCTTGAAGAATAATTACTTCAAGGGGTTGGATTCGTAAATACGATAATGCTATACGCTTCTATTCACACAAAGAGAGCGCACCAATCTTAAAGTAACAAGTGTTCAATTTTTTTGCATTTCCAAAATTTAAAATGCTCATTAGTGCGTCCTCCTTTCTTTTTATTTAATCTGCGTAAAATAATAGCATACTGATTTTTATGCGTCAACATAAAATAATTGTAGATTTTACTTTAGTGTAATAAAAAACGGTTACTCGACTTAGTCGATGTAACCGCTCTTTAAATAATCAATGAATGTCATCACTGTTCCGTTTTCGCTATCAAATAACTCTTTGAAAATGTTCATAATAAAAACCTCCTATAAACTCTTTTCTTATCTGCCTATAGGATAGCACGATTTTCAGATAATTCTACTGACTTAGTGTATAAATTATACAATTTCGGCGTTTAGTTTTTGTATATCTTGCCTAAAGATTGCAATTTTAATATTGCATTCAAATTTTTCACCACTTATAAACAATACTTTTTTATTTTTCTTTCAAATCTTCTGGAATCAAATCCTCTAGCATCTGATTCCATTGTTATTATGAGATTATCACCCAATTCCAATCCGCTCATATCATAGTCATCCAGCTTCTTGAAATTTCTATTTGCATAATCTTCTCTATCTATTAATCCCAAATGTTCCCAATATATAGTCTTTCGCAACCTAACATTTAATATAACAAAATCTGGATATACTACATTTCCATTATTGAGTCGAAAACTTGGCTCATAGCAATATGGAATGCTATATTTTTCGAACAAATCTGCAAGAATCTTTTCTGATTTTGACCTTACGTACTCACCTTTCGCAGTATAAACTCCATTATCTATAGGATATGAATTCTTCCCTCCGCTATGTTCCTCTAGCCACCTTGCTATATATTCTTCATTACTCTCAATCATTGGAACAATCAGGTTTCTTTTACTCGCAGGTTGTTTATCATAAATAGACATTATTTCTATAAGTTCTGTTTTTGGAAGCTCCTTGATAACTCTGGAAAGTATTTTTTGCATAGAAATAAGCTTTTTATTTACAACAGCTTCATAATCTCGCTGTATTATATTTGCATAACCAGATATCTCATCTCTTTTAATATACTTCTTTTTCCCTGTGTCAGAATCATATTTATATAACTGCTCACGTCCATTGCTATAACATGATTGCACATGTATATTTTCCAATCCCTTATATTTTCTCAGGTTTATGTTGGATTTCTCTACTAACTCATTTATATATGACAGATTCTCTATTATTGCCCTCGAATCCTGTATCATTATTCCTCCTCTCTTGTCACCTTAATTTATCCCCTCCATTATACTTTTCTTCTCAATTTCTCTTAAAAAAGCAGTGCTATAATTCTTTCTAGTTTTTTCACTGCCAATATAGCAGTGTAATGCATAGTCTCATCTTTCTGCACTGCCCTCAAAACAGTATTTTGAGCCAATTCCTTTTTTTCTAATTTACAAACAAGCAGTACTTTTTTAACCTATCCTTATCTCATACTGCCATGTAGGCAGTAGAATTACTACAGCACCTTTATAATACTGCTTCAAAAGCAGTACTTTCTATACATTCCCAACATTGCACTGCCAAAACAGCAGTGCTTATGAATTATTTATATTCTTAAACTGCCAAGCACGATTAAATAAACAATTTCTGAGCAGTACTTGGACTACTTTCGAGTTATATATACTACTCAAACATCATATAGACCAACAAAATGAGCAGTGCCATTTTGTTATGCGTAAATAGCACTGCCTTTTGCAACCTACTTTACTTTTTTAATATATCCACCGTGTGTGCACTTGCCCCTAAAAGATCGGCTCTTTCACAGACTGACATCTGGTAATTAATGAACTGTTGGAACTGTTCTTCTGTAAGGGCGTTGACTTCGCGGCGCATGTGATTTGCTGGGCCATCTGGGGAGATAATCTGCATGCGCTCCAAGCCTGCTTCTGCATTAAGACTCTCTATATCTTCTGTTCTCATAAACATGTAAAGGTCATCTTCAGCGGGGCGCACATGAAAGGTTTCATCAAGCTTTCCATCTGCAATGTTTTCTAAGACATGACCTTCCTTAATTCCGTATGTAAGGAATGCGTATTCATTCATGACATATGCGACTAAAATATATCCACCTGGACGGGTAACTCTTTTTGCTTCTGATAAAGCTTTCAGCTGCTCTTCGCGGGTCTTGAGGTGATACATAGGTCCAAAAAGTAATGTGAAGTCAAAACTGTTTTCTTCAAATCTTTTAAGCTTCACTGCATTTCCCTGAAAAGCTTTTACACCTGTGCCCTTTGCCTTGAGCATACCAAGGTTGTGTTTTACAAGTTCTACTGCTGTAACATCATAGCCTTCTTCCCAGAGAGGAATACTATAACCTCCTGTGGCAGCACCAATATCGAGAATCTGGATTTCAGACTTAGACTTGCCAGTTTCCTCGGCAAGTATATCTAAGTACTTGTGGACATATTTCATGGTCACAGTATATTCCATGATTCCATGGCGACTGTTTAAGCGTTTGTCTTCGTTGAATTTGTTGTAGTATTCTTCTAAGTTAGTCATTGGCTCTCCTTAAAAAAGGACCTCATACTTTGTATGAGGTCCCAATAATTAGTAATTTAGTTTTTGGCTTGCTAACGGGAAGACGCAGCCATTTTATATCGCCTTCGGCGATGGGCTGCGTCGTAGCATTAAAAAATCAAAATCAAGTTTTGATTTTATTAATGCCTACCGCAGCACTGTTTGTACTTAAGACCACTTCCACATGGACATGGATCGTTAGGGAAGACTTTCTTCTCCTCGCGCTTCTTTGGTGCACGTGTTGCTGTGTCATCCTTGTTTGTTCCAGTAACCTTAGCTACTTCCTCACGCTCTACCTTCTTCTCGATGCGGATTCTGTAAAGCATTGTAAGTGTATCATTGATGATAGCTGCATTCATTGCATCAAGCATATCGTAGCTTGCTGCCTTGTACTCATCAACTGGGTTACGGTTACCATAAGCCTGAAGACGGATACCCTGACGAAGCTGCTCCATATCATCGATCTCCTCCATCCACTTGCGGTCGATAACACGGAGTAAGATAACTCGCTCAACCTCTCTAAACTGCTCTGGCTGCTCGAATTCCTTTTCCTTAGCATCATACATCTTAAGAGCAATATCTGTAAGAGTGTTCTTCAACTCTTTCTTGTTCTTGATGTTCTGGATAGAAAGCTGTGTCATAACAGGAACTGGAATTACTGGGCAAAGGAGGTGATTAAGCTCCTGAAGCTCCCAAAGTTCCTTCTCCACATCATCTGGAATAGTCTTTTCAATACACTCGTCTACCTTATCGCGAATCATACCAAGAATCTGGTCATGCATATCCTCGCCCATAAGTACTCTATGACGCTGTGCATAAATAAGCTCTCTCTGCTCATTCATAACCTGATCATAATCAAGAAGGTTCTTACGAGCTGAGAAGTTATTTTCCTCAATCTTCTTCTGTGCTTTTTCGATAGCATCTGAAAGCATCTTATGCTTAATCTGCTCACCCTCTGGAACACCAAGAGCGTTGAACATGCTGATAAGTCTCTCTGAACCAAAGAGTCTCATAAGGTCATCTTCAAGTGAAATGAAGAACTGTGACTCACCAACATCTCCCTGACGACCTGAACGTCCACGGAGCTGATTGTCAATACGACGTGATTCATGACGCTCTGTACCGATAATCTTAAGACCACCTGCTGCACGAGCATCCTCATCAAGCTTAATATCAGTACCACGACCTGCCATGTTAGTAGCGATGGTAACGGCACCGTGCTTTCCAGCCTCAGCAACGATTTCAGCTTCCTTCTCATGGAACTTAGCATTTAGTACGTTGTGCTCGATTCCTTCTCTACGAAGAAGCTTTGAAACGTGCTCTGAAATATCAATATCGATAGTACCAACAAGAACAGGCTGACCCTTTTCATGAGCCTTCTTAACCTCTTCTACAACTGCTTTGTACTTCTCGTTCTTTGTCTTATAGACAGCATCATCATGATCGATACGCTGGATAGGACGGTTTGTAGGAACCTCAACAACGTCCATTCCGTAGATATCACGGAACTCCTGCTCCTCTGTAAGAGCTGTACCTGTCATACCAGCCTTCTTGTCGTACTTGTTGAAGAAGTTCTGGAATGTGATGCTTGCAAGAGTCATAGACTCGCGCTTAACCTCAACATGCTCCTTAGCCTCGATAGCCTGATGAAGTCCATCAGAATAACGACGACCTGGCATAATACGGCCAGTGAATGAATCAACAATCATAACCTGACCATCTGAAACAACATAATCCTGATCCTTAAACATAAGGTTGTGAGCACGAAGTGCAAGGATGATGTTGTGCTGAATCTCAAGATTCTCTGGATCTGCAAGGTTTTCAATGTGGAAGAACTGCTCAACCTTTGCAACACCCTCTGCTGTAAGGTTAACTACCTTATCCTTCTCGTCTACGATGAAATCTCCAGTCTCGTTTCTCTCAACGCCCATGATAGCGTCCATCTTAGAGAATTCTGGAAGATCCTCACCACGCTTAAGCTGACGAGCCAAAACGTCGCAAAGCTCATAAAGCTTTGTAGACTTTCCTGACTGTCCAGAAATAATAAGAGGTGTACGTGCCTCATCGATAAGAACTGAATCCACCTCATCGATGATACAGTAATGAAGTCCTCTCTGAACCAAGTCCTTCTCATATACACACATATTGTCACGGAGGTAATCGAAACCAAGCTCGTTGTTTGTGATGTATGTGATATCACAATTGTAAGCTGCCTGACGCTCCTCCTTAGTCATATCATTTAAAACAACACCAACTGTAAGACCAAGGAAACGGTGAACCTCACCCATCCACTCAGCATCACGCTTTGCCAAGTAATCATTTACAGTAACGATGTGAACACCCTTGCCCTCCAAAGCATTCAAATATGCTGGAAGTGTAGATACAAGAGTCTTACCTTCACCAGTACGCATCTCTGCGATACGACCCTGATGGAGGATAATACCACCAATAAGCTGAACTCTAAAGTGCTCCATGCCAAGGGCACGCTTACCTGCCTCACGAACTGTAGCGTATGCCTCTGGAAGGATGTCGTCTAATGTCTCTCCCTTTGCAAGTCTCTCTTTAAATTCAACTGTCTTTCCACGAAGCTCCTCATCTGTAAGAGCCCCCATAGCATCCTTATACGATTCTATCTTATCAACGATAGGCTTAATTCTCTTAAGCTCTCGCTCCGAATGTGTTCCAAATACCTTGTCAATAATGTTCATTACATCTAATCTCCTAACCTAAGGGATTTAAGGTTATAAAATCCCACAAACTGCATCTATTTTAACAGAAAAAGGCTAGTTTCTCAATGATTTGATGAACATCGCTTTACTGAAAAATATAATTAACATTTGCAAAGCTTATTTTATCCATTATCTTCAGTTTTCTAGGGATTTTATAAACTAATGGCTCATTATTCAGGTAGGTCTGATTAGTGGAATTCAAATCTGATAGGTAAAAATCATCCCCCTCCCTAATAATTTTGGCATGATTACTGCTAACAGTTCGCTCACGTAAAACCGCATCATTATTTTTACCACTGCCAATTCTAAATACATCTTTATTCACGAGAAAATCATCCTCCTGGTTCTGCCCGTCGTATACAAGCTTCCCAGTAGGCTTTACATCAGATAATAAAACTGTTCGCTCCTCCAGCTCATAATCAGGATCAATTATGAAATCCTCCCCAACACTTTCATATTCATCTTTGAACTGAATTCTTGTATTTAAAAAGCTTTTTACAGAGTCAAAAAGCCCTGTAAATCTATTAGATTTCTCCCTATTATCTATATCAAATAATTCTGATAAATTTTCTCCCTGCGTAACAAACTCTTCCTGTAAAAATTCATCCTCTTGATTATCATCAAAAGCATATGGATCAATCCTTTCAAGATGTATCTCACTTTCAGGCTCTTTCTCCTGAAGGCTATCTAATATTTCTTCAAAGGTGAAATCATTCTTCAAGCATAAGTCATATGCATTGTATATGTACTCTGCAAGCTCTCGATTATCACTTGGTACAAGCTTTAAAAAGTATTCCATAAGTGCACGAAACTGCTGCTGTACACCTCCTATATCACAAGGATAGTAACAAAGGCTAACCTTAAAACTGTCGTTTGATTTTTCCAGAAAAACTGTCTCCTTGCTAAGAAAAATATGACTTTCCTCTATTAGATATTTACTAATTTCTTCATAAGCCAGCTTGATATTTAGAATCAGTCTTCTAAATACATCCAAGGTGAGATCTCTAGCCTCAAGAAAATCCTCTAAATTTTCCATTCTGCTGATGCAATAGTTATACTGCTGCACTCCATTCACCTTTACTTTTGAAAATTTCAGAAGTGCTGAAATATTATTTTCCTCTATCATTCTTTCTTCATATCCAGAAGAAGCTTCTGCCACTTCCAGTACCATGAAACTTTTATCATGCTGTCGCATATAATTAATTTCCATAATTCACTAATCAAATATGGCATGAATCACGCCAACAACTCCTTCCTTCGTTCTAAACAGGCTCACAGCGTCAAAACCATCTGGCTCATACCTGACATATTCAAGGGCTTCATAAAATAAGTCAAAAGCAATGCCGATTGCCATACCTACTATCAAAATACAAAAACTGAAAATATACGCTGCTTCAACGGTATAACTACCTTTTAGCTTTAACCACATACTGCTATACCTCCAAGTTTTTCCAGCGAAATGATCAGTAGATAACCCATCAATAAAAATGGTACAAAGGGTAACTCCATATCATTTTTTGCCTGATACTTTTTAACCAATATTGTCCCTACAACAGCTGCGAGAATTGAGCTAATCCATAAAAGTGTTAGCGTTCCCCTGAATCCTAGATATATGCCAGTAATAATTATTAATAATGCATCACCCTTACCTATTTTTTCTTTTGACAAATAACTGAATATCAACACTAGACATCCAATCGCGACTCCACCAAAAACACTTGATAGGGAGTGACTTTTACAAAACATATTTATAAGGATTCCTATTATTCCAAATATTATTATCTCAATTACCCTTACCTGTCTTTCCCTTAAATCATCATAGGCCGTAAGAGTATACAAACACACTAATCCAAATGCTTCCATCATTTTTCCTCTAATGCTCACCTGTACATTTACTACAAGGCCTCATTGTATTCTTAACTTCTTCGTATAAGACTTTTCTAATGTTATGTTTTATTTCTTTACAATTAACATCTGTATGCCATGCAGTTCCATACTCTGTTACATACAAAAAACCACCAGCTTTTGTACCTTTACATTTATGACACTGATAATAAATTCCACCACTTTTATTTCTTGCAGAATCTAAATCCTCGGCTGGTAAACGCCTGACTTTCGGATTTAAATATGTGCACATATAGTTCCTGTGATAAGCCTCTCCTTTTTCAGTGATATACACATACTGGGCATCGATAGTATTCTCTGCTTTATCATATCCAACCCATTTCCTACACCTTGCACGCTGGGTTACCTCATAAGTGTAATTACCCAAAAGTCCTATAGGAAATGTCATATCATAATTCACCTTAAGATCTATATAATTTCCCTCTACTGATGATTCTAAAAAATCAAAGCCAGCCACTCCACCATCAATATATTCAATGGGAACTTTGTGCTCCGCAATCTCAACTCCCGCTAAAGATATGGTTGCTATCAACAACCCTGCCTCTGACAATTCACCTGTAAGAGTTGGCTCCTCCGAGGATGCATCCACATCCTTATCTGATTCGCCATTATTTGCCATATTTCCCAGAGTCACAGCCATCCTTCTGCTAGCTGCATCAATAGACTGCTGCACTCCTGACTGAACCTGTAGCATTCTGAAAATAAACATTCCAAAAACCATCAATGTAATAAACAACGGTAAAATCACCGCCGCCTCAATGGTGTAGCTCGCCTTATAAAAGGAGGCATAAAAAGGCATCTCTTTTTTTGTGCGCTGGTGCATAGCGCTATTTTTCTCATGGGAAATAGGTTGACCTTGAATATTGGGTTCATTATCCAAGAAGGGTTGATAGTTACATAGAGACACCTATTTACACCTCCTTCCTATATGTCCTAGTAGGAAATAAATTTGTTTCTAGCAAAATAGTACTGACCTATTTCGCCTTTACTTTCACTTTCTCTTTCAAATAACGACAAAAACATTTCTTTGGCTGAATATGTCATTTCTATATCTGCCGCCCAAACCATATTGTCTACTTTTACATCCTTGTAATCATCAGTTGAATTTAGCGCGTTTTCCATTATATCCAGCGCTCTAGTTGCCAGTTTTTCGTTGGTCCTAAGTGCGAGAAATCCTATAAGATACTCCTTATATCCTGTTCCTTCTCCACAATCACGGGCTTTAAAATTGATATTACAAACATTTGATAAATGCCAAAGGTCTGTTGTCCACTGAGTAAGATTTTTTATAGGTGCTATTTTTCCACCATTCAAAAGCAGTCGAACATCAAGTGTAGCTTCTGCATATGCCCATGCACCAATCACTGCATTGTAAACAGCCTCAATAATAACTGGATTTCCTGTAAAACCTGCCAATGCCTCGGCCATTGATAGCGCCTGTGTATTTAACTCACGAGTTGTTTGGATAGTTATAAAGTTTGCCCCTTCTCTCACAAGAAGAAGCTGCTCCACAACAGAAGCCAAACACTGCGGGTCAGTCTCTTTACCCGAAAGAAGATATTCAACCTCGTAATTCAAACCATCGTGCTCTAGATCATGACCAAAATAGCTGTAATTTGTTATCAGATAATCAAGAAACAGCGCCTTATCCACTAAACTCACACCTTCTTCAAAATCCAAATTCCCTTTAGACAACTGTCGATGAGAAGGCATTTTTTCAAGACTCACACTTACGTCAGATAGTTTTTCCGCATTTGTTACTGTAGCCAAAACTCCCTTTGAAAATGATTCCTTCAAAATATCAAAGGCTTCTAGCGGATTGTCTTCCACTTCTTCGGGCTCTGGGTAATCATCTGGGTTCGTGTCCGGGTTATCATCCTCTGCTGCTGCACGTCTCTTTTCTGCCAACTCTGCTTTTGCATTGTCTAAAGAACTCTTTCCGCTTTTAACCTTTTCTTCTACTGGTATTTTTTCAATACCATTTACGGTATCAATATGATTTTGAATTCCATCTACAACTTGACCAGCCATGCCATCCTTTGCAGCCTGTACACCAAGACCGATAACTCCTTCACCATTCTTATCAGTAAGAAACGCATACTTATTTACTGTGCAGCTTTCTGCAAATAATCTTGCATAATTGAATCCATCAGAAACATCTGCATTATACTTACAATAATCCAGTGTTTTTTCTTCCATAGTCTCAGGACCTTTCAAAGAAGAACCATAGCCTAAATCCACTGCCAAAATCTTATAATTTGTCCAAAGATAGGCATTATATTCTGAAAATGTACTTTCAACTGCTATATCTGTGTATTCCTGCGCAAAGCTTTGCATCTCATAAAGTCTTATGCATTCACTCATGGTAAAAATCAGACACATAACAGAAACCAGTATGAACGTGAAAAACACAGACACTGAGCCTTTAGCCACTATACTCTTTTCGCCTGTGAATTAATTGTCTTAAACAGGCTCTCTACTAAATCATTTAAATTGTCTTTAAAGATAAGGACGATACCAATTAATACCACCAGAATCAGAATCATCTCCACTGTTCCGATTCCATCCTCTTCCTTCCAAAATTCCTGTATTCTATTTTTTGCGTTTATCATTAAATTCTTCATTTTCTTCCTCTTTTCGTTTTACTAATTAATTTGCATTATCGCTGGCACAACCAGGATAACTATCACTATAAAAAGCATTCCTGCCATAGGTAGTAACAGCTTTGTAGATGCTACTTCACCGGCTCTTACAGCTCGTTGTTTTCTCATTTCAAAAGCATATTTTTCCTCTTTTTCCAGAGTATCCAACAAATCCCGTGATCCTTTTCTCAGGTTTTGAACAAGCAACATAGATAGCTTTCTATATTCTTTACACTCACAGGTTTTTCCAAGCTCCTCAAGAGCCTGTATTTCACCTTTGCCATCGCTTATTTTTCTACATGTTTTTAAGATTTCCTCGTAACCCGCTTTTTGTGACGCTCCGTCATTAATGTCCTGCATATACTTTTTGGTTATTCTCTCAAGTGCTTTTCTAAAACTCATTCCGGCACCCATAAGAATCGACAACTGACTGACAATCTGAGGGTAATCTCTTTCCAATTCCTCTATGCGCAGTGCTTTAGCCTTCTTCTCATCCTGCTTTTTTCCAATAATCAAACCAGCTACCGTAATCAAACCTAGGAGAATTATCTGTAATCCCCTATAATTCATCTTTTTCTTCCACTCAAGCTTTTCTCCAGCTATTTCTCCTGGCAGCTTATAGATTTCACTCTCTCGGGTACTTTCGTCGATTTCTTTTACTCTTCTATTAATCGCCTCAAGCTTTCCTTCAACTGTGTCCATACTCTTGCGATTGACCACTACAGAAAAGCTATAGTATCGCTCACAATCCTCATAATAGAGTGTGCATTGCAGGTCAACTATTTCACCGTCTTCAGGAATGTTTTCTGCTCTTAACTTTCCATCCCTCGAAATAATTCCATAGGGTGATGTTTTCCAGCTGGCCTCAATCAAACCATCCACATATTCTGTTTCAAGAATCAAATCGTATGTGACATTATTGGCAGATCTATTTTCTCCAAGATAGGAGTCCTCGATTTCTCTTATAGCCCTATCAAAGTTCTTTTCTATCTCCTTTTCAGATAGCTTCTGTTCAGACACCTCTACTTCATATTCCTGCCTATGTTCTGAAAACTCCAACTCTAAATTCTCTGAAATACTCCCTGCGCCTGCTTCATTTCTTTTTATAACTCCGTTAAAATTAATATTCGTATTTACGAAGTCATATACAAGTATTCCCAGTCCCAATATAGTTGTGACCAAGACTATCTCCATTAAATTTTTCTTCGTTAAATCATGACTTTTTAGCAAAGCATCCCGCCTCCCATAATCAATTACTTCAGACCTTTATATCTATTATTTTTCTTCCAATTACAATCAAGATTCCATATAAAATAAGACACCCGCTCATCAATCCAACTCCCACTATATTTCCATAAAGTGGTGCTATAAAACTTGCTGATGTCAGTGATATATATGCCAGAATTAGCATTGGCATCACACACATTACCTTAAGCTCAAGCCTTTTCTCAGTGGTGATTGTCTCTATTTCCTGCTTCACAGAAATGTTATCTTCTATCTTCATCGCTGTTTCTCTAATGTGACGACCATAATCACCGCCACATCTTTTTGCAAAGGAAATAATTTCAGACAGACTTGCTGCCTCTTCTAGACCGGTTGTCTTAGCAAATTCATCAAAGGCCTTTTCTACCTGAACATTCATAGTAATTTTCTGATTCATAATGTGGACAGACGCTAACAGAATTGAACCTTGAGGATATAATTTTTTCAGCTCAGCTTCTGCTTGATTTAAAGCTCTTTCAAGTGAATATCCAGTCTGCAAGCTAGCTACAATTAACATCATATATTCCTTATACTCACTTTCCATCTGAGCTTGGTATTGAACCCTTTTTTCTTCTTTTTTTAGCCTTAGCCAAAAAGGAATTATCAGTATCCCTGCTAATAATCCTGCAATTGATTTGTAAAACAGGAAAGCAACCACAAAGGTTATTCCTATCCCTTGCGCCAAGGTCATCATGCTTTTCCACTTGCCACTAATTTCTCTGTATGAATTAAACTGCCTACCTTTTCCCATTGGCCAACTATCCTTCCATTTTCTTCATCTATTTCCTTAAACTTATACAAAGGATTTAACTTTATCTCTCCTGCTTCAACGCCCTCTACTTCTGATATTTCTATGAGCTTTCTGCTCTTGTCTCTAAGTCTTCCAAGCTGCACAATAATATCTATACCTGATGCAATTTGCTGTCTTATAGCAGGAAGCGGTATTTCCGCGCCCATAAGCACCATTGTTTCAAGTCTTGAGAGCATATCTTTGCAGGAATTACTATGTCCTGTGGAAAGGCTCCCATCATGTCCAGTGTTAAATGCCTGCAGCATCTCCAAGGCTTCCGCTCCTCGACATTCTCCAACCACAATTCGATCTGGTCTCATTCGAAGAGATGACTTTAGCAAATCCCTTATGCTGATTTCATTTTTGCCCTCAAGATTTGCGTTCCTGGCCTCAAGACGAACCAGATTTTCAATGTTCTTAAGCTGAAGCTCTGCAGAATCTTCTATAGTTATTACTCGCTCGTCCTTAGGGATAAATTCTCCTAATGCGTTTAGAAACGATGTCTTGCCGCTTCCTGTACCGCCAGATACAAATATGTTGTATCCGCTTTCTACAAGCTTTTTCAAAAACTCAATTTGCTCCTCGTCGATAGAATCAAATCCTTTCAAACGCTCCATAGTCATTTGCTCCTTTGGGAACTTTCTTATGGAAAGAATGCTGTAATCTACTGCTGCAGGTTTTAGTACGATATTTACACGACTACCATCCTCCAGTCTCGTATCAACAATCGGATTTGATTCATTTACGATCTTGTTACTTTCGGCCACAATACTCTGAATAATGTCATTCAGCTTTTCCTCCGATGAAAATCTTTCCTTGGAATGAATAATCTGTCCATTCTTTTCAATGAAAATATTATCTGGCCCATTAATCATTATTTCTGTAATATCTTCATCAGCTAATAAATCTTCCAGCACATCCAACTTTCGAAGAGAATTGAAAACATGATTTTCTATCGTCTGACGCTGGACCAGAGAGACTGGTACTAATTTAGATTTTTCCATGATTTTATTTTTTATTAGCTGAAGTATTTCTTCATCGGTAACGTCATAGGATAAATCTATTTCATTCATTACCTCTGAGCGTACCTGCTCTTCTATGCTATCCATAAATTTCTAACCCATTTCTCCCACTTATATTTACTAATTTCTTTACAAATACTCCTAGATTTCCCTGAAGCAATTCTTCCACCTGATATGTACCATCAGAAAGATTTCCTGCTGACATAGGAAGAATTACATTTTCCACAGATAAGTTCGCCTGAATTCTCTCAAGATAATCCAAAAAGTTCTCTTGTCCCTTCTTGAAGTAATCTCCAGGTCGTCCTAATACAAAGAGCTTATTTAATCTTTCAAGATATCTGGAAAATCCATTGATAACTCTTCCAAAAAGAACTACCACCACGTCATAATCAGTCTTCACAAGCATCTCGAAGAACCTATCCCAAGTGTCTTCGTCGATTTCACCGATTTCGTTTGGATTCCAAAAGGGTTCGATATAATCGAATCCCATAAAGCTTCGCACGTACTCGGACAAACTCTTTTCCATATCATCAGAGTTAGTGTTTAAGATATAAAGAAGATCCATGAGATTTCTTTCACAATTTCTGCCAATAAGATTTGGCATTATAGAAATCTCCTCCAGATCTACGAACAGAACCTTTCCACCTGTTCTGTATGCCTGACCCAGCGCCATAGAAAATGGCAACTGTAATTCATGATTTATAGGAGAATACACCCCTATTAACTTAGATTTTTCATTAGAATCTCTTTTACTAACAGCGTTCATTGAACCCTTTAATTCAGTAATGTCATCAAAAATCATATTTACAGCCTGATATTTATAGATGACATTCTCTGAAATAATTCCAGGTTCCTCTGTAAGAAGATATTTGTGCCCAATCATTCCCTTTGGACGGAATCCCGATATTTCATCAAACTCCTCCGTCATAATGGCTACATCAAAATCTGACTCGTCAGAATAAAATGTCTCGGGAGCTGTGAAAATATGAACTCCCACATTGGCCTTTCTCATTAAATGACTGGCGAATTTTAAAACATAATTTGAATCAAGGTCGCATAATGCGATTTCCAAATTTTTCATCGATAATTACTCCATTCTTTTTACTTACTAGATATAAGGCAATAGAAAAACGCAGCCGTAATATAAAAGGAATAGTGTAATTTTCTTTTTATATTGATTCCCTTCTCATACAAGAAAATGCCCAGCACAGCGATACCAGCAAGCATCACTGAGGTAATCATCACTTCTGTTGTAAGTTCAATACCCACTAGAGTACTCATAACAGAAAACAATTTGATATCACCAGAGCCTAGATTCTTACTTCTATACAGCAGATATAATGCAAGAATAGGCATGACAGCTTTTATTATGAAAAGGATAATTCCGATCCACTGGAAGTTCTGTATATTCAGGAAAAGTCCTGCAGCATATCCCAGAATGATCAGCTCATTTGGTATTTTGTAATCCCTCGCATCAAAAAGATTCGCAACGGTCAAAATACTCCATGTCAAAAACGTCTTCGTTTTCTTCACCTCCGTTTCGAGTTGGAATTATAGGATCTGGTGCCAGGAAGATACATAGCATTTCACGCTATATTATTTTTTGTGAAGATTCACTTTTTGATTTTTTGTTAGAGATAAATACCCTATCGTGGTTTATCCCCTACTCTGTTGTATATTTCTCACGATACTTTTTATAACTAAACATTAAAAAAGAGATTCCCTGTTACGGAAATCTCTTTTTCTATAATTCAATATTAAAATTATGCCCAAAAACCTCTGCTGATTTGACTACCCATTAGGCTTTCATTAAGAGCCCCCCTTCCATAGGTAGCGCCAGCTCTAACATACTGTGTATTCCGCATTATAGGCGCGGAAGAATCTCTCTTAGCCACTTGGTCAAACGCAATACCTAATTCATCCATGACTCTTTTAGCCTCTAATATTCCTTCTGGATTTGCCTTATATATGGATTTGGATACATTTCGCTGTACATAATCGTATAGCGCGTACAGATTTGAACTTACCTTATACTCAAAATTTAAATCTCTCTGGAGGTGATTGACCACGTCTGCACACTTCTTCAGTGCAACAATCGCTGCATCCACTTGGCCAGCTGAAAATTGATCCAGTGCTTCAGTTTCATATTCACGATAGATGTCATAAAGAATAGATATTAATCCACTGCCATTGCTGGAAGCTATTTTTAAGGTAAAAGCTGAAATCTTATCTTTGTTCATTTACTATTTCTCCTATTAAGTGCATATCCAAGGGTTAGAAAATGAAATTTTGGCTAAGGATGATATACCTTACTACTGTAGTAACTGGAGTGCCAACTGAGGTAACTCGTTAGCCTGTGCCAGTGCTGATACACCTGCCTGTTCCAACACGTTAAACTTTGTATATTCAACCATTGTTGTTGCCATGTCGGCATCCTCGATTCGAGAAATGGCAGATGTCATATTTTCTTCGGTTGCATCCAAAGACTTTGTGGTGTGCTCTAATCTGTTTTCATAAGCACCAAGCTGTGAACGAACTGATGTAACATAACTTAATGCTTCACCGAGGGCATCCATTGCGTCCTCTGGTCCATCAGCTCTGGTAACATCAACATCATCGATGTACATGTACTCTGTACTTACTGATGCGATTCTTACCTTCATTTGCTGACCTTCATTGGCACCTACCTGTAAAGCCATTGAGCCAATATCCGTTACGTTAAAAACAACTAGTCCGTCATACAAAGGATCTCCATTTTCATCTTTTGCATCTGATGCAAATCCATCATCCAAAAGGAAGGACATTTCAAAACCCTTTGTATCAGAAATAATTACTCTTCTTCCATCTGTTTTATAAGTAGCCTGCTGTCCAAATAATGAATCTACTGTATTAGCAGGCTCAGCATCATCCTTATTGTTTTTGAAAAGGGTAAGCTCTGCATCCTCGCCCACTTTAGTAATCTTAGGAATTACAGTTTGCGAATCATCCTTATCCAGTACTTCGGTTGTACCATCACCCTTAAATCCTAAAGCTCTGGCAAACTCTATACTAGAGAACTCTATCTCTAATTCCGCCTCTGCTCCATATTTATAAGACGAAATCTTTAGTCCTTCTGCTGCATCAAAATCAGTAATAACAGCTCCGCCTTTTTCACAGGCCATACGAAGCTTTCCGTATACGCTTTCACCAGATTCACCTTGGTTGAAGGTCATTGGATATCCATTTATTGAAATGGAACCTGCTATTCCAAGTCCACTACCTTCTGTTGTTGTAATAACTGTATTCTCTACATCTGAATAATCTCTAATGGTCTTTGTCCATTCAGATGTATCTATAAAGTTTTTATAGTTATATTTTCCATTCGTGTCTGTAGCTGATCCTGTTGTAACGTTTGTCGTAGTCTCAACTTTTGAATAGGTATTATCAAAGTTTTCTGTTACAGGATAACTACCAGTTTGTGCTGCTACACCTTCAGCTCTCTTTGATGCATGAGTAACTCTAAGCTGATAAATACCTGCTGGTACGTTATTAGATGTGGCAATTCTAGTTACATTATTAGCGTAGGTTCTACAATCCAATGTACCATCTAAAAGATTAATCTTATTAAATTCTGTTGATTGTGATATTCTGTCAATTTCTGATAAGAGTGATTCTATCTCCTTCTGAATTGCTTCACGCTCTTCATCAGAGTTTGTTCCATTTGCAGCCTGAACTGAAAGCTCTCTCATTCTCTGAATCATATCTGTTACTTCGTTCAGAGCACCTTCAGCTGTCTGTAAAACAGAAATACCGTCGGAACCATTTGTAGATGCCTTGTCCAGTCCATCAATCTGAGCCTGCATTTTACCTGCAATGGCAATTCCAGAAGGATTGTCTGATGCATGATTAATGCTAAAGCCAGAGCTAAGCTTTTCCATTACATCTGAAAGGGAACCTTCGGTACCAAGAAGTTTGTTGTTTGTAATCACCGCTGACATGTTATTGTTAATTCTCATAGTCGCCTCCTAAAGCCGTAACAAAAGTCTAGCATCCGTGCGGTGTATTTTTAATTGATAAAGATCATCCCTGTCCTTACAATTTTATTATCGGTTCTTTCCGTTAATAATTAATCGAACATTTATCAGAACATTTCTCCTATAACATTTAAATAGCTTCTGGCTATGCTATATAGAGCCTCTGTTTGAATTTCATTATCTCGATTTTCTACTTCCTGGAAGTTGCCCAGCTGCCAATTATAAATATCATTGACGCTAATTCCTGCTTCTCGTGTAAAGGAAAAGGTAAAGCTAAATCCAGTCTGTTCCTGCATGTACTCTGAAAGCTTGTCAGCCTGGCTGGCCAGTCGCTCTCTGGTCTCTGCGGTTGCACACTCAACACTTGCCTTTACCTTGCCTGCTTCATATCTGAAGGTAGTAGATACAGTGCTGGTCTGTTGCAGATAAACTGCCATCTTCACAAGACCTGTCTCCTGCTGACCGCGAACGATGCGAAGATTCATATCACCAACTTCCCCATCAATTGCTATAGGAATGCGATATGTCTCTCCAGTGTCTGCCATCTGCTGGATAGCCTTTGTCTGCTGGATAATCAGTTTCATATTATCTAAATCAATGGATTTAATATCTTCCATTTCCTCCATTGATTTCATAACCCTTTCAGCTAAATCTCCAAGTACCTCTTCCGCTTCTTTCATTGCCTCGGGGCTGTGACAGGCTTCATCGAATCGCTGATATGCCAGATTAATCAAATCCTCAATATCCATATCCTGATTTTCCTGAAGCTTTGCAGCTCTGCCATATAAATCCTTTGACAGACTAGAACCCTTCTGCATCAATGCCTGAACTGCTGTAATCATATTTGCTGTGGTTGGAAGATTATACTGCTGCAATACGGATTCAACCTCTTCACTTGATTCAAAAGCTTCCTTAAGCTGTGCTGTCACATACTGGTTGTATGCCTTTTCCTCTAACTGCTCAGAAGTTGTTGTACCAGCTTCCATTGCCTGTGCAAATTCATCTGGATTCATATTTAAAATAATATCCTCACCCAGAATATGCATTTTGGCTGGAGTCATAGCTTCCTTAGCGTCACGACATCTATTTGTAAGGAATACCTTTTCAATCTGCTCGGTGATAGATAAATCTCTCACTACCATTTCATCTAATGCACCAAACTTATCATTGATTTCGTAGTCCTTACCTGTGTGCTTACTTGAACGAACTGCAGTCATAAGATTACGAAGAGTCACGTCCGTGCCCTGACTTATCAACGCACCTATGGCTGCGCCATCAGACTTTTCCACTTGATGAAGAAGTCTGTACACACCAACATAAGCCTCACGCTCTTCCGCACTGATTTCTGAATTATGTTCAGCCTTCCAAAGGAACTTTGCATAGCTTTCCTCATCTGAAGTACTTCCCATCTCTGCCTTGATATTTTCTGCCATGTTCTTAAGGTCATTCATGGTCATATCAAGTGGATTATTTCCTCGCTTAATCATCTCGGAAACAACTGCAGGAGTCATACTCTTGAAGGTGCGTCCTACAAGTTCTGTCTGAGCCTTCATATTAGTCACTGATTCAGCTGTGATTTCCATCTGATTATACGCGAGAATACGAACTGCCTTCTGGCTGGATTCTGTCACCTCGATATCAAGATCTGCCAAAATATCATCCACATTTTGGAACGCCTTATTAATGCTGTCACCAAGGTCTTTTCTTACCTCTGTTCCAACGGCCTCATAGGTCATTTCCATACGGGAATATTCAGCAGTAACTGATACGCTGACTTCATGAACATAGGAGAAGGTTTCCATTCCAATATTTGAAAATCTTCCAAAGGCAGCTACTGGCGCAGACTGAATCTCCGCCATCTCGTTCATAACTTCCTTGAAAAGATTTACATTGGAATCGGTCTTCTCTCCTGTTTCAGCCTTCATTAATATCTTAAGAAGATTTGTCTCCTGAAGCTTAAGCTTGTCCAACAAATCTGAGAGATCATTTGTATTTACGTCAATGCCATTCTTCATCATTGTGAAGGTGGCCTCGACTGTCATTGTTAGCTGAATTTCTGTGAGCTGACGCTGAGCAGTAACAGATGCTAAATCATTAACATCCATTCCCATCACTTCCTCAAAGGTCTTCTTTGCCTGATCCATAAGAGAATAACCTTCGATTAAATATGCTTCTGATGGGTCTTTTCCTTCAGCTAAAATATCTGATATTGCACTTACAATATTTTCTTCTGATGGTTTTTCATACTGGTCTAATTGCACCATGTATTCAAGATGTTCCTTAGTTACAGGAACATCTTGCTTTAACATGGTCGCCACCATGTTCTTAAGTTCAACCGGCGGCACAGGGTTTCGCGCAAACTTAACGTCTTCACTTTCAATTTGCTCTATAAGTGAATTTACCTTACCCTCAACTAATTCAATGAGACTAATGATATCCTCATCACTTGTCTCCTCTGGAGCCTTTACTGGCACAGAATATTGTGCATTGTAAATGTTCGCGATTGTAGGCTCCAAATCATTTTTTACAAGATAGGCCTGAGCTTCCACTGGAAGAGTATCCGAGAGGCCTTTTGTCATAGCAACTGCCTGAGCAATCGAACCGGACATTGCCTCTATCTCAGCATCAGAAAGACCTCCCATTTTTGAGATGTCTGCTCCAGCCTTTGCCAAATTCATTTTAATTTCGTCTACAACTGTAATAAGAGTCTCTGGCTCCATATCCATAGGATCATGGCCATCTTCACGTGTTTTTTCAGTAGCTTCTTCACCCCAGGCTCTCTCCACGTTTTTGATTTTATCAACGGTAGACATACCAAGAGCTGATGCCTCCTTCACTTCCTTAGTGAAATCTTCATCAGTCATGACTCCCTTATTGTTATAGTATGCATTATCCACCGACAATGCCTTAAGCTCTTTATTAGTATTTGTTTTTTTATCGTCCTTGATATCGCTGGTTCCAACACCAAAGCCTGTTGTGTCGGCCCCTTCTGTTTTGATGTAATCCGTTACCTTGAGTCCTTCTATTTGCATATAGTTCCTCCAGGGTATGTTGTACTTACATCATATATTTCGGATGAAGACAAAAAAAAATTAGCTGTCATCTGACAGCTAATTTTTACAACTCTGTGCGTCCGTCTAACGCGCGAAGTAACGTTACTTCATCGATATATTCGAGATTTCCACCAACCGGTACTCCGGAAGCTATACGACTCACTTTAATACCTGTTGGTTTTATTAATTTGCTAATGTAGGCTGCGGTAGTTTCTCCTTCGAGAGAAGAATTTGTGGCTACAATAACCTCCTCCACATCATTCTGCTGCAAACGAACCATAAGCTCTTTAAGCTTAATATCACCAGGTCCGATGCCTGCCATTGGTGAAATAGCTCCGTGTAATACGTGATAAACACCTTCAAACTTTCCAGTCTTTTCATAGGCTGCCAAGTCTCTGGTGTCCTCCACAACCATAATAATATTCTTATTACGCTTTGGATTAGAGCAGATTGGGCAGAGCTCATCGTCTGTAAGAGTAAAACACTCCTTGCAGTAACGGACATTTTTTCTAGCCTGAATAATGGCATTAGCCAGGTCATTTACCTTCTCTTCATCCATTCCTAATATATGGAAAGCCAGCCGCTGGGCTGACTTACTTCCAATGCTAGGCAAATCACTTAGCTCCGCTATTAAGTTGCTAATTTCTTTGCTGTAATATTCCATTAATTAAAGTCCTAATCCACCTGTAAATTTAGACATAGATGCAGCACTTACTTCATCAACCTTACGAAGGGCCTCGTTTGCTGCTGCCATAACGAGATCCTCAAGCATCTCTACATCCTCTGGATCTACTGCCTCTGGATCAATCTTAATCTTTGTGATTTCCTTCTTACCAGAAACTGTAACCTCAACAACACCGCCACCTGCAGTACCTGTCATCTCTGTCTCCTCAAGCTGAGCCTGAGCTTCCTCCATCTGACGCTGCATACGCTGAGCCTGCTTCATAAGCTGGCTCATGTTACCTGGCATTCCGCCTCCTGGAAATCCGCCTCTTCCTTTACCCATATCTTCTAATCCTCCTAATCTTCGTCTTGTTCTAACTCAATTCCAACATTTGCGAAGAAGTCTCTTACGTCGGTCTTTGTGTTCTGTGAACTTACTCCACTGGAATTAATTTCTACTTTTATATTCACTGTCTTCTGAAGCATTTGCTCGATGACAGCTGAAATATCTGCTAATACTTCTGGGCGATTAACAAAATCTCCACCCATTCGTCCTGAACCCTCAGGCTGGTCGAAAATCAACACCAAATCTCCTGATTCATTGGTGGTAACTGTGGATACCTCCTTCAGGTACATCTTTATATTCACTGGAAGCTTTCCCATTACTGAACCCCAGCTTTGGGCAATCTTCTTAACCTCTTCTGGAACTGCTGCTGGTAGTGGCTCCTTTTTTACAGGAGCTGCGCTGGGTGTAGCGCCATTTCCACCGACAGGTGCTTGTGGAGCTGCCATAACTACTGGCACACCCTCTTCTACCTTCTTTTCCAGATTAGCCATTCTGTTATTTAACGCTGATATATCTGGCTCCATCTGAGGCTTGCAAAGCTTGATTAATGCAATCTCAATTAATACTCTCTTCTGGCTTGCATACTTAATATCATTTGAAAGCGCAGACAGTACTTGAATGTATCGCATTAACACTTCTGTGTCAACCATTCCTGCCTCTTCCTTGAGAAGTGCAAGATTATCTGATGACATTTCAAGTGCTTCCTCCATGTCCTCTGAGCTCTTGATAAGCATGAGATTACGGAGATACCAAGTGAAATCCACAACAAACTGATTCAAATCTCGTCCCTGAGTAATTATCTCCTCAAGGATTCCTATAGCTGCTGTGACATTTCCATCGATGATATTTCTAAGAAGTCTTGAGAACACCTCCGTGTCGATAGCCCCAAGAACTTTAAGTACATTGTCATAGGTAAGTGTCTGACCAATGTAAAAGGCAATACACTGATCCAAAAGGCTTAATCCGTCACGCATAGAACCATCTGCTGCCTTTGCGATATAGCGAATCGCTTTCTCTTCTACCTGCACACCTTCCTTATCCATCAGCTCCTGCAGACGGGCTGCAATAGTGTCGATGGAAATACGGTGAAAATCATATCTCTGACAACGACTGAGAATTGTGATTGGAATCTTGTGAACCTCAGTAGTAGCCAAAATAAACACAACATAAGAAGGTGGCTCCTCCAAGGTCTTAAGCAGGGCATTAAAGGCTCCTGTGGAAAGCATATGAACCTCATCGATGATATAAACCTTATATTTGCCCTCTGTAGGAGGATATGCCACCTCCTCTACAATCTGTCTGATGCTATCTACACCATTGTTTGATGCAGCATCCATTTCAATTACGTTCATGGAATTGCCTGCTGTAATAGACTTACAAGTCTGGCATTCCATACATGGACAACCATTTACCGGATTCTCGCAGTTGATAGTACGGGCAAGAATCTTTGCAATAGTAGTCTTACCAGTTCCTCTGGTACCTGTAAACAAATACGCATGTCCTATACGGTCGCTTTTTATTTGATTTTGAAGTGTTGTAACGATATGGTCCTGACCCTTTACATCCTCAAATGTCTGCGGTCTGAACTTTCGATATAATGCCATATAGGACATAACAATTACCTACCCTTATTTTATCTTAATCACCGAAGCTAATACCTATTCGCTTAGCCTCTTCTATCATCTGACAATCAGGCTCTACCGTCTTCAACTTGCCAGCTACATCTTCAAGCGGAATTCGCTTTGTTTTGCCATTTACCATGGCAATCATATTTCCAAAATCTCCATCCATAATAGCCTGAGCTGCTGCCGAACCAAGACGAGTACAAAGAACTCTATCAAATGGGTCTGGGCTACCGCCTCGCTGCATATGACCAGGAACAGTAACTCGAACTTCTATGCCGGTCTCCTTCTGGATTCTATCTGCGATCTCATAGGATACTGAAGGATACTTTGATTCTTCGAGCTTTTTCTTGTATTCCTTCTTTGAAAGCTTTGCATCTTCCTTTGAAATAGCACCCTCAGCTACTGCAAGGATTGTAAAGCCCTTGCCTTCCTCGGCACGCTTATTGATAGCTTTAACAACCTTCTTTATATCGTATGGAATCTCTGGAAGAAGGATAATATCAGCACCTGATGCCACGCCAGCATAAAGCGTAAGCCATCCTACCTTGTGCCCCATAACCTCTACTATAAATACACGACTATGTGATGAAGCAGTAGTGTGAATACAATCAATAGTGTTACAAGCAATATCAATGGCACTTTGGAAACCAAAGGTCAAATCTGTTCCATAGATATCATTGTCGATAGTCTTTGGAAGATGAATTATGTTAAGGCCTTCCTCTCGAAGAAGATTTGCAGTCTTTTGAGTACCGTTACCACCAAGGATAACAAGGCAGTTTAGATTAAGCTTATAGTAGTTGGACTTCATAGCCTCTACCTTATCAAGTCCATTCTCGTCTGGCTCACGCATAAGCTTGAAAGGTTGACGGCTGGAGCCCAGGATTGTACCACCTCGTGTAAGGATTCCAGAAAAATCCTGACTGGTAAGAAGTCTGTAATCTCCATAGATAAGACCCTTATAACCATTGAAGTAGCCGTATACCTCCAAGTCCTTTACGTTTGCAGCCAAACCCTTAACAACGCCACGCATTGCAGCATTAAGCGCCTGACAATCTCCACCACTTGTAAGCAATCCGATTCTCATCATAGAAATCTTCTCCTTCCCTAAAGAAAAACCCTTATAGTTTAATTTCTATTACTTACTTGTCTCTATAACTCTTCTTACGTAGTTGTAAATTCTCTCTGTAGAAGCAATGCCAAGACGCTCCTTTGGAGTATGAATATCATGCATCTCTGGTCCAATTGAAACTGCATCAAGTCCTGGAAGCTTTGAAGCAAGAAGACCACACTCAACACCTGCGTGAAGAGTCTCTACTAATGCCTTATCACCTGTCATCTCCTCGTAAAGTGCAACAAGCTCATCTCTGAAGCTTGACTCTCTCTTGTACTCCCAAGCTGGGTACTCACCGTGAGTAGAAATCTTGCAACCAAAGGCATTTCCTACCATAGAAACCTTTCTCATAAGTGCAGCCTTAGCGCTGTCTACTGAGCTTCTAAGTGCACATGAAAAGTTAAGTCCCTCCTCTGTAAGCTTAAGGATACCAAGGTTGAGTGAAGTCTCAACGAGACCCTCAATATCATGGCTCATAGCCTGTACACCGTCTGGCATGCATGAAAGAAGCTGAATCATTCTCTTTGTATCTGCAGCGTTAACACCGTCTACTGCTGCATCACCTTCGCTCTTGATATCAATCTTCATCTCTGGATCTGTAACAGCAAACTCATTCTTAATAGCTGCTGCCTCAGCCTCCATAGCCTTTACAGCGTCAGCTGATACGATAACCTTAGCTGATGTAGCACGTGGGATTGCATTATCCTTTGTACCACCAACAAAATCAACGACGTTTACATCAGACACCTCAAGTGCTGCTGCAAGGATTCTATTAACCATTAATGTGGCGTTTGCACGTCCCTTATCAATCTCTGTACCAGAGTGACCACCTGTACAGTCGTTAATCTCTACTGAAACAAGATTTCCCTTAACCTGCTCCTTCTTTGCTGAGTACTCAAGCTCCATTCTGCAACCACCTGCGCAGCCTGCAAGGAAATGTCCCTCTTCCTCAGAGTCAAGGTTGAGAAGCTTACGTCCCTGAATCATAGATACATCGATGCCTGCTGCACCTTCCATACCAACTTCCTCAGAAACTGTGATAATAACCTCAAGACGTGGATGCTTAAGTGTCTCATCCTCTAATAAAGCAAGTGCCATAGCAACAGCAATACCATCGTCACCACCAAGTGTAGTGCCCTTTGCTGTAACATAGCCATCAACAACCTCAAGATCAAGGCCTTCTGTAAGCATATCCTTCTTGCAGTCAGGCTCCTGCTCAGCAACCATGTCCATGTGTCCCTGAAGGATGATTGGAGCAACGTTCTCCATACCTTCAGATGCTTCCTTAATCATGATTACGTTGTAAAGGTCGTCTGTGTAATATTCAAGATTGTGCTCTTTTGCAAAGTTTACAAGGTATGCACTAATCTTTTCCTCGTGATAACTTGGGTGAGGGATGTTACAAATCTCCTCGAAATAATGAAATACTCTCTCTGGCTTGCAATTGCTTAATACTGCCATTTTAAAATCTCCTAACTATTCTTTATTTCTTGTCGTACTCACCGTACTCACATCCGATGTTGTACGCTTCCATATCATCAACCAATTCCCATTTAAACTCAGCCTTTTTCTCTGAGTCATTAGCGTTGGTCTTTAATATTTTTTTATAGAGCTTTATCTCGCCCTTTCCATTACCTCCGTTCCAGAGGTGATTGTGAAGCTTTTCGCCGCTAGGCGCTTCATAATTTATGAGCAACATGTCCTTTTTCTGACATGAAATCTCCGCTATTATCTTTGCCAGAGGTGTCTCCTGCTCAACCTGCCAGGTAATTTCTTCATCTCCCTCATGGCAATAAAACTTTGTCTTGGTAAGAGTCCAGAATCTAGAGAAATTGAACTCATAAGGCTCTCCTTCATACCACATGGCACCTAGGATAACATTATCAAAGGTTTGTCCGGTTCTAATTTTTGGACGGCCTCCACCAATATCAAAAGCTGTGTTTTCCAGCCACTGGCCTGATATCTTACTCTTAAGATGTGAGCTGGCAAGCCACACCCATGGGGAAGTATAATCCTTGCCCCAGTTCTTATCAGCATATCCGTAGCAGGAATCCTTATCTACTATATATTCCTCGCCATCTAAGATAACTGAACCATTGTAGAAGGTCTTCATGCCCTCTGCGTGCCAGAACATCTCGAAAGCATCCAGCTCTCTTGAAGCCCAGCTTGCACCATAGCCTACATTAAAGGCCAGATTCTTTTCTATGTTGAGGTCCCAAACCATCTTTCCTGCATCACACATCCACTCTGGATGAGCTGCTGCATCCTCTGTCGAAACCTCCACCATACCAAGGGTACGGCTTTCTGAAAGGAAACAATTATCTGCACTGATTTGGAAAGGAGCATCCTCCTTGATGCTGACCTGCTTCCAACCAAAAAATCTGTGAAGCTGTCGGGCATCTTCGCCCCAGCAGCCTGCTTTAATCATAACATAAGAAGGCTTAACGCCGTTTTTCTTATTAGCTGGCAGCTGACCAAATACTGGCTCATCTCCTCCCAACTCAGGATTGATTGTAAAAAACTCGATAAAGAAAGCTTTTTCTTCTCCAGTCTTTTTATTATGACCTGTAAAGCTGTGCCACCACCAGTCATAGCCCTCTGACGCCAACGCTCCCTTAAGCATAAAGCGATTACGCTCTATATCCGAGTGATTAAAACTACGCTCGAAGAGCTTCTCCCTGACATCCAGACCGTCGATTTTTTCGAGTACTGTTTCTTCTAACTGACTAAGCTTTTCTTTAACCATGCTATTAACCCCATTTTCTACATAATACCCTTTAATTACTATAGCATTTTCGATAGGTAAATTCTATATTTCTCCTATATCCTGCCCCATAACCACAGGGGTCTCCTCGCCATTTTCAGAAGCAAATAATATTTCTCGATATATATTTACCTTTTTAGGTGGAATTAACACGATAATGGTAGAACCACCATATTCAAAGTGGCCTTTTTCTTCTCCACGGGTAACATCGCCTGCCTCGGGTTGGTTGTTGACTATTCTACCAACTAACATAGCCCCTACTTCCATTTGTACACATTTTCCGAAATTTTTGGTGCTTAATACTGTGTACTGGCGGCTATTTTCTACAAAAACTGGCCCTGCTTCTAGGGCTATCGGCTGTACCGTGTGATAAAGGCCTGGGATTATCACATCGGCAGATTTCTCTCCTGATTCAAAGTATGCATATCTGTGATAATGATTTACACAGAGTCTGTAGACCAGACAATATCCTCCATTATATTCTTTAGCAAGCTCTTTATCTCTTAATAAATCAGAAATTGTAAATTTGCTCTGCTTAACAGGTAAAACCAAGTCATCTGATATAGGATATACCTTTAATAATCCGTCACATGGCGCCATCAGATGCTTCTCCTCCATATCGAGAGGTCTCTGCTCTGGCTTTATTCTTCGACAAAAGAAGTCATTAAAGCAGTTGATATCATCTAAAATGTAATCTTCTAGCTTTATGTCATTTGACGCTGCAAATCCTTTAATTATGCACTTAGAAACCTTTGAATCCAAAAGCCATCCCGAAAAATCAGATACTGGTTTTAATAATAAAGGGCGAAGTATTATTCGCCCCAACTTTGTATTATATAAAAAATTTAATCCACTCATATTTTACTCGTAAAATAAAATTAATAATGTTCCAATAAGTTCTATAAATCCAATAACTATTATAACTGCAAACTGTCTCTTATTAGGCTTTGGAACCTTGAAGTTACCTACAAACAAGATGGCCACGATAAACATAAGCCAGAAATAGAAGATTGTTAAATCTGCTCTTGTAAACCAGTGAATAACAAGTGTAAGAGGGAAAATTAAAGCTGCTGTTGTAACAGGAAGGCCTGTGAAATATGCTTTACCTTTAATCTTGGCCTCTTCAGCACGCTCATCTGTTGTAGCATTGAAATATGCCAAACGAATAAGAGCTGCAAGTACGTAAAAGGCTGCAATTGATATTAAAAGAAGAACCAATGAATAATGTTCTGGTCTTTCAGCATTTCTTCCCAAATCTGTAAGAATACCACTAACTCTAAGCTGCGCCACACCGATAGAAGCTGGAAGCACGCCAAAGCAAATTAAATCTGAAAGAGAGTCAATCTGTATACCAAATTCCTTCTCCATCTCTGTTCTGTCCTTTTTTGTACGGGCAACCTTTCCATCAAAACCATCCAGTAATCCTGAGAGCATCAAAAATAATGTTCCACAATAAGGATGTCCAATACCTGTCATAGTAACAATGATTCCTACTACTCCTGATATGGTCGATAAATATGTCAAAATAACCGTATAATCGTAAACGCCTATCATTTTTTCTTTCTTCCTTTCAAATATCCTATTAAAGTAATTACACCACTCAAGGTGACGCAAATATAAAATGTAAGTCCACGGCTAATCATATCAAGATTAAACGCCATGTCCTTTGACATGATACTAGAAAATCCATCAATCATCAAATAATCTGCAATGCCAAGTGCCCCTGGAATCGGAACATAATTATATCCGATAGTAATCAGGCATTGCTTAGCAAACAGTACTGGCGACAGTTTAGCATCTCCTCCTGTAGCAATAAATACAAGAGCTGGAACAATAATCTGAGATGCTCTTTGAATAACGTTCCAGAAAAATGCCTTTATCATAATTCCTCTTTTTCCAGCTATCATTACTGAGCAGTTTTCATAATCTTTTTCTATTTTTTCAAGCTTTTCCAGCTTTGGCTCCAGTCGGTGAAATACCTTTTTAGAATGTAGGAAATGAAGAAATCTTCTAATTACCCTAAATATCCTTTCTCCACCTCTAAGCATAGACAAGAATATCAAAGATAAAATACTTAATCCAACAAAACCCAATCCAATAAAGATTTTTGAAGATAATTTAAAAGCAAAAAATGCTCTTGGTGAAATCACTATTGCTATTATTCCTAAGAACACTATTGCAGCATTATACATCATAAGATTTAGTACAAGTGCCGCTGATGTAACTCCTCCTGGTATGCCATCTCTAATCATAAAAAATGCACTGGCAGGCTGGCCACCAGTTGCAGATGGCGTGATTGCAGAAAAATATACATCTGAGGTACTGTACAACAATCCTCTTTTAAAGCTTCTTTCATGAGATATAGAATTTAATATCGAGCAAAGGGCTATTGCCTCAAAAATTACATAACTGAATGCAGAGATAATCGCTGCTATCATCCATTTTTTGTCAGCGCCCAATATCAATTCCATTAATTGTGCAAAGGACATGCTTTCGTTTTGCTTTAACAGGGCCCATACCGTCAGCACTGATAAACCAAGGGTGAAGCACATCCAAAACAATTTTTTCACCACGTTTTTATTCATTGTAATTTCCTGATTCGTTTTCTATAAATTATAGATATGCATTCTTTTTTATACAATATTATACTACACATTTAATGATTCTTTAGATTTGCATTTAAACTTTTATTTATTTATTATTAAATTATCTTGATGAATGGAGGAAATACTATGGGCGAAAGACTTACCCAGGGGGATATTGATAAAATCCAGGCTGAGATTGACGAGCGAAAGCTTGTTATCCGTCCAAAGCTTTTAGAGGAAGTAAAGGAGACCCGTGCACAGGGCGATCTTTCTGAGAACTTTGAATATCATGAGGCGAAGCGTGCTAAAAATATGAATGACAGCCGTATTCGCTACTTAGAGAAGATGCTTAAATTTGCCGAGGTTGTTGATGATAGTAGTGCTGATGATGAAGTTGGCATTAACAACACTGTTACTATCTATATCCCAGAGGATGACTGTGAGGAAACCTACAAGCTTGTTACATCAATCCGAGGTAATTCCCTTAAGGGACTTATTTCTATTGAATCACCTCTAGGTGCTGCCATCCGTGGAAAGCACGTAGGTGACAGAGCCATGGTAAAAGTAAATGACGATTACTCTTATGAAGTAGAAATACGTAAAATTGATAATTCTACTACCGATGAGGACGATCAGATAAAGCGCTATTAATATCGACATTTTAAAAGGCACCGGAATTAACCGGTGCCTTTAGTTTTTGAAGCTTTCTATTCTTCTACAAACATTTCTTCAGTTGCTTCACGATTCTCTTCTACAGAACTTAATACTTCCTCTGTCTTTGATTCAGGAATATCAACCTTCTTTGATACAAAGTAAAGCGCTATCAAGCAAAGCACAAGTCCTATTACAGCTCCAGGACCACCAACAACCTCTAAGATATATCCGCCCAATCCATTATGGAAAGCATGTCCTATGATTGTTGGAATTATAGAGTTAAACTTATATGCTATATAACCATATACCATTCCAAGTGGAATAGCATATATTCCCTGAACGATGTTTGCATGCATTATTCCAAAGCATATTCCACTAATTATCATGCATCCAATAAGTCCATAAGACTTCTTGGTTCTTTTCATGATAATTCCTCGTACTGCCATCTCTTCAGATAATGGTGCACCTACGATTATAGCGATAAGCCCCAATGCGTTATCTGTAAGTCCACCCATTACCTGTGTAAATTCTTCAACCACCTCAGGGATTGCCAAATTTACAAGTGTATATGTAGTAAATAATGCAAAGGAACCAGTAAGAATCAATATTGCAACAAATAAGAGGTTATACTTATTTTCAAATTTCTTGCTTACAGGCTCATAAGTACCCTCAAGCTTTTCCTTTTTTACAATTCCAAAGTAATACCAGATTGCCATAACAGCAATAACTACTATCTCTCCAACAAACTGTGCATTTGCCATCAGACCTTCTTTTTCTGTCAGCAAAGTAAGTATATCTGTTGTATTAGTCATACCTTCCTCTGTAACTGCCTTCATCATTTCTGGAAATAAAACTATATACTGCCCGATAGTTAAAACTACAAAAAAAACAATCATTACAAGTATCGAAAACAGTATCGCCTTAACCTTGCCTGATTTCTTTTCCATATACATTATCCTCCATTATAATAATTAAAAACTTTTAACTATTTTATCTGCTTTGCCACAAAAAGTCAAAAATGGCGCCGCGAAATGCGGCGCCACATTCATTTAGAATAATTATTCTTCCGGTTTGGCTGCAGGCTTTCCATGCCTCTGCTGATAGACCATAGCCAGCATGTCAGACTGGTACTTATCGTCATCGCTTAGTTTCCTGAGTTTATCCTTTATGTCTGCTTTTCGTGCCCGACAAACATCAAGTTCCTTTAATAATTGAGCCTCTTCATCTTCAAAGATCTTTAACTCTCTTTTTAGAGATTCAATATCTCGCCTTGTATCAGCATCTAACATGGTGTCCTACCTCCCCTTATTACATGTAATATCTCGATTAGGCTTTTAAGTCCTGGCGTACCAAAGCCTTCTTTAATGCTATCTCAGCTCTCAGCACATCTATTCCGTCGTCCTTGTTTGCCAAGCGCTCTCTAGCTCTGTCTTCTGCGCTGCGGGCTCTCTCTAAGTCAATCTCTTCTGGCCACTCAGCTATTTCAGCAAGTAAAGTTACCTTATCAGGCAGGACCTCAGCAAGACCTGCGTGCACTGCGGCCTTCTTCTCAGACTCTGCCTCATGGATTGTACAAATGCCCGGCGCAATAACAGTAGTCAAAGGAATGTGCTTTGGAAGCACACCAATCTGTCCCTCGACTGTATTAAATTCAACCATTGTAGCCTCCCCTTCATAAAAGGTCCGCTCAGGCGTAATGATTGATACTTTAAAGGTGTTATCTGCCATAAGCCACCTCCTACTTAGCGTTCATCTTGGCACGAACCTCGTCGATTGTACCTGCATTGAGGAAGTAACTCTCTGGAATATCATCATGCTTACCTTCAAGAATCTCCTTGAAGCCACGTACTGTCTCAGCGATTGGCACATACTTTCCTTCGAGACCAGTAAACTGACCAGCTACGAAGAATGGCTGTGACAAGAATCTCTGAATCTTACGAGCACGGTTAACTACAAGCTTATCCTCTTCTGAAAGCTCATCCATACCAAGGATAGCGATGATATCCTGTAATTCTTTATACTTCTGAAGAATCTCCTGAACACCACGTGCAACTGTAAAGTGCTCCTGACCTACGATACGTGGGTCAAGGATACGAGATGTAGAACCAAGTGGATCTACCGCTGGATAAATACCAAGCTCGGCGATAGAACGCTCAAGAACTGTGGTAGCATCCAAGTGCGCGAAAGTTGTAGCAGGAGCTGGATCTGTTAAGTCATCGGCAGGAACGTATACGGCCTGAACCGATGTGATAGATCCGTTCTTTGTAGATGTGATACGCTCCTGAAGAGCACCCATCTCTGTCTGAAGTGTTGGCTGATAACCAACGGCTGAAGGCATACGACCAAGGAGGGCTGAAACCTCTGAACCAGCCTGAGTAAAACGGAAGATATTATCGATGAAAAGAAGCACGTCCTTTCCACCCTTATCTCTGAAGTACTCAGCCATTGTAAGTCCAGTAAGACCTACTCTCATTCTAGCTCCTGGTGGCTCGTTCATCTGACCGAAAACCATGCAGGTCTTGTCGATAACGCCTGACTCCTTCATTTCATAGTAAAGGTCATTACCCTCACGAGTACGCTCACCTACACCTGTGAATACTGAGTATCCACCGTGCTCTGTAGCGATGTTATGGATAAGCTCCTGAATAAGTACGGTTTTACCTACGCCGGCACCACCGAACAACCCAATCTTACCACCCTTCTGGTAAGGGCAAAGAAGGTCAACGACCTTAATACCTGTTTCAAGCATTTCTGTTGAAGTTGCCTGTTCCTCAAACGCTGGAGCTTTTCTATGAATTGGCATTTTATCAACACCCGTAGGTGCTGGCTGTTCATCAATAGCTTCACCAAGTACGTTGAAAATTCGTCCAAGTGTAGCCTCACCAACAGGAACTGAAATTGGAGCTCCTGTAGCAACTACATCCATTCCACGTACTAAACCGTCTGTAGGACCCATGGCAATACAACGAACTGTATCATCACCCAAATGCTGTGCTACTTCCACAACCAGTCTCTCACCGTTATCTCTTGTGATTTCAAGAGCATCGTTGATTTCTGGAAGTTCGCCTTCAGCGAACTTTACGTCAAGTACGGCACCGATGATCTGAGTGACTTTACCAATATTATTTGCCATTTTTTCACTCCTATCTTCTTTAAGATAGTGCCTCTGCACCAGCGATAATCTCGGTCAATTCCTGAGTAATTGATCCCTGGCGGGCACGATTGTATTTTAATGATAGATCACTAATGATTTCCTCAGCATTATTTGTTGCTGAATCCATAGCCTGCATTCTGGCACCATTTTCTGAAGCAACAGCTTCAACTAAAGCACCATATACAAGTGAAGTCACATACTTTGGAACAATGAGGTCTAAAGCTTCCTCTTCGTTTGGCTCGAAATTCATAAGAGCCTCTGCGCCGGAAGTCTTTGCTGCCTCAACATCCTCTTCTGCGATTTCAGCAGGAAGCAGCTTCATAAGCTTTGGAATCTGGCTAACTGTATTTTTGAAGTGTGTATAAACAAGGTAAATCTGTCCGATTTCCCCGCTTGAATATGCTTCAAGGACATCCTTGCAAATAGCCATCGCATCTGCATAGGTAGGAGCCTCCATAACTGGAGAGTAATCCTTCTCCACGGTGTAACCCTTGTGGGCAAGGCTGTCACCACCCTTATGTCCTATTACGTAAAGCTTCACATCCTCAGGCTTCATCTCAGAACCAGTTATCATCTTTACAATATTAGAATTGTAACCACCTGCCAGACCACGGTTAGATGTGATGACAATTACGCCAATCTTATCAGAACCATTGTCTCTAAGGTATTTATTGTTAACTGTTCCTGCCTTGGCAAGCATACTGCAAATCGTATTATACATAGCGTTGAAATACGGTGTAGTCTGCTCTGCCTTAGAACGTGCCTTCTGGAGCTTTACTGTAGATACAAGCTTCATGGCCTTAGTGATCTGCTGAGTGCTTGATACACTCTGTTTTCTTCTTTTTATGTCTCTCATTGAGGCCATAACAGATCACCCTCCTTACTTGTAAGTCTTCTTACACTCCTCGATAGCCTTGATTAGCTTCTGTTCCATGTCATCCTCAAGAACCTTTGTAGTCTTAATTGACTCTGGAATCTCAGGATACTTGGTATCAACAAGATCAAACAATGCCTTCTCGAAAGCCTGAATATCTGCTGTTGGAATGTCAAGCAGATACTTCTTAGTAGCAGCATAGATAATCATAATCTGATACTCTACTGGCATTGGAGCATACTGTGGCTGCTTTAACATCTCCTTGATTCTTTCACCTTGTGCCAGCTTCTCAGCTGTATCGGCATCAAGCTCTGAACCAAACTGTGCGAAAGCTGCAAGCTCACGATACTGAGCCAGCTCTACACGGATAGGAGCTGCGATTTTCTTCATAGCCTTAATCTGAGCAGAACCACCTACACGGGATACAGAAAGACCTGCGTTAACGGCTGGTCTGAAACCTGCGTTGAAAGCTTCTGTCTCAAGATAAATCTGACCATCAGTAATTGAGATAACGTTTGTAGGGATGTATGCAGATACATCGCCTGCCTGTGTCTCAATGATAGGTAATGCTGTAAGTGAGCCACCGCCCAACTTATCAGAAAGTCTAGCTGCACGCTCAAGAAGTCTTGAGTGTAAGTAGAATACATCACCTGGGTAAGCCTCACGTCCTGGTGGACGACGAAGAAGTAATGACAGTGTACGGTATGCAGTAGCATGCTTACTTAAATCATCATAGATGATAAGTACGTCCTGTCCATTCTCCATCCACTCCTCACCGATAGCACATCCTGAATAAGGAGCGATATACTGTAAAGGAGCAAGCTCTGATGCTGTAGCTGCAACTACTGTTGTCCAGCTCATAGCACCATATTCTTCTAATGTTTTAACAAGGGCTGCAACTGTTGAAGCCTTCTGGCCAATTGCGACGTAAATACACTTTACGCCCTGTCCCTTCTGATTGATGATTGTATCGATTGCGATAGCAGTCTTACCAGTCTGTCTATCACCGATAATAAGCTCACGCTGTCCACGTCCAATAGGAATCATGGAATCGATAGCTTTAATACCTGTCTGCAGCGGAGTATCTACGGATTTACGAGAGATAACGCCGGAAGCAACACGCTCGATTGGACGGAACTTTGTTGTCTCAATAGGTCCCTTTCCATCGATAGGCTGTCCAAGTGCATTAACTACACGTCCAAGCATTGCGTCACCAACAGGAACCTCAACTACACGACCAGTTGTCTTTACCTGATCACCTTCGTTGATGTTCTTATCGTTTCCTAAGAGAACACAACCAACATTGTCTTCCTCAAGGTTTAAGACCATGCCATAAACTTCGCCAGGGAACTCTAAAAGTTCGCCCTGCATAGCGTTCTGTAATCCGTGAATACGTGCAATTCCATCGGCAACCTGAATAACAGTTCCTACGTCTGCCACGTCAAGCTGCGCTGCATAGCGTTTCATTTGCTCTTTAATAACCGAGCTAATCTCTTCTGGTTTTAAATTCATGGAGCGCATTCACCTACTTTCAATTGAATATTTGATAACTCGTGTGACAATTTACTAATCTGAGTTTTGACAGAACTGTCAATAACTCTATCTTTAATGCGAATTACCATACCCCCGATTAAATCAGGGTCTACTGTATAGTCCATTACAAATGAACTGTACTCAGTAGTTTGGAGTAAACGCTTCTCGACATCTGATTTCTGTGCATCAGTAAGCTCAAATGGAGTTGATACAAAGGCACGTCCGATTTTCTTGAAATCGAAAACCCTGTCGATGAAGTAGTTAAGTACTTCAACTGTATCCTTGATGTGGTCCTTCTCCTCAAGCATGCGAAGAAGTCCAACCATCTCATTACTTACTCTGCCTTTGAAAACGTCGTCGATTATCTGAAGCTTTTCTTCTTTATTGATCTTTGGATGATTCATCATTTGAGAAAAGCCGTCATTTGATTTAACAACCTCTATAACCCCTTGGGCTTCATTTAAGAAGTCGTCGACCTTTCCTGTTTCCACGGCTAGCTCAAACAACGCATCACCATATACGTTTGAGACTAATTTAGCCATGTGTTTTCACCCATTTCCTTAAGAGTTTGCTCAACCAAGGTGTTTTGGATAGTTGTATCGATGTTTGCAGCTACAACCTTCTGTGCCATAAGAGCGGCTACAGAAATCATCTCCTGCTTAACATCATCAGCAACCTTCTTCTTCTCAAGCTCAGCTTCCTCGTTAGCTCTTGCTACGATTGCTGCTGCTTCTTCCTTGGCTTCGTTAACAATCTTGGTTTCATTCTTCAAGGCCTTTGCTCTTGCTTCGCTTAAGATTTCATCCTTTTCTTTTCCGATATCTCTAAGCTTTGCTTCATATTCCGCCTTTAGCTTTTCTGCCTCTTCCTTATCTTTCTTTGCATCTGCAATATCCTTTGCAATGCCATCCTTTCTGTCCTTTAACAGCTTTCTTGCTGGATTGAACAAGAGGTTTGACATTATAAGGAATAGGAAGAATACTGCAATGGCTAAAAGCGCAGCATCATTAAGCAATTGAAAGTCCAAGTCAAATAGTCTTTCCAAAACTTTTAGCCCTCCTTTTTATAATATTTCTTCCTAGTGTAAATTAACCAACTAATGGCTGTACAAAGAGTAACAGAAGGGCGATAACCAAACCGTAAAGACCTGTTGTCTCGGCAACGGCCTGACCAAGTAACATAGTAGACATAATCTGTCCCTGTGCTCCTGGGTTACGTCCAACGGCTGATGCACCGTGACCAGCTGCGATACCTTGTCCGATACCAGGACCAATACCAGCGATAACTGCGAGACCAGCACCGATTGCTGAACAAGCTTTAATTAAGTCTGTACCTGTAATGTTCATAAATGTTTTCCTCCTAAAATATAGATTTTAAATTTTAAGAATCCCCATAAGACTGGGTTATGTATGTCATTGTTAACATACAAAATACGTAGGTCTGAATTGCACCTGAGAAAATATCAAAGTAAACATGCAATGCTGCAGGCCATACTAGTGCGAATTTTCCTAGCAATCCATAAACAAGACCCATAATGATAGTTCCTGAAAGAACGTTTGCAAACAAACGCAGTGACATTGATATAGGTACTGCTATATCAGAAATCACGTTGATTGGCAGCCAGATAGGCAGCCATGGTGGCAGTGGTGAACATTTGTCGATCCAAATGTCCTTTGCACTCTGATGCCTTACCTTTACTACATGGATGCAAACAAAGGTAATCAATGCAAGTGCCAGTGTTGTACCGTAATCGGCTGTTGGTGGTCTTAGGCCAACTAAACCAGATAAATTAGATACCAAAATAAAACAGAAAATGGTACAAATCCAGTTTGCAAACACTGGTGCGTGCTTACCCATACTTCCTTCCACTACAGAATCCAGTAACCCGACTATGAGCTCCAGGATGCTTTGGAAGGTATCAGGAACTTCAGTGGCGTGCTTTAGCTTACGATTGGCAATGATAGAAAAAAGCACCAATGAAAGCCATACGATTAAAATGCAAACATGAGAGGTTGTAATCCAAACCTCCTGTCCAAATACTTCATACTTGAACAAGCCTTTTATCATGTCCACAGTATCGCTTGAGGCCAGCAAAATTCCTTCTGTCACACTTTCACCTCCTTTATAAAATTTTTCTCATTCATCCTCTATCTATGCTTGATGCCTAGATAAATCTTTATTAGCAAAGGCTGTGCGTATGCACTAACCTTGAGCCCAAGTACACCGATAAGCGCCGTAAACATATTTCCAAGCTTAAAAAACGCCATCGTAAACATAATTGCACATAAAACCAGATAACGCATAACTGACTTGAAGGACAGATATTTTTCGTGTCCCTCGCCAATTCGTACTGATTCCTCAATAATCATTGAAATGTGAATGGCCATACCTACTGCGCACCCAATTCCAATTAAAAGACCAGTTGTATATCTGATTTTATCGCTGACAAACCAAACTCCAATCAGCTCAACAAGTAGTCCGTATGCAAGTATTCCTAAAACCAAACCCGGCAGGGCCTGATTTAGTCGCTTCATCCATTTAATCATGTCATATCCTTATTCAATTATTCCCCTGAGCTTTCGCTTTTCTTCTCCTTAAGAGCTTCCTCCTCCAGTCGTCTCGCCCGCTGTCCTGGAGATTCCTCGTTTTTCAGGTACCCCTTTACCGACCGGTAAGCTCCATTAAAAGCTGCTAATATACCAATTAAAATCCCTGCTATAGAAAAACCCTTTACTCCTGTTTTTGTTGAGATAAAGGTTCCAATTACCGTACAAAGCAAGATTGGCACTATTACGTTTATTCCAAATTGAAGGACCATTACCAAAGAATTGGCCACTTCATTATTTGTTTTTCTTCTGTCCCTCATTGATGCTCCTTATTCCGGCATTAGAGCGTCATAGAAATCTCTCTACCGGTGTGCTCATATTGACGGAACTCTACACCTGCAGCACGAAGCATTCTCTTTGATGCAATTACTGATGGTGTATTTTCATATTTATCGCTATCGTAGATGATAGTTTTGATGCCTGACTGAATGATAGCCTTGGCACATTCATTACATGGGAAAAGTGACACATACAGCTTTGAGCCCTCAAGTGAACCACCTCTGTAGTTCAAAATCGCATTAAGCTCGCTGTGTGTTGTATAGAAATATTTATTTTCCAGAGGGTCCCCTACTCTAGCCCAAGGGAACTCGTCATCTGAACAACCATTTGGAAACCCATTGTAGCCCATAGAAAGAATCTTGTTATCCTGGCTTACAATACACGCTCCAACTTGTGTGTTTGGGTCTTTCGATCTCATACCCGATAATACTGCAACGCCCATAAAGTATTCATCCCAGCTAATATAATCTAGTCTCTTGTCACTCATGGTCTCTCCTCCAATACATTTGTGTCTTATGTTTCTAGTAACTTTATTAATTTCTCAATCGATACCTTCAAAACTTCATAACACAAACCGTAGGTTTGCACTGAACCACCATAAGGGTCCATAACTTCAAGCTCATCCCCCACAAGCTCATTGAGAAGTCTGGTGTTTTCCTCGGTGGCATTTGTATATTCACTTAATATCTTCTGCCTTTGGGTCTCCTCCATCGTAATAACCAGCGTATTCTCGGAAAAATCCGATTCCTGCAACTGCTTCGAGGAGTAATCCTTAAGCTCTATACCATTACTGATAAGTACGGCTTCCGCCTTTTGATTTAGCGGCTCCGGGAACTGAACAATAAGCCCCCTGGACTCGCATATAATCGGTCGGCTATGCGGGAAGCTGTGGAAAATCGCCGTCGCCATAGGCGACCTTGACGTCCCGCTACCTGACGCGAAAATCACTCTGTTAATATTATTCATTTTTATTCTCCCAAAATCCCGCCTGCCTTAGACCTCTATAGTCTTCTGGCCTGCTGCTTTAAGCAACCTGTTCATAATAGCCTGCCCCATCTTTGGTGTTGCAAAGCTTTCTGAATAAATTATATCTACATCCAACTCATCAAACTGTCTAAGGATATCGTAGAGATTATGAGCGATACTCTGCTCTTCCTCTCTGTCTCCGATGATTAGTACCTGACCCCTTCCATATCTGCCCGCAGTTGCAGATGTGGCAATGATACCAACCTTCTTTCCATCCTCTTCAGCCTTAGCTGTAAGTTCATTGATAGTGGATATAACTCTGTCTTCTTCACCTGAAACGATTGTTAAATCGCCCTTTGGTGCGTAGTGCTTATATCTCATTCCTGGAGCCTTAGGCTTTGCACCTCCCGTGGTGCCATTGTCGTTGTAGACAATGCCTGGATCCATTCTAACCTCTCCAACAACCTCTTTTAGCATATCCATATTGATATAGCCTGGTCGAAGGATAGTCACTACATCCTCTGTTAAATCAACGATAGTGGATTCCAATCCTATATCTACTGTTCCACCATCTAGTATTGCTTCTATTTTTCCAGATAAATCCTCATACACATGACTTGCCTTTGTAGGGCTTGGTCTGCCTGAGGTGTTAGCACTTGGCGCTGCTATCATGCAACCACTCTCCTCAATAAGAGCAAGTGCCACTGGATTGTTTGGCATTCTGACTGCTACTGTATCAAGACCACCAGTGGTCTCATAAGGTATTACTTCGTTTTTGTTGCAGACCATTGTAAGTGGACCTGGCCAAAAGGCATCTGCCAGCTTCTTAGCTGTCTCAGGTAAATCCTTTGTAATCTGCTCTAACTGTTCAAACTTAGCTATATGTACAATTAAAGGGTTATCCGATGGACGACCCTTTGCCTGATATATCTTTCTCGAGGCTTCTTTATCGGTAGCGTCTCCGCCTAATCCGTATACTGTTTCGGTTGGAAATGCTACCAACCCACCATTTTTCAAAATCTCAGAAGCCTCTCTGATATGTTCTATATTGATTGGCTCCTCAGAAACATCCATAATCCTAGTAATCATACTCAAAATTATAACACTTTTCCCTTAGAACACAATCTTTTTAGCTCTGTGAAAGTCCCGTAATCACGGGAAAAATTATGATTTTTTTGTGTTTTTTGTGCGTCTTTAAAGGTATTTTGCAATTATGTTCCATACACCTGTACTGTCAAAGCCTTTCTTCCAGAAAGCTCCTCCTGCAAGATTATATTTGTCCATAACTTTAAGCTTTTCTTCGATAGAAGTTTCATCTTCTACCCAAATTTTATATGTCACATCATTCTTAGTACTCTCACCATAGTACTGACCCATACTGTCATCCCAGGTTGTTGAGATACCGTTTGTCTTCAAGTAACTCTGTATAGCATTCATGCCATAGGCTGTACTACTTACGCTTCCATCTGACTTCACTTCCCATACTCTACAGTAGAATGGCATTCCAAGAATTACCTGCTCAGCTGGAACCTCATCAAGAGTAGCCTTTACACCTTCATCTACCCAACCAAGAGAAGCAACTGAACCAGCCTCTTCGCTTCCTGAATAATGCTCATCATATCCCATAATTATCACATAATCTGCATATTTAGCCTGCTCGCTTCTGTTATAAACACCAGATGAAGCGGTCGGTACATAATTATCAACAGAAAGGATAATATCATTCTTCTCACACTTGATAGAAAGCTCTTTTATAAACTGGATGTAACCATCTCCAGCCTCTGCTGCAAGCTGCTCTATATCTACATTAATACCATCAAGACCATGTGTAATAGCCTGGGCTATAAGATTGTTTACAAGATTATCTCTTGCTGAAGTTGTGTTGAGGACGGTCGTAGTATCTACACTTGCATCCTCAAGGTTGCTAACAAGACCCCAAACCTGCACATTATTGGCGTGACAAATACTCACATAATTACTGCTGGCAATGGAAGCTATTCCACCCTTGTTATCACTAAGATGGAACCAGGTTGGAGAAATTACTTTTATGTTTCCTGAATTTGCAAGAACATTAGCAATATCTCCATTTGCCGCCTGTGATGTCACCTGATGCCAAAGTAAGGAGATATCATTTCCAATAGAGATATGCTTGTATTCTCTTTCATCGCCTACGTTGTAATCTACATTCCCCGATATTTCAAAGGCTCTGTTCTTAATGTATCCGCATACTCCATTATCAGAGAAAACATAACTCCACTTTCCTGTATCACGGAGAACATATATCTGGTCGCCTTTTTTTACATCCTCTAATACTGGACTCTTTGGACCATTTAGCTTTCTAATCTGGGACTTACGGGATACTATTCCGATGTCATATTTCGTTCCATAGGTATTTACAAAAACTCTATCTGGATTATCAAAATAGTCTATATTGCCCTCTCCGATAAGAAGATTAATATAATCTACAGCAACATAGGCAGTTCCATCCTGGGCTACAACTGCTGGATGGCCAAGAGAATTGTTACTCTTATCTATGAAATAGTCACTACTGCCAACTGTGGCTGTATACACCTCAATATCAGTAGCGTATCTCAGGGTCACCTCTGTGCTGTCATATACAAAACCATCATCTAAATGATCTTTAAGAAATCCAATTTCAAGATATGGCTGGCCATCCTTTACTATAGCGTATCCGTAAGGACTATCTTCCTCTAGCTTTTGAAATTCTCCATTCAGAACAACCGCCGCTTCATTATCATGATTAACACTAAAATATTCTGCTAAATCCATATGTTCCTTTGTAGGAGCATATTTTTTTACATAGGCGATTCCACCAACCAATAAAACTGTAGCCAAAACTGCTATAGCAATATAAACATACCCTCTGGGTATTCCTCTTCTTCTTTTTCTCTTTCGGTAGCTCATAGCTTCCCCCTCTTTTAACTAATATTTCCTGTAAAGTATAACAAAATAGGTCATTAAATTCCACTTTCTACGACCTGTTGGGTAGTATTTACAAATAAAAAAAGAGCGGTATAACCGCTCTAAATTAACCACTTTGCATACATCTTTACATAATCCCCTATTCCTTTTTACCTCACTAGACTTAGAGGGATTATTTGTCTCTTTTCATTATGCTATAGAAGCATCTGTGATACTGACACTTCCCATGTGGTTGATATTCATTTTCTATCTCCACAACTCCTTCCTGCAGCTACCTGATAAATTCCATCAGTTCTTTAAAATTATCTTCTTTTAATGAAAAAGGGTCGCTGATTAATGGTAATCTTTTGATGCTACTATCAACATAGTCACATAAATATTTGAGACTTTTTGCGTTTTTTTCGATTATATTGTTGACAACATAAGTCATTTGACTCGTGTCATATTTTTTCAAATTATGATTATCTACATATTCATAGTATTCTCGCTGACACCATGGGCTCATTGACCCTATTATGATTCTATTATTACAATTATTAAATATAGTCTCTGTTTCATAGTTTAATTCTTCCATGTCTATAACAAACCAGGCTTTCTCAGTATTCATCAGACTACTGATAGCATTAATATCCTCACTAAGGATATACTTAACGCCTTTATATTCATAAGCTAATAAATCACCTATCAAAATCTGCTTTACTCCCACCATACTTAATAATTGGCTGTGTTTACTTAACTCAATATAAATCACTTTCTGACCAAGCACTGAGTGAAGAAAATTTGCAAGTGACAAACACAGGTGGGTGACACCAACATTAGCTGAAACACCGACTACACAAAGCTTTTTGTTTTCGAATCGATTTTTTATTTTGTTATTGTTGCGTAGTAATAGAATCTTTTTCATTTTTAAAAATCGCTGAAAAAACATTTTCCTCATCCTTTGAAATATCTAAACTTTTGACTATAGGATACCTGTAGACCTTCTTTTTTAGGGTCTTTGCCAACAAGATACTGCTGATTTTGTCTGTGAAATTAGTTACGACATAAACACTGTCGTTTTTTATCCACTCAGGCATATCATCTTCCTGTTGCCACGGTGCTCCTCCGGTAACATAAATCACAATATCCGTTCCCATCGGAATGTTTTTATTTGTCCCGCAGTCAATTACATATAAACCCTTTGGAGGATTTTGATCTTCTACTGCCTCTCCATACTCGAACAGGCCCTTGAAGTTATCGTGGTATAAGATCCCCTGCTGTAGCTTGGTATTCTTTAGATTCATCCAAAGTCTTCGTACTGTGTCTTTTTCGTTATCCCTGTAATAGCAGTCAATTTTCCTTTTATTGAAAAACTGACATAAGGATATGGCTATACGTGTCGTACCTATGGCAGGACTTCCGCCAATTACTGCGATTCTCTTTTCGAGATGCTTCTCTCCGACTTTATCATTAACTCGATTATTCTGTAGACGCTCTAGCAGTTCTTTCAGTTCTGTGATTGAGCCAATTCTTTTATTAATATCTGCTTCTGTAGCACAGTCTACAATCTGTTTTATTTTAAAATCATCGTTTGCATAACTATTAATTTGCATGAAACCAATAACCTTACCAACACCATAAACATCACAACGCTCATCAAGATATTCACCTTCCAATTGTTCAGGCGCTGCCCAGCCTTTAGTACCTAGCGGCTTTGCGTTATTGGCTTCAGACTTTCTTACAGATATGCCAAAATCTATCAGCCTAATTGCATCCCCTTCCATAAAAACGTGTTCAGGCTTCATATCCCTGTATAGCACAGGCTCACTCCCTGCCGTATGTAAGGTTTCTACAATTTTACAAAGCTCTACTGCTATGTATAAAAGCTTTTCAGTTGTTAATTTGGTTTCTAACAAATACTCCCGTAGAGAAATTCCCTCTACATATTCTTCAACCAAATATATAATTTCTTCTGTATCTTCTACTTCAAAAATTGTGGGTATTTGGGATGATTTTATCCCTTGTAAAAGATTTGATTCGGATAGGATGCTGTATGCATCGGGATGGGCCTTGTGAATAGCCTTGAGAATCCTCAATGCTCCTATCGGTTTATAACGGACAAGTAAAACTGCGGTAGCTGCTGTCTGTTGCAGTATTCGAATTACTTCGTACTTGTCTTCAATACCTTTTGGTATCATAAACTTGCGCTCCTTCCTTTCGGAAAAAGCATCTCGCGGATAATTTTATATCACAGATAAAATTATATTGCAACCCCTAATTTGAAAATATTAATTTTTCAATAATGTTCTCTTTATAAAATTTTTAGATTTTTCTCACTATTTTTATGGATAGTTTCCTTTACTTTCCGATATAATATATATATAATAGTCGAACAAGAAATGTTCCAGCATCTTTTTCGATTCGGGAGGTGATTTTATGAAGATTGAAAAAATCAACGAGAACCAAATCAGATGCACCCTTTCTAGAGAAGATTTAATTAGCCGCCACATTAAGCTATCAGAGCTTGCCTATGGCTCAACCAAGGCACGTGAGCTTTTCAGAGAGCTTATGGAGCAGGCTTCATACCAGTACGGTTTCGAAGCGGAAGACATTCCACTTATGATAGAGGCAATACCGCTTTCATCAGAATCCATTGTACTTTTAGTTACAAAAGTTGAGAGTCCAGACGAGCTTGATACTCGTTTCTCTCGTTTCTCAGAATGTGACGATGATTACGATGACGATGATGTGGATGCTACAGATGCTCCTATTAAGCCATTTAACGAGGCAGCTGCCGACGATATTCTTAATATCTTCAACAGCTTAATCGAAAAGGCACAGGAAGCAATAAAAGCTTCACCAGAGAAAGCTGCAGCCAAGGGCTTGCCAGTAGACATTACAAAGATGTTCGTTTTTGACAATCTTGAAGATGTGCTTAAGCTTTCCGGTGTACTTGCTACTTTCTACAAAGGAAAGAATTCTCTTTATAAGAGTCCATTTGATAACAGATACTATCTTGTAGTTAGCAAATCAGATGATACTGCAGAAAACTACAATAAAGTATGCAACATTTTATCTGAATACAGCGACCAGCAAAACTTCGTAGTTGGTACAGACGCATATATGTCAGAGCACTATGAGACAATGGTCAAAGGAAATGCAATTCAGTCGCTGGCATTAATTTAACATCTAAAAATCCTGTTACATTAACAAGCATAATGATTTCTACGCTCAGCATAGAAAGCTTCGCTTAAGAAATATTATAGCTTGTTAATTACAGGATTTTTTTATTATAAAAAAAAGTGCCGCCGCAGCGACACTTTCTTTAATCGTATTTGATTAGCCCTGTGAAATAGCACCTGTTGGGCAAACACCAGCGCATGTACCGCACTCTACACAAGCTCCCTCATCGATCTGGAACTGTGAATCGCCCTGTGAGATTGCTCCTACTGGACACTCAGGCTCGCATGTACCGCATGATACGCATGAATCAGAAATAACGTATGCCATAATTAAAATCCTCCTTAAAAATCTAATCAATAAATTTTATCAATTAGTCAACTGATGAATACATCATACATCTAAATTGTGTCTAAATCAAGAACAGAATTGTATTTTTAGAAATACCTATAAAATCAAGGCTTACCGTTGTTCAGTTCAACTAACCAGCGTTGATTGTGGCGAACAACTTTGATAATTGTGTACACAACTTGGTGGTAATTGATGTTGCACAATTGATTGAAGCATGGTATCATTTGTTAGAATTTTTTACGAAAGGAAGGATTATAAAATGGCAAGAGTTTCTAAGGCAACTATGATTGGCGAGCTTCTTCAGATTGATGCTGATGTAGCTCCTATTTTACTTAATATCGGCATGCACTGTCTCGGATGCCCATCATCTCAGATGGAGACAATCGAGGAGGCAGCTATGGTACACGGTATCGATGCTGATGATCTTGTAGAAGAGATCAACACATTCCTTGATAGCAAGGCTTAATACGCATATAAAAAAGAGCTAGTATTTCACTAGCTCTTTTTTGTTTGCTTATATTCATTTTATTCTTCTCTATTATGATACTGACTTCTATCTCGATTTGCGAAACGAGTGTATTCTGGGAGCCATGTAAGCTCTATAGTTCCGATAGGACCGTTACGCTGTTTAGCAACGATGATTTCCGAAACACCCTTCATCTCTGAGTCGTGGTTATAGTAATCATCACGGTAGATGAACATAACCACGTCCGCATCCTGCTCAATAGCTCCGGATTCACGAAGATCCGAAAGCATAGGTCTGTGATCAGGTCTCTGCTCAACGGCACGGGAAAGCTGTGAAAGCGCAATAACAGGTACGTTAAGCTCACGGGCTAATGCCTTAAGAGAACGAGAGATATCTGAAATTTCCTGCTGTCTACTCTCTGACTTTCCAGAACCAGACATCAACTGTAAGTAGTCGATGATGATAATGGAAAGCCCAAATTCCATCTTATACTTACGACATTTACTACGCATCTGGCTAATAGAAATACCAGGGGTATCATCAATAATAAGCTTAGAATTACCGATTTTTCCGGCACCCTCGATAAGGTTCTCCCAGTCTGCTTCCTGGAGATTACCGGTACGGAGCTTTTGGGCGTCTACTCTTGATTCAAGAGCAAACATACGATTTACCAGCTGCTCCTTTGACATTTCCAAAGAGAATATGGCTGCGCAAAGATTCTCTCGAAGGGTAATGTGCTGTGCAAGGTTAAGTACGAAGGCTGTCTTACCCATTGAAGGACGCGCCGCAATAAGAATAAGATCTGATGGCTGCAAGCCTGCTGTCTGACGGTCCAAGTCAATGAATCCTGTAGGAATACCAGTAACAGCACCCTTCTGCTTTGACGCCTGATCAATCTTAGCGATTGCGTTCATAACAACCTGCTTAATTGGTACGTAGTCAGTCTCACCACGATTTTGAACAAGTGAAAAGATATCCTTTTCTGTCTGATTCAGGATAGTATCAACCTCTTCTGTACCTTCAAAGCACATGTTTTCAATATTCTGATTAACCTTGATAATGTTTCTAAGTAACGCCTTATCTTTTACGATATTGGCATAGCTTTTTGCATTAACAGTAGTAGGAACTCCAAGTACCAGCTCCTGAATATATTCAAGAGATGCTATCTCAGGTGAAACTCCCTTTTCCTTAAGCTTATTCTGCAGAGTGACCTCATCTACAGGCTCGCCTGCATTATAAAGCTCAACAATTGCCTCAAATAAAATACCGTACTGCTGGTGATAGAAATCATCCTTAAGAAGGATTTCTGAACACTCCACAATCACATCACGGTCAACAATCATTGAACCGATAACAGACTGCTCAGCCTCCAATGAGTTCGGCATTTGTCTGCGAATCACATCATCCATAACAATTATTATCCCCTAATTATTTTCCCTCTGAAACGTGAACTCTCAAAGTAGCTGTAACCTGTGGGTGAAGCTTAACCTTTACCTCATAAGTTCCAAGTGCTCTGATTGGATCTTCAAGAACAATCTTTTTCTTATCAATCTCCTTGCCATACTGCTTCTTTGCTGCTTCTGCAATTTCTTTTGTTGACACAGAACCGAAAGTTCTTCCGCCTTCTCCAGTCTTGATTGTAGTCTCTACCTTCCAGTCTTCCATTTCTTTTGCGAAAGCCTGTGCTGCTTCAAGATTCTCCTGAGCAACCTTTTCATCATGTTTATTCTGAAGCTTTAAGTCGTTAAGTGCTGCATTTGTTGCCTCAATACCGAGCTTTTTCTTGAAAAGCATGTTGCGAGCATAGCCTTCGCTTACTTCGACAACCTCGCCCTTCTTTCCAAGTGACTTAACGTCCTGAAGTAATATTACCTTCATAGTTTGATTTCTCCTTCTTCTAGCATTTTATCAATAGTCTCTTCCAAATCCTTGCGAACCTCTTCTAAGGTACGGTTCTGGATCTGTGCGCCTGCAATATTTACATGACCACCGCCACCCAGGCGTGCCATGATGCTCTGAACGTCAATCTCATCGATTGAACGTGAGCTGATATAAATCTTATCCATAAATTTTGTAAGAACAAAAGAAGCCTTTATTCCTACGATATTAAGAAGCTCATTAGCTGCTTGTGCTGCAATAACAGTTGGTGATTCAATCTGACCATCTGGCTCACACTCCGAAATAGCAAATGCACCTCTGAAGGTAGATGCATGACGGACAACCTCAGCTCTGGCCTTATAGGTCTCCATGTCCTCTCTGAGCATCTTACGAACTCGTGTAACCTCTGCACCGTTTCTCCTAAGGAAAGCGGCTGCTTCAAAGGTTCTAACACCAGTCTTTGTCATAAAGTTGTTGGTATCGATAAGGATACCAGCGTAAATACAATCAGCCTCTGTAGGGTTCAAAGTAATCTTCTCTGCGAAGTACTGAAGAACCTCAGCAATCATCTCGCTGGCTGATGAAGCGTATGGCTCGATGTAGGAAAGAATTGGATTTTCAATGGTTTCCTCCACCTGTCTATGATGATCAATTACTACGATATTTTTGTTCTTATATAGAAGTGCTGGGCACTCTACAATGCTTGGTCTGTTAGTATCAACTACCATTATAAGAGTATTGTCATTGCAAAGATTGATAGCCTGCTCACTGGTAATGAACATATCATTTGGATATTCTTCCTTCTCAGTGAAGCTTTCAACTACAGGTCTCATCGAACTTGTAATTGTATCAATAACAATGTTTACTGGCTTTCCGATTTCACGACCTGCACAATAAACACCAACGGATGCACCAAGACAGTCTGCATCGGAAAGATTGTGGCCCATAACGATGATTCTATCACGGGTCTCCATGATTTCGCGAAGCGCCTGTGCCTTTACACGGGCTTTAACACGAGTGGTTCGCTCTACTTCCTTACCGTGTGTTCCGTAGTAAGAAACGTTCTGACCATTTTTAATAACAACCTGACAACCACCACGTCCCAATGCCAAGTCGATAGCCATGTGTGCATACTGAGCATTCTGTGTATAACTGTCGCTGCCAAGACCAACACCAATGCTGACGGTGATGTCTCTGTCATTTCCCATTTTTATAGAAGTAATATCTTCCACAAGTGAGAACTTATCCTCTTCAAAAGCTTCCAAATACTTGCGCTGGAAGGTAATTAAATACTTATCCTTTTCAAGACGACGTACAATAGCATCGCCCTCGCCAAAGTATTTGTTAATCTTTCTATCTAATAATGCAAGAAGCATTGAGCGCTTTGCATTTTCTACCTGATCAAAAACTTCGTCATAGTTATCGATGTAAAGGAGTGCCATGACCATTGCCTGGTCGTTAATCTTTGCCTTTGTTTCCTGAACATCCGTCTCATCAAAAAGAACTATTGCTACAAGACCATCTTCGCTACCATCTATATTTGCCAATATTCCACTTCCAGATAATGGCTCTGTCATATCAAGGCGTTGAAGGCTTGCAAGATATTTTCTCTCATTGTATTCAATATGCATATCAAAGGTATCATCCTTTGCATGCTCGATGCCTTCGCGGGTAATCTCTGGGAATATTGTGGTAATTGATTTATTGTAAGTTTTGTTTTTGTCAGCTAAGGCACGAAACTCTTCATTCATCCACATTACTTTTCCAGTAGAATCCAAAAGCACATAAGGAAGTCTGAAGTTTTTAAGTAGCTCCTTCTGAACAGTACCATAATGTACTGCATATTCAATTATCGTGTTTTTGAATGCTTTAAGATTGGCTTTGTAATACGCAAAGGCGACTATTGCATAAATCAGCACAAAAATAGTCATAAACACCGCTGCGCGAGTGTTTACAAAGCTCACTATGATACAGCCTATTATGAAAATAATAAGCATGTACAGAGGAAATCTTAGATAACGCTTTAATCGATTCCTATACTTTAACGCTTCCATTTGTTAATTCTCCCAAAATAAACGCTTGATATAAGCATAATTCAAACGTGACTATTCTCCATAATTATCTAGTATTATAACATATAATTTCTTATTTTAATCAATTATTAATCTAAGTATAGAATAATTATCCAAAAACCTTTTTGGCTATTTGTGCACCTTTTACATAGGGTTGTTAAAATACCGAAAGGTTTTTGTATTTTTTGGTTATTCTAACATTGTTCACAATTCCTTCATTTTTTATAATTTTTATTAGTTGATGGGGGTAACCCAAATTTAAAGTAATTCAAAAAGAGAGGATTTTTATTATGGCAGACATTCAATTAAAAAACATTAATAAGAAATACCCAAACGGCTTCCACGCTGTAAAGGATTTCAATCTTGACATTAAGGATCAGGAATTCATCATCTTCGTAGGTCCTTCAGGTTGTGGTAAGTCTACAACACTTCGTATGATCGCTGGTCTTGAGGAGATTTCTTCAGGTGAGCTTCTCATTGATGGAAAGCTTATGAACGACGTAGAGCCAAAGGACAGAGATATCGCAATGGTATTCCAGAACTACGCTCTTTATCCACATATGACTGTTTATGATAACATGGCATTCGGCCTTAAGCTCCGCAAGGTACCAAAGGACGAAATCGATAAGAAGGTACGTGAGGCAGCTAGAATCCTTGACCTTGAGAAGCTTCTTGACAGAAAGCCAAAGGCTCTTTCAGGTGGTCAGAGACAGCGTGTTGCTATGGGTCGTGCAATCGTTCGTAATCCTAAGGTATTCCTTATGGATGAGCCTCTTTCAAACCTTGATGCAAAGCTTCGTGTTCAGATGAGAACTGAGATTTCTAAGCTTCATGATTCACTTGGAGCAACAATGATCTACGTTACACACGATCAGACAGAGGCTATGACACTTGGTACAAGAATCGTAGTTATGAAGGACGGTGTTGTTCAGCAGATTGATACACCAGCTAACCTTTATCAGAAGCCATGCAACCTATTCGTTGCTGGATTCATTGGATCACCTCAGATGAACTTCCTTGAGGGAACAGTAAGCGCTGATTGCACAACTATCCAGGTTAACGGCGCTAGCCTTCAGATTCCACCAGCAAAGTCAAAGGCTCTTAAGGAGAAGAACTATGGTGGTAAGGTAGTTATCCTTGGTATTCGTCCAGAGGATATCCACGATTCACAGATCTTCGTTGATACACAGGCTTCATCAGTTATCGAAGCTAAGATTTCTGTATACGAGCTTCTTGGTGCTGAGGTTTACTTATACTTCGATTATGCTGGAACTCAGGTTACAGCAAGAGTTGACCCACGTACAACAGCTAGAGGTGGCGACACAGTTAAGTTTGCTCTTGATATGGAGAAGGCTCACTTCTTCGATAAGGATACAGAGCTTACAATTGCTAACTAATCTATAGCGAATAAAAGCTTAATAGACTATAATTAGAGGTATCTTTTTGAAAGGTACCTCTTTTTTTATGGATTTTGAAGATAAGAAAAACAAACTATTAGATCAACTTAATAAGGCTACTGGCATTAATTTTGATATTACTGACTCTTCTTTGTCTGAAGACGAGATATTAAATAAGCTTAAAGAATTAGTTGTACACTTTAATGTTATAGATTCTAAAACAGGTTTGTACAGGCTCTTTCTATCAAAGGAATTAGCTTATTCTGATGCTCTTTCCTCTTTAAGCAGGTTTCATATTGATGAGGAACACCTTCGCCAGATATTCTATTTAGAGAGTCCTAATGAATATAACAAAGAAACCGTTTCTTTACTTAAAAGCTTACTTCCAGATTCAAAGGATGTTGTACTTGAGTTAGATTCTAGGCACTTAGCTTTAATTATTAATTTTGATACAGCGCCATCTTCAGAAGAGATTTTTCAAACTGCAAGTTCTTATCTTGATATGCTGGAGACCGAAGCCTTCACAGCCTTTAAGCTTAGCTATAGCAAGGCTGTCCTGTCCTTTAAGGAGCTTCCTAACGCTTATAACGATGCTATTACTGCTATGGAGATCGGAAACACCTTCAATAGCCACGGAAGAATATACTGCTATGAGGATTTAGGTTTAGGACGATTACTTTATAATGTCCCACCATCAGAAATTAAAGCTTATTTAAATAAGCATATAAATGTCGATGTTTTATCACAGATTGATGAGGAAACCTTATCTCTTATAAATGCTTTCTTCGAGAATGATTTGTCACTTGCTGAGACAGCCAGACAGACCTTCATTCATAGAAATACTTTGATTTACAGACTTGATAAGTTTGCGGATTTGACTGGATATGATGTTAGAAAGTTTAGAGATGCCATCACTGTTAAGATTTCATTGATGTTATTTAACTATATAAAAGCACAATAAAAATGCGGCCTATGGCCGCATTTTTTATATCTATGCTATTCTTCTAGCACCATCGCCAATGTCTACTACGTAGAATTCAGCGTCTAAGTTGTATTTCTCTTTGTAAGCCTTGCCTACAACCTCTTTGAAGTTCTCTACAGCATCGTTCTCTACGATTGCTACTGTACAACCTCCAAATCCGCCGCCGGTGATGCGTGCTCCGATTACACCAGGAACGCTCCACTCTGTCTCTACAAGGAAATCAACCTCCTCGCAAGAAACCTCGTAATCATCACGAAGTGATACATGGCTGGCATTCATAAGCTCACCAAACTTCTTGATATCGTTGTTGTTGAGAGCCTCTACAGCTGTGATTGTACGCTGATTCTCAGCTACAGCATGCTTAGCTCTTCTGTAGCAAACCTCATCCTTAATAGCGCTTCCGTACTTCTCAAACTCTTCGTTTGTAAGCTCACCAAGCTCCTTGATACCGCATACTGTTTGAAGATCCTTAAGAGCCTGTGAACTCTCATTTCTTCTGTCGTTATATGCGCTGTCTACAAGTGAATGCTTAACCTTTGAATTTGTGATAACAATCTTAGCATTTGGAAGCATAACTGATGCATACTTATATGATAAATCTGCACAGTCAAGGAAAATGGCGTGGTCTTTTTGTCCCATTGCAACCGCAAACTGGTCCATTATACCGCAATTACATCCATTAAAGTTGTTCTCAGAGTACTGTCCTACAAGTGCAAGCTCTGTCATAGTCTTATCTAAACCAAAGAAATCATTAAGAACTGTACCTGTAAGTACCTCTAAAGAGGCAGATGATGAAAGGCCTGAACCGTTAGGAATATTGCCCCAAACCGCCATTTCAAATCCTGATTTAATTTCTGCACCCTTCTCAATTAAAGCCCAAACAACACCAAGTGGATAGTTTGCCCAGTTGTATTCATCCTTGTTTGTAAGTTCATCAAGTGAGCTTTCGATCACTCCTACTCTTTCGATGTTTGCTGAATAAAGCTTAATTACCTTATCATCACGCTTTCTTGCTACTGCATATGTACCAATTGTAAGAGCGCATGGAAATACGTGTCCGCCGTTGTAATCAGTATGTTCGCCAATAAGGTTTACACGGCCTGGTGCGAAGTATGTGCGGATATCTCCACCCTCTCCGAACTTTTCTTCAAAGATAACTTTTAATTCTTTTTCGTTCATGATTATCCCCTGTAAATATCTCTCTTATTATATTTCTCCATTGCACTAAGCAACTTATCAGAAGGTGTGAATAATACTTTGAAATCGTTGCCTTTTGCCTCGCTGTGAGCCACTAAGATGTAATCTTTTAACTCTTCATTGTGGGCACTACAGTCGTATGTTTTTAACTTAACATGATCATACTTTAAAGATTCATTTGTTCCCATTGCAGCAACCATCTTTAATTGTGCAGATTCGACTGTTAAAAGCTCTTTCCTTTTTGAATTATCAATTATCTTTGCAATTGAAAGGCTTCCATTTGTATAATCATATTCATACTCTACATTTTTGTTATTCATAATTAAAAACAAATCAATTAGCATCATAACAACAAAAGCTATAAGGAATATGTACTTAAGATGGTTATCCATTACAGTAAATCCACCTAAGGTAACCAGACACATTGCCATTAATCCAAGCTTTCTTGTCTTATCCTGAGATGTTTCAAGAACCTTTACCGAGTCTTCTACAAAAGTGTCATTTGATTCAAACATAATTCGTCCCTCCATAATAAACAATTGTCGACCGCCATCTCTAAACAGCAGTCGACAATTATTATAGCTTAAATCCCCCTAAAACTAAAGGAAATCTGCATTTCTTTGCTATTATCGAGCATAAATTCTGGATGGGTTTTAGCACCCCATGTATCATCTCCTGCTACGCCCATCTGTGTACCCACTCTTACATGTGTAAAATGTGGATTTGGAAGCTCTGTTGGATGCTGTGCCTCATCTATTTCGTGCACAGTATATGGAAGGGCTGAAAATCCGAAATTTTCTGTAAGGAATAAAATTCCATCACCCTTATCATCTGTAAGCTTGGCATATCTTACCTCCTGATGATTTCCACACTCCTGAGGAACAAGGTATTTAGCCATGTTATCCTCTACCTTATTAGAAAATACACCTACTTTGGCATGATTTCTATCGTTATATGTCTCCTGCGGTCCCTTTCCATACCATTCAAGGTTTGAAAGCTCCTTATCAAAAGCAAACGCCATTGAAAGCTCTGGGAGCTCACCAATGTCCGCAGACTTAGGAAGTTTTAAAGTACAGTCAACCATTCCGTCAGAATTAACGACATACTCCACCTTACAGGTTCCTGCTGGCTTGGTTGGAAGGTGATATGTGTAAACCACCTTTACCCTATCTTCAGAAGCCTCTACAACAGGTGCTTCATTAACTCCCTCGTCCATGATATTTGTTGCAAGATATTTGCTTGCAAGCTTCCACTGACCTGCTCTAAATGGTAGCTGATTAGCTAAATCATTCTCTGTCATTGGTCTCCAGAAGTTTGGAAGAACAAATCTCTTCAGCAGCTCTTTTCCATGATACTTGTATGAGCTTAAACCTCTCTGTCCAACAAATAATACTTCAAAATCCTCGCCCTTTACGCCAAGATTGTGGAAGCCCTGTGTAACCTCAAGAGATTTCTTCTCACCTCTCTCATAGATGAATCTGCCAACTGTAGCCTGCCCATACGCCACCTCATGGCCCTTTCTAGCCCAAAGAGTATCCTCTGAAAGCACAAAGGAAAGTGTTACCACGTACTCATTATCCCTTGGTAAATCAAGCTCTAAGCCATAATCTATTGACTGAAGTGGTGGACAGTCGATTGTAAGCTCCTCTTCTGCAATAAGCTCTCCAATCTTCTCTACTGTGAGAATTGCCGTGAACTCATTTGTATTTGTAAACAGATTTCTGTTCTCAATGTGAGCCTTACCATCTTCTATAGTAATCTTTATATTCTGGTAATCATACTTAACTTCCTGCATTTTAGGGCTAGGAAGTCTACCCTTGCTATAGCAGATACCATCGCCTGAGAAGCTGCCATCATTAGGTCTATCGTCGAAATCTCCGCCGTAGCCCTCAAACTCTACGCCGTAGCAGTCCTTTTTTGTGATAGCCTGATCAATGTAATCCCAGATAAATCCACCCTGGAAACGAGGTTCTTCATAAGCAAGCTCAGTATACTTTGACATGGCTCCGCAGGAATTACCCATTGCATGCATATACTCGCAATTGATATAAGGCTTATCCTTGTGTTCCTGAAGCCATTTTTTGATGTTCTTTACATAAACATACATTGTAGATTCCATATCTGATAAATCTACACGTCTGTCATTAAACACACCTTCATAATGGACAAGTCTACCTCTATCGAGATTATGCAACATATCCTGCATCTTGCGTAAGTTCGTGCCGCCGTAGGACTCATTTCCTAATGACCATATCAAAATACATGGATGATTCTTGTCTCTCTGGAACATATTGTTAGCTCTATCGAGAACATTATCGGTAAACTCTGGTCTGTCACCAGGAACAGCATAGCTGTCATCTCTTACCTTAAGAATCTGAATAGGTGTCTGCCATGTTCCATGTGTTTCAAGGTTTGTCTCGTCTATTACGTACAATCCAAAGATATCGCACAACCTGTAGAAGATTGTCTGATTTGGATAATGGCTTGTACGAATAGCATTTATATTATTCTTCTTGATAGTAATAATATCCTGAAGAATTTCTCCCTCTGAAAGAACACGTCCTGTTGATGAAGAAAATTCGTGACGATTGACGCCCTTAAACACGATGCGCTTTCCGTTAATGTGCATCATGCCGTCCTTCATCTCGAATCTTCTAAAACCTACTTTTTCCTTCAAAACCTCAGCAAGACGACCTGTCTCACCGAAAACGTTAAGCTGTAAGTCGAAAAGAAATGGATGCTCAGCGCTCCAAAGCTTTGGCTCTCTAACGTGAAGTTCGAAATGGTTGCTACCTTCTGTTATGGTAATCTTGTTTAAAATCTCTACTTCATCATCTGATAAAGTCATCTGGATAAGTCCATCGCCTGTTGATTCCATATCGAGCACAAGAGTAGCATCCTTGTAGTCATCATCAAGGAGTGTCTGGATTCTGATATCTCTGATATGTGTAGCAGGAACGGTATACAAATATACCTCTCTAAAGATTCCTGAGAATCTAAAGAAATCCTGATCCTCACACCAGCTACCAGCTGTCCATTTGAATACCTGTACTGCCAGCTTGTTTTCACCATCTTTTATAAATGGTGTTAAATCAAACTCAGACGGAGTGAAGGAATCTTCACTATAACCTACATATTTTCCATTGAGCCAGAGTGCAAATCCGCTTTCCACGCCCTGAAATGATATATATACAGGCTGTCCCTTCATAAAATCTGGAACAGTAAAGTATTTTACGTAATTTCCTACTGGGTTTTCTTCTGTAGGAATTTCCCCCGGAACAAGAGCCTCGTGTCCATCCCATGGATACTGGGTGTTGACGTACATAATCTTGTCATACCCTTCCATCTGGATGTGTGCAGGGACTTTTATATCGTCCCAACACTTACAGTCTCTATCCTCTTCATAAAAAGTCTTGTCACAGCACTCGTAGTTTTTGGCATATTCAAACTTCCACATTCCATTAAGAGAATGCTTAAAATTGGATTTCTCACCATAAGCAAAATTCTCGCTATCGTAATACTCGTGGTCTGAGTGTGGAGCTAATCGATTTTCTTGAAAAATTCTAGGGTCTTTTACAATTGAATAATTGAATTCAGCCATAGTTTTTCCCCTTACTTGACACTACCTGTAATACCTTCTGCAAACTGCTTCTGAAGTACGAAGAATACTACCATTGTTGGAAGTGAACAGAATAATACTCCAAGCATTGTCATACCGTAATCTACTGTGTAACCACTTGATATATTAGCGATGAACATTGGCATTGTCTGCGCTCTGTTGTCGCTCATAACTACCTTTGGCCACATGTATGCATTCCATGCATTCATGAATGTGATAACAGCTGCTGCTGCATAGATTGACTTCTGAACTGGAACATACATCTTAAAGAAAATCTTCCATTCTGAAAGTCCATCAATACGAGCTGCTTCCATGATGTCAGGTGGAAAATTACGAGAATTCTGTCTGAACATCATAATCATGAATGGTGTTGAAATACCAGGTAAAATGAAAGCCCATACGGAATTTAAAAGCTTTGCCTTTGATACAAGTCCATATAAAGGAACCATTGTTGCAACAGCTGGAACCATCATAGCAAGAAGAAGTACTCCGAAAAGTCTATCCTTTCCCTTGTCATGGTAAAGCTCAAAACCGTAGCCCGCTATCGAACAAACAAAAAGTGTAAATACAGTCTGTACTATTGAGTAAAGGAATGAGTTTCCCATACTGCTCCAAAGTGTGCCCTGCACTGCATTCTTTAAATGCTCAAAATTTACTAAAAGCTGATTTCCAAATACAATTGAGCCTCTTGCCACGTTTATAGATTCATTTGTGGCTGCTGCAATCATCCAATAAAGTGGAAATACTGAAATAAACGAGCAGATAATCAAAAATATGTATGTAGGAATTAGCCTACGCTGTACCATTGATCTATTCTTTTTCTTAGTCACGTGTATCACCTACTTTCAAATTGATGAATGCTAAGATAGCAACCATTACAAATACTACAAAGGACATAGCTGATGTGTATCCAAAGTTGCCAACACCCTGTCCGAATGCCTGATTGTAGATGTAATGTGACATTGTAATTGTTGAGTTTGCAGGACCACCGCTTGTAAGGTTTACTGACTCATCAAAGAGCTGTAATGTACCGTTGATTGACATAATCGCTGTCATTACAATTGTTGGCTTAAGAAGTGGCACTGTAATGTTCCAGAATGTCTTCCAGCCATTTGCACCATCAATCTTTGCTGCCTCGTATACTGAATACTCAATATTCTGCAAGCCAGCAAGGTAGAACACCATATTGTAGCCTGTCCATCTCCAAATTAACGCGATAATAATTACCGCTCTGGCTGTACCTGCTGTTCCTAGGAAATTGATGTTTTCATTGGTAATACCAATGCCTTGAAGAATGGTATTGATAAGACCCTGTGTTGCAAACATTGATTTGAAAATCAAAGAATATGATACAAGGGATGTGGCACATGGTAAGAAGATACATGTTCTAAAAAATCCCTTGAATTTAAGGTCCTTGTTGTTAAGAAGCTGTGCTAAAAGAATAGCAAGCACCAACATTACTGGAACCTCTATTATTAAATAAAGGAATGTATTTTTCATTGATGTTTTGAAAATTACATCCTGTAGCATTCGAGAATAATTATATGTTAGTGGGTCTGCAAACTTGATGTTTACGCCCTTTCCTGTTTTAAATGATGTAATTAAAGCCTGTACGATTGGATAAAAACTCATTATAAAAATGAGAATTGTTGCTGGAGTAAGGAACAACCAGCCGGCTGCCAATTGTTTATTTGCAAGCGTCATTCCATGTTTTTTCTTATCCACTTTGGCATCCCCCTTCTTTAAAAAAGGGAAGTGGGCTAACCACTTCCCATACAATACAATATCTTTTAATTAAAGACCCATCTCAAATCTAAGGTTTGTCTCAGCCTCTTCAAGAGCCTGCTCTGTTGTGTAACCATTCTCGATTACGTTCTGAAGAGCTGTGCCAAGAGCTGTTCTTGCTGAGTAGTGATAATCAGACTGCTCTACTGTTGGAACATTCTGTGTGTATTCAACGATGTCAGCATAGATTGCCTGACCATTGAAGAAATCAACACCCTGCTGGTAAACATCTGACTCAGCAGCTGCTGCACATGTTCCGATAACACCACCGTTAAGAAGTGCCTCATCATATGTGATAGACTGTCCATCCTCAGCTGAACGACCACCAAATGTGTAAGCTAAGAAATCCTTAGCAAGATCTGTCTTCTTGCAGTTACCTGTGATATAAAGTGAAGATCCACCGTTTGAAGCATATCCTGGCTTACCTGTAAGTGATGGAGCTGGAACGATTTCCCACTTACCAGAGTTCTCTGAAACCTGCTTCATTGTTGGGATAATCCAGTTACCATTGAATACGCCAGCAACCATGTCACCCTGAATAGCCTGATCTGTGTAATCTGACCAGTCATTTGCAAGATAAAGTACATTGTCCTGTGCCATCTTAGCGATGATTTCAAATACCTCTACAAGAGCCTTGTTATCCTTGATATATGGCTCGCCATCCTTAAACTGTGATACGCCTTCCTCCTGAAGCATCATGTAGAATAAGTCATTTCCGCTGCCATCCATGCAAAGAAGGTGCTTTCCTGTAGCATCATAAACCTTCTGTCCGATTTCATCGAACTTCTCCCATGTGATGCCTGTAACATCATCAATTGAATAACCAGCCTGCTCAAGAAGGTCTGTTCTGTATGCGAAGATTGCTGTACCAGCATCTACAGGGAATCCGTAGTGCTTTCCATCGATTGTAGAATATGAAAGCTTCTCAGCTCCAAGTCCTGACCAATCACAATCTGCATCATCAACATCCTGCCATGCATCTGGATAATTTGTAACGTACTGCTGGATGTAGTGATCCTGGAAAAGTACGATGTCTGGTAATGTGCTGTAGTCACCAGCTTCTGCTGCAAGTGTAACTGCCTGCTCTACATCTGAAGACTGTGACTGTGTAATAACCTCGAGCTTGAAATCTGGATTAACCTCCTGATAATCCTTCTCAGCTGCCTTAAGTGCTGGGATGTTGAAATTCTCGTCCCAAGCGTATACTGTTAATGTGTTCTCATCTGCTGACTGTACGTCTGCTGCTGCAGCTCCGTCCTCTGTAGCTGCATCTGTTGTTGTGTCTGCTGCTGTGTCTGAGCCACCGCAAGCTACCATAGAAGCTGCCATAGCACCAACAAGCATGAGTGAAAGTAATCTCTTCTTCATTCTTTCCATTCTCCTTATTGTTTAAAAACTAGAGCGGCCATTTGTGCACTGTGCACAAATTCTTTCCCAATACTCGCTCCTCATATGGTCATAATACTAGTAAAGCCCAATTTAGTGTTTCATAGAATTGCGCTAAAAAATTGCAAATTCGACTACTTACCCAACTGTCTATAAGTGTTTTTGGCTTAAATTGTGGTTTAATTATGTACAAAAAAGGGATGGCAAAATTGCTTTTACCATCCCTTTTTAGCGCTAATCTTATAATTCTTTTTTGTTAATCCTAAATGATTCTCATCCTTCTTCCACTGATATGGAGTCTTGCCAGTAAGCTTTTTAAAGTTACGGTTGAAGGTAGATGGAGTCTGATATCCCACTCTGAATCCAACTTCTTCCATGGCATAATCCTTATTCTGGATAATCTCACAGGCCTTATCTATTCTTATCATGTTCAGGTAATCCAGCGGCTTCATGCTCATGCTCTCTTCAAAGATACGTCTGAAATGACTCTCCGAAAGCCCACATTCGTGTGCCACATCTGACATCTTTAAATCTTCAGCATAATGCTCAGCTATATAGCTTACACTCTTTTCGATATAAGAATTTAATCTTTTCTCCTCCAATGTAAGGCTTGAACTCATATCCTCGTTAATTCTCAGGAGCTCAACAACGAAGGCTCTTAAATATCCCTTTACTGCATCCTTGTAATACGGCTGCTTTTCACGGTATTCCTCAATAATATTTCGCACTATATTGGTCACTGCCTTATTCTGGTTCCACTGCACTACATAGCCTTGATTATTAATTCGCTTAATTACCTCCTCAGGAAGCATTCTCTTGAAGGACATCTCATTTCTGATGAAGCTGTCTAAGTCAATGTAAATGTACTCCCATTTACACACGCCCTGATTAAAGCTTTTAGTCTCATGTGGAATATTCTCTGGAATAATAGTAATTATTCCGCCCTTGTAAGGTACCTTTGATTCTTCGATTGTCAGGTGTCCATTACCCCAATAGCAGTATCCTATCTCCATATAATTGTGGAAATGAAGAAGATTCTCCTGCTCTGCTCCATAGCTACGTACCCAGGTGTCACCTAAAAGTGCCATCACATAATGACCATCTGGAATCTCATAATATCTATACTCAATTTGTTTCTTCTGCTTTGCCATACTCTTCTCTCACAAAACGTTTGAATACTTCGATGGATCTCTCCACCTTTTCAGTATCAATACAATACGCCATTCTAAAATATCCCGGGCAGCCAAAATTATCTGCCGGAACTAATATTAAATCATATTTCTTAGCCTTCATGCAAAAGGCATTTGCATCATCTTCCAATGCCTTAGGAAAAATATAGAATGTCCCACCTGGGCGAACCACTTCAAATCCCATTTCAACAAGAGCATCGTATATGATGTTCATATTAGTCTCATAAACGCTTAAATCACTTGTTTCATCAAGAACCTGACTTACTGCAAGCTGTGATGTGGATGCTGGACAATTGTGGCCTATTCCTCGGCTTATCTGTCCCATAATTACCGCAAGGATATCCGCATCTGTTGCCTTAGGATTAACTGCTACATAGCCAATACGCTCTCCCGGAAGGGATAGACTCTTTGAAAATGAGTAGCATGTCAAAGTATTATCGTAGTGTTTCGCAGGGTAAGGACACTGCTTCCCATCAAAAACTATTTCTCTATATGGCTCATCGCTGATAAGAAATATATCATGTCCATATTCCTCCTGCTTAGAATATAAAATATCAGCAAGTCGTTTAATAGTCTCTTCACTATAAACAATACCCGAAGGATTGTTTGGAGTGTTTATAAGCACTGCCATAGTCTTTTCGTTTATTACACGTTTAAATTCTTCAAAATTAATCTGGAAGTCCTCTGTTCTTGGAGGGACAACCTTCATGATGGCACCAGTTCTGCCAATATATTCAGTGTATTCAGGGAAAAAAGGTGCAAAAACAATTATTTCATCACCAGGCTCTGTAACAAGTCTAAATGCATGGGCAAGAGCTCCCGCTGCACCGATTGCCATAAAAATATGCTTTGCTTCGTATGGTACTCCAAATCTCTTGCTGATAGATTCAGCCACTGCTGCTCTCACATCCTCAATTCCAAGGGATGGGCTATAACCGTGAATCGCCATAGGATCCTTATCCTGATACATCTTCACAACAGCATCTGTATAGCCTGTAGGACATGGCACACTTGGATTTCCAAGACTGTAATCAAATACATTCTCGTATCCGATTTCCTTTCCCCTTGCTGTAGCATATTCACTCAGCTCTCTGATAATTGATTTCCCCTCTAGCATTTTCTTATAAGACTTGTTAATCATCGCATATCTCCCGTTTGACTAAGCCAGTTTCCAAGTTATTAGTCTAAATTTTACCACAAAAAAGCTGTTGCACAATATGCACAACAGCCTTTTTAACATTATATTTTGTGTCTACGTTCGTGTTCTCCAAAATAAGCTTCTTTATCCACATACATCAATTTATCGGCCTGATCAATCAAATTCTCCATATCCCTAGCATTATCGCTCCAAATTGCACCTGCAGCAATTGAAATAGTTTTCGCTTTCTTTCTAAGCTTCGACACTTCTTCTTCAAAATGTTCCTTTGTTATATTAGGGATAATGACAATGAATTCATCTCCGCCTATCCTATAGCAATACTTTTTCTTAAAGACACTGGCAACAACACCTGCAGTCTCCTTAATTAACTCATCGCCTTCATCATGGCCATAACTATCATTGATATTCTTTAATCCATTTATATCAATAAAACATACTCCTACTGATACATCCATGCCTTCCAGCATGCTAATTGTTTCATTGTATGATCTACGATTACCAAGATCTGTAAGCTCATCATGGGTATTTCTATACATCAATTCATTGGTAATTACGTAATTTCGAAGCTCCTCTGATATGAAAATACTGATTGATTCTACAACCTCTTTAACATTAATATCTAAATCAAGAGAATAATTATCTATCAGCAAATATCCTATGATATTTCCCCTGTCCTTTAATGCAGCGACTATGTATCGTGATATGGTTCCATGCAATACAGCCTTGTAAACTTCACTATTTTGAGCGTTTACCATAGCCACATCATCACAGATATACACATTATTATCTCCCATTTGCTTTTGCCAAAGGGTGTAAAAATCATATTGCTCCAGAATTTCTTTACCGGGAAGACCAGTACCTCCTATTTTATCAGCCCAAGCCAACACCTCTCCGCACTCGCCCTGATATGTTTCTAAAATAGCGGCTCTGTCTGCCTTTAAAATATTTCCAAGGGCTTTAAGCGTGTACTTTATTCCCTTTTTGAAATCGTTTGCCGAGAGATACTTAGCGCATTCCAAAATGAAATTATTGGACTTGGTGGTAATAACGCGATTTACCTCCTTGCGCTTTTCTGCTGTTACATCATGAATAATAAAAGCACAGAAGCCCTTCTTATAAACTGGTACAGCCCAAAATTCAAACCATCTATTAAACTGTGTATTATAAGTGCTGTTGATTACAGATTGGCGCATGATTGCTGCCTGATAGCTCAGGCGAATCCAATCCTCATCCCTGTTATTTACAGTATTGTAATAGGTTGATCCAATAAGCTCGCTGGTAGATTTTCCAACAAGACTGGCATATTTTTCATTGGCGAATAAGAACTGCATATCCTGTACGGTTCCAAACGGATCCGTGAGAACTTGAAAAATACAGCACGCATCAGGCAGGTCTCTTAGCATGTACAAAATATCCTGCGCTGAATAATCAATATTTGATAAAATATCGTTTTCCTTGTTTGACATTCTAGCCTCCCCCAAACCAGCTGTGTTTCACCCTTTTAATATACTATATTAAATATTGTGTCCAAAAACAATTTGTTTATCTATTTATTCCTGAATTATCATAGCTTTTAACACGCCATCTAAACCATAATCTCTTTTTCCATTTCCATAGCCAGTTTTTTCAATTTTATACTCTCTTGGAAGATTATTGGTTGTTCGAATAGCTGCTACCGTTGCAGCTCCCGTAGGAGTTACAAGCTCTCCTAAAACATCGATAATCTCTAGCTCAATATCGTTATCATTTACAATATTTTTTACTGCTGGAACAGGTACTGGCAGGATACCATGCTGGCATCTTACTGTGCCCTTACCATCATATAGCTTTTGGACAATCACATCTGTAATTTCCAGATTATCAAGACATACTGCGATTGCAATAATGTCTACTATAGAGTCTATAGCTCCCACCTCATGAAAATGTACTTCCTCCAAAGGCACCTCATGTGCTTTGGACTCCGCCTTTGCAAGAACTTCAAATATGTCCTTTGCAATCTTTCTCGCCCCATCAGTCATTTCGGTGCTATCGATAATCTCGTAAATCTCTTTAATCCCACGGTGATGATGTCCATGATGATGCTCGTGACCATGTTCATGATCACCATGTGACTCTCCATGAAGATGACCATAGAGATACTCCATATCGTGGTCGTGTCCGTCATGCTCCTTATCCAGCACCACATCAAAATCGGTGCATTCAATATCTCTCTTTTTTAACCGCTTTATAACGATATCAAATCCATCCGCTTTTATGCTTTTTAAAGCATCTAAAAGGACATGGCTGTCGGCGCCCAAATCTAAAAGAGCGCCAACTGTCATGTCCCCACTAATTCCTGAATTACATTCTAGATATAATTTTCTGTCCATCAAATCCTCTACTGGAAGAAAGCCATTTCCTCATCAAGCACCTTGGCAATTTTGGTAAGACCATTTGCCTTTTCTGAAAGAATTTCCATTGTGTCAGAAAGATCTTGCATAGAAGCTCTTGTTTCTTCTGAGCTAGCTGCGTTCTGTTGTGAAATAGCTGAAAGATTATTGATGGTCTCTGATATAACTGTACTAGCCTTCTCTGATTTATCAACGTTTTCAACAATTTCTTTTGTAAGAGTTACTGACTTGTTAATATCCTCAATAAGGAGATCAACCTGCTCAATGGTTCTGTGAATAGTACTACGCTGCTTACTGATGGCTTCTTGCACGCTGCCGGCTTCTTCCATTGTCTTATTAGAATCAGCTGCAAGTCCCTTCATTGCTTCCTGAATATTCTGAGCAGCTGCTGCGGACTGGTCTGCCAACTGACGGATCTCATCAGCAACAACAGCAAATCCCTTACCTGCTTCACCTGCTCTAGCAGCTTCTATACTTGCATTTAATGATAACAGATTTGTCTGTGCAGCAATAGCATCAATTATCTGTACAGCCTCACTAATTGTTGTTACGGCTGTGTTTGTATTTCCAATCAACTCTACGATTCCATCGATAGCAGCAATACTTTCTCTTGTAGACATTCTAAGCTCTGTCAGCTTATCCTGACTGGCCTTCGAATTATCCTGCATAAGATCTGCAATATTATGCATCTCATCTGTATTTCCAATAATAAGCTGAATTGCTTCGTTGATATCATTTACGCTTTCAACAGCTTCCTGTAAGGATTCAGCCTGTGAGGATGCACCTGTTGCTACCTGAGAAACTGCTGTAGTTACATTATCTGCTGTTTCCGTAATTGTCTCTATTGTGTCATACAGATACGCCGCTGAATCATCCACTTCGTTAGACGACACTCTGGCATTACCAATAACATCTCTGATTTTCTCAGCCATGTCAAACAAGGCATTTGACATTTCACCAAGCTCATCTCTTCTATTCTTAACCTTATCACTAAGATGAATTTCCAAATCACCTGTTGCCATCTGGCGAACAGCTCTAACGTTTTCATCAATTGACTTTATAATCTGTACGATATAAAGAACTGCGATTATAGCAAAAATAATTATGATTGCGAAGGAAAGAGTAACAGTCCAAGCTACTTTTTTACTTATATACTCTGTTACTGCTATTTTTTCCAAACCAACAAAGGCCATACCATAAATTGCACCGGTTTCATCTTTTAAAGGAATGTATGCTACGTAAAATGGCTGACCATTTATCATTACGTTTTCTGCTGAATATCTATTGCCTCCATTTAATACTTCCGCAATAACAGCATCTCCGGCTTTCGTTCCAACTGCTCCTTCGATACTTGAACGCTCACGAGTATCTCCTCTAAAGAAGGTATAATCATAACCTGTCTCTTCGTGCATTTCCTGCTCCAGTGTAAGATTCGCTATTTCCTCGGCAGTCATACTTTTCTCAATATAATCCAAAACCTGAGCGTATGATGCACAAGTTGCCATTACACCTGTTTCAACCTCGTATTCCATTCCTCGGCGCATATTGGTGGTTCCTACAATTGTTGCAGCCACACCTACACACACCAACGATATGATTAGCAATCCCAAAATAGCTGTTCTCAGTGAAGAAATCTTTACCATTTGGGCTAACTTATCCATTGTGCCAACATTTTCCTTGCTCTCCATATTCGACCTCCGTTTATCATCTCCCTGGCCGATTGAACAGTATTACTCCACAAAGCTAGAAAACCGACTATTTGGATTATAGCCTATAATTACGTACATACTGTGAAAAAAGTGTAAAAAAGGCAACTGTTGTAACATTGTGAACAGTTGCCTTTTTAATCATTATTATTATTTTTTTCTATTTCTATATTTACACTAAAATCGATGCCACTATCTTCTAATTTATTGCGGGTAATCTTACGCTGTGCTTCTCTAAGCATTTCCTTAACCGCTTCTAAATCATCGTAGGCATCATCAGAGCTATATGGTTTGTTTTCATCTTCAAACTTCCAATTCATATTTTGAATCCTTATCAGCTCTCCCAGTGAACCTAGTCTAGCAAATTAGTTTGAAGAAATGATGTCTTAATCTATATTATTTAAGGAAATCCTCAATCTGTCCCTCGATAATCTTCATAAGACGCTGGCGAGCTTCTACTGCTGCCCATGCAATATGAGGTGTGATAAGAAGCTTTGTACTGTCCTTGATTCTTACAAGTGGATTCTCAGGAGACATTGGCTCCACATCAAGAACGTCCAAACCTGCTGCTGCAATTTGTCCACATTCAAGTGCATCTGCAAGGTCTTTTTCCACAATGATTGGACCTCTTCCAACATTGATGAGGATAGCGTTCTTCTTCATCTTTGAAAGAGCTGCTTTGTCGATAAGGTGCATTGTATTTTCATCTAGTGGTGCGTGGATAGAAACAACATCTGATGTGGATAACAGTGTTTCAAAATCCACCTCTTTGTAGATATCTGAATGATTACGTCCACTGGTAGAATAGTAGATTACATTGGCTCCAAAAAGCTTTGCAATTTCTGCTACTCGGCTACCGATTGCACCAAGTCCTATGATACCCCAGGTCTTTCCTGCAATTTCATGGAAATGCTTTTCAAAGTGAGTAAACATTCTATCGTTTACATACTTCTCGCTCTTAACATACTCATCATAATAACTAAGATGCTCTAAGAGATAGAATGCTAATGAGAAAGTATGCTGAGCAACTGCCTCTGTTGAATATCCCGCTACATTTCTCCACTCGATTCCACGGCCTGCAAGGTAATCCTTATCAAGATTATTTGTACCTGTAGCTGTAACGCAAACAAGCTTAAGATTCTTTGCTGTGCTGATGGTAGCCTCGTTTACAGGCACCTTGTTAAGAACGATAATATCAGCATCCTCTACCCTGGCTGGCACCTCATCAGCAGCTGAGTAATCATAGATTACTACTTCTCCAAATCTCTCAAATCCTGATAAATCAATATCTTCTCCAATTGTCTTTCTGTCCAAAAATACAATCTTCATAATCTACCTCCTTAGTTACTTACAAATGTCACCATAACAGTCTGGTCTTCTGTCTCTGAAGATTCCCCAGCTAAGGCGATTCTCTGCTATTTCCTCTAAATCATAGGTGTGAATAAGCACCTGTTCTTTATCGCGGCTGGCATCCTCAAGAATCGCTCCTGTCTCATCTGTCATAAAGGAACTTCCATAGAAATTGAGACTGGATTCCTGTCCACCATTTTCCTTGCAAGGCTTTACCTCTTCAAGTCCAATTCTATTGGCAGCTATAACTGGCATAAGGTTGCTGCCTGCATGTCCCTGCATACAACGTCTCCAATGTGGCATGCTATCACTTTCAAGAATAGGCTCGCTACCAATAGCCGTTGGGTAGAAAAGAAGCTCCGCACCCTGTACTGCCATTGCTCTTGCTGTCTCAGGGAACCACTGATCCCAACAGATTCCTACTCCAATCTTAGCATACTTTGTATCCCAAACCTTAAAGCCTGTGTTACCTGGTGTGAAGTAAAATTTCTCCTGATAAAAATGGTCGTCAGGAATATGAGTCTTTCTATAAACTCCAAGTACTTCTCCATCTGCATCAATTATTGCCACAGAATTATAAAGTACATTTCCATCCTTTTCATAAAAGCTGACAGGAATAACTACTGAGAGCTCCTTAGCCACCTTCTTAAAATGGCATACAGCATCATTTTCCTCTACGGATTTTGCAAAATAATAGTATTCATACTGACGCTCCTGACAGAAATACTGTCGCTCAAAAAGCTCTGGGATAAGTATAATCTGTGCGCCTGAAGCTGCTGCTTCGCGAACCATTTTGTCCGCTTTTTTTATATTTTCCAAAACTACTGTAGTGCAGCTCATTTGAATAGCCGCCACTGTTACTTTTCTCATAGTTATTCTCCTGCTGGAATTTGTTGGGTGATGCAATGAATATTTCCACCACCTACTATTATTGCTCTGGCATATACTGGATAAATCTTTCTTTCTGGAAATAGTTTTCCAAGAATTTCCACCGCCACTTTATCATTCTCATCATTAAACTGAGGCAAGATAATTCCCCCGTTTGATATATAAAAGTTTACATAGCTGGCTGCTAACCTTTCGCCAACCTCACGAACATCTTCGCCTTCTTCAAATTCGTAGCCCTTAAGCTCTTCTTCATTGATACAAACAGGTTTCTTTGGGATAGGAAGCTTGTGAACTATAAAGTTTCTTCCTTTTGCATCTGTTTCCTTTTCAAGAACGTCTAGGCAGGCTTTACTCATATTATACTGTGGATCGTCCTTATCATCAGTCCATGCCAATACTACTGTTGCAGGGCCCGTAAAAGCACACACATTATCCACGTGTTCATTAGTCTCATCATTATATATTCCTGATGGAAGCCAGATTATCTTTTCAGCTCCAAGATATTCCTTCAGCTTATTTTCAATCTGATTCTTGGACATCTTTGGATTACGTCCTTTGCTAAGTAAGCAGGCTTCTGTGACAATTACAGTACCCTCGCCATCTGAGTGTATGCTACCGCCCTCCAATACAAATGGATGTGCATCGTAGCATTCCATTCCGAGAGCTTTACATATCTGAGATGCTGCTGCATCGTCCTTTTCCCAGTGGGCATAAAGACCATCATATTCTCCGCCCCAGGCGTTAAACTCCCAGTCAATTCCTCTCACTTCTACGCCGTTTACAACACAGGTAGGCCCTACATCTCTGGCCCATGCATCGTTTGTCTCTATCTGAAGTGGATGAATACTTGGCCATTTTTCAAAGGTCTCCTCTACTTCGTGAAGGTGGGCTTCATCAGCCAGCATCCATACCTCTTCGCTCTCTGAAATTGCTATTGCTATCTGAGAAAAAACTGCCTTTGCCTGCAATCCACCATATGGCCACGAACCTGGTCTTACCGGCCATATCATCACGCATCCACGGTGGGAAGCATACTCTGCTGGCATATAAAATTTATCTGCTTTAGGTGTACTTATCATAAAACCCCACTAGGACAGACGATTCTTGAAATCCTCATATCCAAATTTCTTAACTAACTGACAATCTCCATCCTGCTTCTGTAAATAAATGCTAGGAAGTGGGATGCCATTAAACGTATTATTCTTAACCATTGAATATATAGCCATATCCTCAAATACAAGGCGATCTCCAACCATAATCTCATTATCGAAGGAATAATCTCCGATGATATCTCCTGCGAGACAGGTATAAGAACTAAGCCTGTATTCATAAGGCTTCTGTCCCCACTCTCCTGAATCCTTAAGAGGTGGACGGTATGGCATTTCTAAAACATCTGGCATATGACATGCTGCAGATGCATCTAAAATTAATGTCTTTATCCCATTATCAACAATATCCAAAACCTCTGTCACAAGGTATCCTGCGTTCAAAGCAATTGCTTCTCCTGGCTCTAGATATACCTCTAGATTATAGGTTTCTTTCACGTCTTTTATGATACGAACAAGGCGATTTATATCATAATCTTCACGACTAATATGATGTCCTCCACCCATATTTATCCAGCTCATTTTGTCTAGATACTGTCCAAACTTATCTTTTACGACTTCAATTGTAGTCTCTAAATCATCACTATTCTGCTCACATAGCGTATGAAAATGAAGACCATCAACACCCTTTAATACATCAGGATTATTATCTATAGCCTGCTGTAAATTTGTAAGAGTAACGCCAAGTCTCGACCCTTTTGAACATGGGTCATAAATTGCCTGGTCCCCCTGTGTAGAACACTCAGGATTAATCCTAAGCCCGATAGAAACTCCTGCATCTAGACATTTATCCTTGTACTTCATCAGCTGTGCAACTGAGTTAAAAATAATATGGTCGCAAAGCTTTACCAATTCATCCATATCAGCTTCCTTGTAGGCCGGTGCAAATACATGATTCTCCTTGCCCATTTCCTCCTTACCAAGGCGAGCCTCATATAGACCGCTTGCTGTAGTACCTGCAAGATACTTACCTATTAATGGATAAACACAAAAGTTTGAAAAGGCCTTCTGGGCCAGCAGAATTTTACAACCTGCCTCCTGCTGCACCCTTTCTAAAACCTTAAGATTCTCTATCAATTTACCCTCATCGATTACGTATGAGGGTGTTTCCACCTGCGATAATATCATTTATTCCCCCGCTATCGATTAATCTACGAGAACTGGATTCTCTACTACCTGCCAAGGTAAGCCCCACTTATTAAGAGCTTCCATGTATGGATCTGGATCGAACTCATCTGTTGTGAACACACCTGGGTTCTTCCACTGTCCTGTTACAACCATCATAGCACCAATCATTGCTGGTACACCAGTTGTGTAAGAAATAGCCTGTGAGCCTACCTCCTTGTAGCACTCCTGATGATCGCATACATTATAAATATAGATAGAGCGCTCCTTACCATCCTTGATACCTGTGAAGATACATCCAATATTTGTCTTACCAACTGTTCTTGGACCAAGTGAAGCTGGGTCTGGAAGAAGAGCCTTAAGGAACTGAATTGGAACAATTTCCTGTCCATTGAAGTTAATAGGTGTAGTGCTAAGCATTCCTACATTTTCAAGGCAGTTCATGTGTGTAAGGTAGCTCTGACCAAATGTCATGAAGAAACGAATTCGCTTAACCTCTGGCATATTTCTTCCAAGAGCCTCAATTTCCTCATGGTGAAGAAGGTACATGTCCTTCACACCAACACCATCAAAGTCGTACTCTCTCTTGATGCTCATAGCTGGAATCTCAATCCACTTTCCGTTTTCCATATATGAACCTGGTGCTGAAACCTCACGAAGGTTAATCTCTGGATTGAAGTTTGTTGCAAATGGATAGCCATGATCTCCACCATTGCAATCAAGGATATCGATTGTATGAATCTCATCAAAGTAATGCTTCTTTGCATAAGCTGCAAATACGCTTGTTACACCTGGATCAAATCCTGTTCCAAGAAGTGCTGTAAGACCAGCATTCTTAAACTTATCTTCGTAAGCCCACTGCCAGCTATAATCAAAGTATGCTGAGAAGCCTAGCTCCTTGCATCTCTTCTCGTAGATTGCTCTCCACTTAGGATCATCTGTATCCTCTGGCTCATAGTTTGCTGTATCAATATAATCTACACCTGCTGCAAGACATGCATCCATAATTGTAAGATCCTGATAAGGAAGTGCTACGTTAAGAACTGCATCTGGAGCATAGTCCTTAATAAGCTTTGTAAGTGCCTCTACATCATCTGCATCTATCTGAGCAGTCTTGATAACTGTCTTTGTCTTGTCTTGAAGCTTTTCTTTCATTGCCTCGCACTTTGAAACTGTGCGGCTCGCAATCATAATCTCCTCAAAAATATCACTGTTCTGGCAGCACTTTGAAATTGCAACCTGTGCTACTCCGCCACAACCAATAATTAATAATCTTGCCATTTTATTACTCTCCTATTTATTCAATATTTTCCTTTGATTCTTTTTTAGCAGCCTTCTCTTCTTCGACCAATAAATCCTCTACATATCTAGGTAACATGAAGGCTCCCTTGTGAAGATTTGTTGTGTAGTACCAGGTCTGTAAGTTTCTTGCCTTCCAGCGCTTGGTATCCAAATCCTTCAGTGGATGATACTTCTTTGAAGCAAATCCAAACATCCAATAGCCTGATGGACATGTAGGAATGTTTGCCTGATAAACCCTGTTGATAGGGAAGCTCTTGTAGGCCTTTCGATGCATGGCTCTAAAGGCTTCCTCATCTTCATCGTAGAAAGGACTACCATGCTGATAAACCATGATTCCATCTTCCTTAAGTGCTCTATAGCAACTGCCATAAAACTCTCTTGTGAAAAGACCTTCTGCATATCCGAATGGGTCTGTTGTATCGTTGATAATCAAATCATATTTATCTCTGCATCGGCGAAGGAATCTGAGACCGTCCATATTTGTGACTGTAACTCGCTCATCATCAAATCCCTTTGCTGTCTCAGGGAAAAACTCCTTGCTGATTTCTACGAACTTTTCATCTTGCTCAACCACATCAATGTGCTCGATTTCAGGATACTGTGTGAGTACGCGGGCTACGCCGCCATCTCCTCCACCAATGATAAGCACCTGCTTTACGCAAGGATGCACTGCCATCGGCACGTGAACTACCATCTCGTTGTAGATGAATTCATCTGCCTCTGAGAAGATAATCTCACCATCTAATACAATCATCTTTCCCAGCTCCTGTGTCTCGAAAACATCGATTCGCTGGTACTCGCTCTGACCGCTGTACAACTGTTTATTTACACGGATGCTCGTCTTAACGTGCTCCGTTTCCATCTGTGAAAACCAAAAATCCATTATTTCTCCTTAATTACGCTAATAAGCTCAACCTCTGGGTCCTTAGTACCCTGAAGACTACAACCTTTTTCCTTGGCGAAATCGATATACTCAATGATTTCTTTTGTAATCCTCTCTCCAGGTGTCAAAATAGGAATACCAGGTGGATAACACATTACAAGCTCGGCGCAAATCTTGCCATCTGTGTCGTGTAATGGCAACTGCACCTTGTCAGCGTAAAAAGCCTGCTGTGGAGTCATAACGTTTTCAGGCTGAATGAACTCTCCGCAGTAAAGGTCGCTGGAGTCCTTTTCATAGAGACGCTTAATATCCTCTAAAGCTCCAACTAATCGCTCAATATCCTGAATTCTATCTCCAATGGAAATGTACGCCAAAATATTTCCGATATCACCAAACTCAATCTGAATATCATACTCATCTCTTAAAAGGTCATATACCTCAATTCCTGTAAGACCAATTCCCTGAGTATATATAGAAAGCTTAGTAACATCGAAATCGTAAACACTGTCTCCATCAATGAGCTCCTTGCCATAAGCGTAGAAGCCACCGATTTCATTAATCTCGCTACGGGCATACTCTGCCATGCGAGCTACTTTTTCAAAAGATTCCTCACCTCTTAAAGCGAGATTTCTTCTAGATAAATCCAGACTGGACAGCAGCAAATAAGATGCACTGGTAGTCTGTGTAAGATTTATAATCTGACGCACATACTCAGCATCCATATTTTCTCCGCAAAGAAGAATAGAACTTTGAGTAAGGCTTCCGCCAGATTTATGCATAGAAACAGCTGCCATATCCGCTCCTGCAGCCATTCCCGATATTGGTAAATTATCATTAAAATAAAGATGTGTTCCGTGAGCCTCGTCTGCAAGGACTTTCATTCCATGCTCATGGGCAATCTTTACTATTTCTTTCAAATTTGAACAAATGCCATAGTAGGTAGGATTATTTATAAGGATAGCTTTTGCATCTGGATTTGCATCCATTGCACGTCTAACTTCTTCTACCTCTACACCAAGGGCAATACCTATCTCTGGATTGACCTTTACTTCCACGTAAACAGGCACGGCGCCACAAAGCACCATGGCATTAATAACACTCTTATGGACATTTCTCGGAATAAGAATTTTATCTCCAGCTTTACAAACTGATAAAATCATAGTCTGAACTGAGCTGGTAGTACCATTAACCATAAGAAAGGCATGAGCCGCCCCAAAAGCATCAGCTGTAAGCTCCTCCGCCTCTTTAATAACAGAAATGGGATGTCCCAAATTATCCAGCGGCTTCATGGAATTTACATCCAATCCAACACACTGCTTTCCCAACAAATCTACAAGCTCGGGATTACCTCTTCCACGCTTGTGTCCGGGAACATCGAAGGGAACTACTCTCCTTCGTCTAAATCGCTCCAATGCCTCACAAATAGGAGCTGATTTCTGCTCGTATTTCTTCATTTACATTACCTTTTCCCTTAAGCTGTTGATGCTCTTCATCCTCGCATCCCCGCTAAAAATAAGGCGAGGGATGAAAAAGTCACCACTCGCCCATTATATATTACTTTGTCTCTAAGTGTTACTGTTTTCGACAGTTTTTTAAAGCAATTTTGACTTTAAAAATCTATCTTAATAGTTCTGCTCTCTAACCTCGAAGTAAGCCTTTGGATGCTTACATACCGGACATACCTCTGGAGCCTCTGTTCCAACAACGATATGGCCACAGTTACGGCACTCCCACATTGTAACACCGCTCTTCTTGAATACTTCCATGGCATCAACATTATGGAAAAGCTTACGATAACGATCCTCATGCTCTTTCTCGATAGCTGCTACACCTCTGAACTGGGCTGCGAGCTCAGGAAAGCCTTCCTCTTCTGCTTCCTTAGCCATTCTGTCGTACATATCTGTCCACTCAGCATTCTCACCCTCAGCTGCATGAAGAAGATTCTCAGGTGTAGTACCAACCCCACCTAATGCCTTGAACCAAAGCTTAGCATGCTCCTTCTCGTTGTCAGCTGTCTTTAAGAATAAAGCTGCAATCTGCTCATAACCTGCTTTCTTAGCTACTGAAGCGAAGTATGTATACTTATTTCTAGCCATTGACTCTCCAGCAAAAGCCTCCCAAAGATTCTTTTCTGTTTTTGTGCCTGTGTACTTATTCTCTGCCATTTTAAAATCCTCCTTTTACTGTCAAATAATTATGACCTTTCAAGTCCTATCTTACTTAATTTAATTGTGTAATGTCAATATTATGCTGCGGCAATCTCTTTTACAATTCCATTGATAGTTGTAAATAATGCCTGTGAATTCATCTTTCCAGAAACCATAAATCCAGTCCATTGTCCCTTAGTAGCATTAATACCGTTAAGGTATTTAATACCAAAGCAGTTTTTTGACATAACCCACTCTTCCAAATTCTTAGAGTAATCATCGATAAGAATAGAAGTATATTCATGATCTATGTATTTCTGCTTGGACTCTCCATATGGCACAAATATGATTTCCAAATATCCCAATCCATTATTTTTAAGCCATGCCAGCTTATCCCCAATAGAGTGATTATCCTGATAAACCGCTGAAAGAATAGAAACATCATATTCCTCTGATAATAGCTTAACTGCCGTAATCAGATTTTCTTCTGGTTCCAGACTCGCAAAATATCCCGGCTCAAAAGTCTCTTCAATTGATGCATCAACATTCCATTTAGCAATACAACCATCCATATCTATATAAAGCTTTATATTTTTATCCATAAAAGCCTCCTTTCTTCGCCCTCTGTTTTACCTCTGTTTTATCCTCTGTTTTATTCAGCTATAATTTTAAAAAAATTGGGTGCCCATAAATATGGGCACCCTCCTGGCCTGTTCAAAAAATCATATGAATTTCTTTAAAAACTGCCATTTTTTATCATCTAACGGACCATAACGTATAGGTATATCGATTTTTGTAGAGCCCCAGTAAACACTCTTTTCATGGGTAAATGTCCTGAAGCTATAAAATCCATGATAATTTCCCATACCACTGTTTCCAACTCCGCCAAAAGGCATGTGATGGTTTGCAATATGAAGGATTGTATCGTTTATGCAGCCTCCTCCAAATGGTAATTTGTTTATCAGGCTTTTCGCCAACGCTGCATCCTCGGTAAATATATACGTTGCAAGAGGATGTGGTCTATCATTTATTTGTTCCACTGCCTCATCAATATTATCGTAGTTTATCACAGGTAGGATTGGTCCAAATATCTCTTCTTCCATTGTTGGATGGGTGAAATCCGCGTCAGTTATAATAGCTGGTGATATTTTTCGAGACTGGGCATCTCCCTCACCATCAATTACCTTTCCAAGCTTACGCTCTTCCTCAATAAGCTTCATAAGCCTGTTGAAATGATGATTAGATACAATCTTTGGATAGTCTTTATTTAACAATGGCTTTCCATAAGTTCTATCTACTTCATCCTTAAGCTCAGACACCAGGGCTTCCTTCACTTTTCTATCAACTAAAATATAGTCAATAGAAATACATGTCTGTCCAGCATTCAAAAGCTTTCCCCAAATTATTCTTTTAGCTGCAAGTTTTATATTTGCTGAATCAGTCACTATACATGGACTCTTTCCACCCAGCTCCAACGAGACAGGTATCAATCTTTTCGATGCAGTTTTCATTATCTGTTTTCCTACACGTGGACTTCCCGTGAAAAAGATATATTGATAATCCTGATCTAATACTTCGTCATAATCGATTTCAGCCTTAGCGGAATAACAAAGCTCTTCTGGTAAAGACTCGTTTATAATCTCACGTATCACTCTTGCACAGTTTGGACTACTCTTTGAGCACTTTAGGACAACTGTGTTTCCTGCTGCTATTGCTCCTATTACTGGGGAAAACGCAAGAAAGACAGGATAATTCCATGGCGCCAATACGAGAACTACTCCGTATGGCTCCATATATATCCTGCTCTTTCCCGGAAATGTGCCAGAGGTTGTTTTTGCTTTCTTTGGCTTTGACCATTTTCCAAGATGTTTTCTTATGTAACCAAGCTCGCCTAAAACCTGAGCAATTTCTGCCATATAGCTTTCCGCTTTGGATTTTCCTAAATCTTCCTGAAAAGCTTCATATAAATCATCCTCGTGAGCACGAATCCCTTCTTCAAGTTTAGTCAACTTCTGCTTACGATATTCAATATCTCTGGTGCTTCCACTTCTAAAGAACTTAGTCTGTAACTGGACTATTTCTTTTATGCTTCGCTCCTTCATCTGCAAAAACCCCTCTGATTAAATTACGCATTTGCAATTAAACTTACTACTCCTACTACAAGTAATACAGGAAAAGCAATGTAAAGTAAACCACCAAAAACTAAACCCACAAGAATTAATGGAAGGAATACAATGTAAAGCAAAACTTTCATCAATCCCCATGTTGCTCTAAAAGCAAATCCAATCATCTTTCCAAATACCATAAAAAATAATACAAAGAATAAAAATGTAAACATATCTTTCACTCCTTATCTTAAAACCGTTCATCATTTCTACCTGTTCAGGTTTTTCTTTTATTGATTATATTCTAATCCCATATGTAATAATATTATATCTTTATTACAGTAAATACTCATATTCTATTTCGCTGAATAGAAAAAATAGATATAATATACCTAAATTTTTAATGTACTCACGGAGGTTTAAATGGGCAGAAAGTCAATTAGAGACGATAAGAATATATTTTTTGAAAGTAGAGAGGCGGCTGGTCTTACACGTGCACAAGCCAGTGAGCTCATTGGCACAATCAGTGAAAGCCGTCTGGAAAAATTAGAGACTGGTAAAGCGGCCATATATCCTGAAGATGTTGTTGATATGGCTAGTGCATATAAGAAACCTGAACTTTGCAATTACTATTGCACACATGAATGTCGCATTGGAAAAGAGTCTGTTCCTGAAGTAAAGGTTTCCTCTCTTTCTGAGATTGTTCTTGGAATGCTTTCAGCTCTTAACTCACTAGATAAGCAAAAGGATCGACTCATTGAGATTACCGCCGACGGTATTGTCTCAGATGATGAAATTCCAGATTTCGTTCATATCCAAAAACAGCTTGACCAAATCGACCATACTGTTGAGGCACTTAAACTGTGGGTAGCGAACACCATTAATTCCGGAAACATCAATGCTGATAGATTAAAAGAGTATTCTGAAAAATAATGGCTTGCATATATTTAAAGAGGAGCAGAAATGCTCCTCTTTTCTAGCTTTGTAAGTCTTGTTCTATATTTACAACAGCCATATCAATACTGTTGTGCAACACTTTCGCTTTTCCTGTATCATATAATCTCTAATCCATCCTCCCATACATTACAAGGCAAACATAATACTTCTACGCCTGCTTCTTTTGCTTCCTGTAAAGCTACCGCAAATTCTGGGTGGGTATCAATATTAGGTCTTACTTCTGTCACTTCCTCTACCTGAATTACAAAAGCCACCATTGCTTTGAAACCCTTATCAATCGCTTTTGCAAGTTCTCGCAGATGCTTTACTCCTCTTTCGGTAGGTGCATCTGGAAAATATCCTATGCCATCTTTTATAAGAGTGCATCCCTTAACTTCAAGAAGATATTTTTCCTCTCCTTTTTCCATATAGAAATCTATTCTGGAATCTCCGTACTTATACTCAGGCTGCACTACTGTATAGTCCTGTTTTAAAAGCCACTCTTTTACAACAGCATTTGGCGCCTGCGAATCGATATTGATTATACCTATTGGCGTGTCCACTGCCACCAAGTCATAGGGTGTCTTACGATCTGGATTACTTGCCTTCTCAAGATACACCGTTCTTCCTGGTAGCAATAATTCCTTACATCTACCGGTATTCTTTACATGTACTGTAATCTCTTTTCCTTCCAAATCTACCTGTGCTATGAACCTGTTTGGTCTGGATATGAACTTTGCTTTTACTATATTTGAGTACTTCATCATTTATTGATTTATAGCCTCTTGTAAGTGTTGTTCAACAATATTAAACATGCCATCTGGGGTGTTGTACAACAGTTCTCTCTGTTCGCTCTTTTTTGCGTATATCACGGCTCTTCCTGGTCTTTTTGACTTATGTTGTGGCACGTCAATCTTTCCTTTATGAATCATTACGTCCCACACCTGTCCATTCTTAACTGAATCGTGGAACATTTTACCAAGTCGAGCTCTGATTTGCTCAGGTGATTCTTTCCTTCCCTGGTTGCTTATCTCTTGAAATGTTGGAAGCTCCCATAAGCTAAAATATCCACTCTGTTCTGAGGCCTCCTGTTTTAAACAATCAAGTGCAACAATGTAATCAAACTCGTCATCCCCATACTGCTTCTGCAGCTGACTATAAATCATGTTGTTGACCGAAATCCCCTGTATCTCAGCCTGATGCTTTATCTTGTCATACATCTCCTGATTAATAGATAGATTAACTCTTGGCATTGTAAACTCCCCCTTTGTAAGTATTGTTCAACAGTTTTTCTGTCTTATATTTGAGTGTCGTACAACACTTCCTATCCCAGATACATTTTACTGTAAATAATCCATCCTATTACTACATGAACCATTAAAATAGCAGGCATTCCCACTACAAAATACCAGTGCTTTGTTTTATGACGGAAAAGGTGCATTCCTAAAAATGTTCCTATGCTTCCTCCAATAGCACTAATTAAGAAAAGTGTCTTCTCTGGAATCCTCCACTCATTTCTAATAGCCTTCTTCTTATCGAGCCCCATAGCTGCCAGTCCCAAGGCATTCATAATAACTAAATAATTGATAATCATGTTCATTATTCTCCCATAAAAAATACTATCTAAAATATATCATTTTTGGGTATTAAATCCTATCAATCTAACTCAGATTTTCTATAAATACAAAAAAAGAGCCAGGCTCTTTCGAACCTGACTCTGAAATGTCATATCAACTGATTACTCAGCTACGTATGGCATAAGTGCAATAATCAAAACACTGATTCTAACTTGCTTCTTTTCCGCATCACGTAGCTGTTTATCAGCAACACCTATTGTATTAAGTATTGCTTCTGTTGCAGCCTCATCATTTACTTCCGCTGTTACATTTTTTTCTGCTCTCATTAGTTCCTGTTATTTCTTCATATTTCTTTTTTTATCTGTCATTCTATTTAAATGTTTTCTTAATCAATATTCTAGAAATATCTCATCTTTATGTTTTAAAAATTCTAGAATGATATTATATTTCCATGCTAAAAATCCCTATTTCAAGGGCTTTTTCCCATTTAAAATTCTAGAATGACTTTCTAGAACATCTTTAGAAACTCTAGAATTGATTTCTAATTTTCTATTTCTGTATCATCGTTTAAGGCTTTTTCTACTAGTTTCCTCAACTCATTTTCATCTGGTAAATACAATTCATACTTCGATACGAACAAATTTGTATCCATACCATAAGTAGCATATTTAACCATCAATTCATCTTTTTCTCGCGCTAATATTAATCCAACTGGAGGTTTATCATCCGGCTCGTTTACTTCTTCAGCAAAATATCCCATATACATGTTCATTTGACCAATATCTTTATGCTCAACTTCATCAATCTTCAAATCTACCAAGAAAAAGCATTTTAATATTCTGTGATAAAAAACCAAATCACATTTAAATGTTTTATTATTAATTCTCATTGGATATTGTTCACCTACAAAAGTAAAACCTTTGCCCAATTCCAAGAAGAAAAATCCCAGCTGCTTCATCAGCCTTGCTTCTAATTCCGTTTCATCTATTACTATATTTGATGGCAAGTTCATAAAGTCTAATGTATAAACATCCTTTACGACATCCTCAGGTTTTTCTATAACTATTCCTTCCCTGGCAAGCTTTATAATTTCATTTTTATCTTTATTAGCGGCTAGTCTTAAAAATAAAGCACTCTTCTTTTGTCTATTTAATGATGTAACATCCCACTTTTCATCAATGCATTGACGCTGATAAAATTCTCTCTCAACGGGATTCTCGATTCTCATCAATATACAAACATGTGACCAAGTCAAAGATAATAATTCTTCATAACCATCTTTATAAACCTGATAAAATTGTCTCATGTTATATAAGTTCGGTACACTATAGCCTTTACCATATCTAAGTGTAAGGTCTTTTGATAATCGCTTAAATAGTTGTTGCCCATATATAGCATGTGGCTTTCCATCTTGCTCATATTCAACAATATACTGACCCATATCCCAATATGTTCCCAGCATACTTTTTATTAAAGCTCTTGCCACTTCTTGTTTACCTTGATCAATTCTTTGACCAATTTTATCTAATAGCACGCTATATTCTTTATCTTCATTTGGAATTATCTCTGCCATCGGTTCCTCCAACTCATTTGGTTTTATATCTTTAGTTTATGTTAAAAATCATACTACAGTGCTTTTGAAAAATCCAAGAATTAATTATTGGTAAAAAATATTTGTCGCGTGGCAAGCAATGATTTGGTCGGACAAATCACCTATCGGCCCTACAACACATTTTCCAAATGTGAGTTTTCTCGCTTTCGCTCGTTCTCAGTTCTTCTCTTTTCATCCATATAGAGCATTTCCAGATTTTTTCGTGCTACGTAATAATCATATATGTCTTTTCTCAGTTTCTTATATTCACGATACTCAGATTTCTTTATTTCAAGAATGGTTCCATATTCTTCACGCAGATTCTTTAGATTAAATAAATCTTTGTTACCCACTTCTTTGTATATTTCTCTCGCAGCTTCAAATCTAATAATCTCTGCTTCATGTTCTGAATAGTACTTTTTACTGTAGCCACTTGCCTTGTAAGCATCAAAGCAATTCTTATTCTTGGAGTAATTGATAATTGCATTCTGCATCTTTTTATTTTTCTCAAGCCGAGCTTCATGCTCCTTCATTGAATTTCTTAATTTATCAATCTGTTCTGTTCGTTCATCTGTTATTTTACAAAGTTCTTCATAAGATGAAATTTCTCTTTCTTGAAGAAATAAAATGGTCTTTGCCATTTGTTTTGCCCTTATTCAAATGCAATGGAATTAATCTAGTAGTTGCCACAGTCTCCCCCTCTTTTCCTTATATTCCTGCAACCATATCATGATTCACTTGCGACTGATAATAGCTTTTTATTGTTGTTGGAGCATTAAACAAACTAGCCAACATATATTTTTTAATATTCCTTACTTTTGTGCTGTTTTTTGACATGCATTCAACAACATACTGAACATGAAACATATTTAGCTTTTGTAGTTTTCTTTTTACTAATTCAATTGGATATCTGCAACTTGCTATAACGATGGTTTTGTCATTCCTAGACATAGTTTCAACCACCAATTCATAGATTCCCTCGTACAACTCACTATCCTCAGGATCATCATTTATCAATGCGTCTATTCCTAACTGATTGCGTATTGTATTTTCCATATCCATCGTATCTACATCGATATGATTAGATTTAATAACTCCATTAGTATTATTCTCTTTAGTATTATTAGGGTTTGCTTCCGATACTTCTTGAGGTTTGTGTTCTAAACTTTTAGAAGTTTGTTTTTCAAACTCCTTGGAAAATTCTTTATCTTCCTCAATTACAAAGCTCTTTACATGAATCATCGCTGGCTTACCTTGACCTTGCTGTTTCTTCTCAATCAACCCAATTCCAGATTCATTATCTAATTCCTTAAAGAGCTTGATTGCCTTATTTCTCCCAATATTTAATTGTTCCATTACATCCACTACTGAAAAATAAATATAAACACGATTATTTTTATCAAACCAGTGGTTTTTCGCTGATAATGCCATTCTATCTAGCATTAATCCATAAAGTAACTTTGCATCATTACTCAGATTCTTAAAACGTGGATTCGTTATTAATTCCTTTGGAATTCTATAAAATGTAAATAACTCTGATTCATTTCCATAAAAATACTTGAACTGAATATCGCTCATATCCGCTATCTCCCTCCTGTAGTCTGCTGGTATAACTGCGACAAAGGTTTAGTAGAATCTTTAAATGACAAATAAAAAAGACACCATTCGGATTTGAATCCAAATAGTGTCTTATTTGTTCAAGTATTTCTCCTGACCTAAGTATTATTACGTATCATTCTGTATTTTACCAAATGATTTTGGAGTCAATTTGGTGTCAAAACTGAATCAAAATCGTTCTAATACTCATAATATCAAGATTTACTCAGCTACGTATGGCATAAGTGCAACGTGACGTGCACGCTTGATAGCTACTGTAAGAGCTCTCTGGTGCTTTGCACATGTGCCTGTGATACGACGTGGAAGAATCTTTCCACGCTCAGAAATATACTTCTTAAGCTTTGCTGTATCCTTGTAGTCGATAACGTTATCCTTACCACAGAAAACACAGACTTTCTTTCTTCTATGCATTGGTCTTCTTCTCTGCTGACCATCGCCTGTCTTATTAAAAGCCATGATTTAACCTCCTATTGATGTTAGCCAAGGCTTTCGTTACCTTGACTTAGTTGAACGGTAATTCCTCGTCAATTCCATCAGGGATATTCATGAAGCCGTCGCCTGCGTCTGAGCTTGGTGCGAAATTGCTGCCACCGTCGAAGCTGCTTCCGCCACCCTGAGAGTTTTTGCTCTCTGCGAACTCAACATTCTCGCAAACTACATCGGTAGTGTAAACCTTCTGTCCTTCCTTGTTTGTGTAAGAACCAGTCTGAATACGACCTTCTACAACAAACTTTGTGCCCTTACGAGCATACTTCTCAAGGAACTCTGCTGTCTTTCCGAAAGCAACGCAGTTAATAAAATCTGCTGTCTGCTCATCGCCGTCTCTCTTAAATCTACGATCAACTGCAAGAGAGAATCTTGCAACAGCGCTGTTGTTTGCTCCACCGTAACGAACTTCTGGGTCTCTTGTGAGACGTCCCATAAGAATAACTTTATTCATAATTAATCTCCTTGTCTTATACTATTAAGCCTCGTCAGCTCTAACGCATAAGAATCGAAGTACGTTGTCCATGATGCGAATATTCTCTTCGATCTGTGCAGGTACGCCTGCCTCAGCATCAAAGTGGATGAAGTAATAGTAACCTTCATTCATCTTCTGAATTTCGTAAGCAAGTCTCTTCTTGCCCCAATCATCGACGTCTGAGATCTGTCCACCAAAGCGAGTGATGTACTCCTTTGCCTTTTCAACTGTGGCAGTTCTTGCATCGTCTTCGATCTTCGCATTAACAACGAGTGCTAATTCATACTTGTTCATGCTTTTCTACCTCCTTTTGGTCTATAGGCCAAGCTACAATGCATAGCTTAGCAAGGATATAATATCTTATACCACGAAATGAGATTTTAACATGTAAGAAGGTATTTTTCAAGGCTTTTCACATTTTTATTTGTATTTTTACGTATTTATAAGGTAATCCCTTGTAACTTGGCAAGTTCTGTGAAAACCTCGCCTATTCTGTCCTTTATAATCAGGGTGTTTTCTGACTCTCTAAATGCCAGCTCACTCTGGTTGATTATTACAATGTACTTTCCATTGAAGTAGTTTACAAAGGATGCTGCCGGATAAACCGTTAATGATGTTCCTCCAATAATCATCATATCTGCAGAGCCAATGGCTCTCACTGCCCCATTTACCTGGTCCTCTGGAAGTCCTTCTTCATATAATGTAATGTCTGCACGTACTACACCTCCACAGTAATCACAGGTTGGTATAGGCTCTTCAGAATCAAAAATATAATCCACTGGATAAGTGGTTCCACACTTCATACAATAATTTCTCAGTGCGCTGCCATGAATCTCATAAACAGCTTTGCTTCCGGCTTTCTGATGAAGTCCATCAATGTTCTGTGTAACAATACCGTTAAGCTTGCCCATCTGCTCCAGCTTTGCAAGATATTTGTGTGCATTGTTTGGCTCGATATTTCTTGTGTCCATCTTCTGTCTATGGAACTCAAAATATACCTTTGGCTCATGAATCAGACAGCTATGACTCAAAAGATATTCAGGCTGATACTTATCAAATCTTACATCGTGCTGATTATACAGACCGTCTTTACTACGGAAATCTGGAATACCGCTTTCTGTACTAACCCCTGCGCCTCCAAAGAAAACGATTCTTGAACTATCATCAATCATTTCTTTGAGTCTTTGGATATTATCCATGTTTACCAATACAATTCCCCCTCTCCATATTAATATTCAACTGCCCTAGAATGGCAGATAATAAACTATTACAGCACAAATTATTCCTATAACTCCGCCAGCTAATAATTCTGGCATGGTATGACCCATTTTTTCTTTAAACCTCTTGATATCAAGTGGCTGCTTTCCTTCTTCTTCGCGCTCATCATTGAGGTTGTTTAAGGCCTTTCCCTGTCTCTGTGTCTCAAAGCGAACTCCTCTGGCATCATATAAGGTTATAAATCCAAAGAAGAAAGCTAACGCAAATTCAAAAGAACCTGTGCCTATACATGCACCTGTAATTCCTACTAATGCAACTACTGTTGCTGCATGTGAACTTGGCATTCCACCACTTTCAACAAGGCGTTCCCTATTGAAACCGCAAATATAGCAGTCAATGATGATTTTCAGTGCCTGTGCAATAAGCCAGGCTGCTGCTGGTGCGATAAAGATTTTATTTAAGAATAAATCAGTCAAAATATACATTTCAATCTCCCTTGCTAATCAAGCAATGCATTGTAAATGTCTCGTTTACTAACTCCTCTATCTTTGGCAACGGCCTTCATGGCTTCTTTCTTATCCATTCCCTGGTTCAGATACATATCCATATGTTCCTGAATAGTCATCTCCTCGAATGCAGCTCTTGCCTCTTCAATCACTTCTGTCTTAGACTTTCCAGCAATTACTAATACATACTCACCTCTTGGATCCTTAGTCTCGTAAGACTTAAGCGCTCCTCCAAGTGTGGTCTTTTCCTTTTCCTCGTGCTTTTTTGTGAGCTCTCGGCAAAGAGTAATGCCTCTGTCTTCACCAAGTGTTTCTGTCAGCTCCTTTAAAGTGGCTATCAGATGATGTGGTGCCTCATATATGATTATAGTTCTTGTTTCACTTTTTAATTCTTCTAATATTCTACGGCGCTCCTTCTTATCTTTTGGAAGGAATGCCTCAAATGCAAATCTTCTGCACGCCTGCCCTGACATTGTCACAGCTGTGATACATGCGGCAGGACCTGGTACTGATGTAACTTCGATGCCTTCCTCGTAACACATTGCTACAAGCTCCTCGCCTGGATCTGAAATACCAGGTGTTCCAGCGTCTGTTACAACTGCAATATTCTGCCCCTCCTTCAACTTTGCTATCAATGTGTGGGCTTTTTCCACCTTGTTGAACTCGTGATAACTTGTCATTGGAGTATCTATCTCAAAATGGTTTAACAACTTTATTGAATTTCTGGTATCCTCTGCTGCAATTAGATCTGCTTCCTTGAGAATTCTCACTGCACGAAAAGTCATATCCTCAAGATTTCCGATTGGTGTTGCAACAAGGTAAAGTGTTCCGCTCATTTATTTCTCCATTATCATTCCATAAATATCATATATTTCTTTAGTGTACTGGCCTGGTGCATCGTACACAATAAGTGGTGACTCCACTGTAAGCTGTGGACCGCCTCCTTTAACGCCTTCGATGAGAACCATATTGGGTTCCTTATCTACAAACGGATATACGAGTCTCATCCTCTTTGGCTCCAGCTTGTACTGACGCATCAACGTGATGATTTCCACAAGTCTAAATGGTCGATGAACAAAATAACATCTTCCCATTTGCTTAAGAACTGCAGAGGTCTGGCTGATTACGTCCTCCAGTGAGCATAATAGTTCGTGTCTTGCAATAGCTTTGGCGTCATTTGGATTTTTTAAGCCATGGTGATTTGTCATATAAGGAGGATTGCTTGTCACAACGTTCATAGTGCTCTTTCCAAAAATGTTAGAAGCCTCCTTAATGTCACCCTCAATTATATCTATTTTATCACTTAATCCGTTCAATAAAACGGAACGATTTGCCATTTCGGCACTTTCTGGCTGGATTTCCAGACCAGTGAAATGCTCACCATCGGTCTTTGCCTCTAAAAGAATAGGAAGAATTCCAGTGCCTGTACCAAGGTCCAAAGCTTTTTCGCCTTCTTTAACTTTTGCAAACGATGATAGCAAGACAGCATCCATGCCAAAACAGAATTTGTCAGGATGCTGAATGATTTTATATCCGTTTATTTGAAGATCATCTACTCGCTCATCGTCGCGAACAAGATTTTCCATTAATTCTTATCCTCCAAGTCGGCAAGCTCCTTGGCCTCTTCCTTAGATACCTGTACCTTGCGCTTTCTAGGCTTGAACTTAAGCTGGTCTGTAGGATAATCCTTTACCTCCTTAAGATCTCCATCCTCGAAAAGTACACGGACTGTCTGGCGAAGAACGTTTACTGACTGAACTGTACCCTTGAAACCATCAGGTGTTGTGACTGTATCATTAATGCCAGGAAGACGACTGTTAAGGTACTCATAAGTCTCCTGCTCATTCTTAAGGCAGCACATAAGTCTTCCGCAAAGTCCTGAAATCTTTGTAGGATTAAGAGAAAGATTCTGCTCCTTTGCCATCTTAATTGAAACTGGTACGAAATCTGCAAGATAGCTCTTACAGCAAAGCTCTCTTCCGCAGATACCAATTCCACCCATAAGCTTTGTCTCATCTCTGACACCAATCTGTCTGAGCTCGATGCGTGTGTGGAATACTGCAGCAAGATCCTTTACAAGCTCACGGAAATCAATACGTCCATCAGCTGTGAAATAGAAAATAAGCTTATTATTGTCGAAGGTATACTCAGCACCAACAAGCTTCATCTCAAGCTCACGCTTTGCGATTTTCTCCTCGCAAATCTTAAGTGCTTCCTTTTCCTTCTCGATATTCTTAACTGCTTTTTTCTTGTCTTCCTCTGTGGCCTTTCTCATTATTTTCTTGATTGGGCCTGGAACCTCGTCATCTGAAATCTCCTTGTCTACTAAAAGGACTGTTCCGATTTCAACGCCACGAACTGTCTCTACAATAACCTGATCCTCTCTCTTGAGCTCTACTCCGTCTGGATCAAAGTAATATACTTTTCCGCCGCCTCTAAAGCGTACGCCGATAACCTTTATCATTTACTGTTCTCCTTGATTGATTCTATAAGAAGCGTAATGGTCAATTCGAAATTGACATTAGCATTTAGTCTGGCTCTTGCTTCTGCTATCGCATCAACAATATTGTTTAAGCCATAGTATGAGCAGCGCTGTGCCTGCTCCTGTATATCATATGAATTCTCCTTAAAAAGCAGGAGATTATCATTCAATGTCGCTTTATATAATAGCACATCTCTATACCAAAGGGTGATTAAATCTAGCATTTGTTCTACAAAGCCCTGAAATTTTTTCTCATCATCACCAGCTTTTTTATCGCTGTCATTGGCTTCTTTGATGGCTTTTACCTCATCTGATATCTGGTTTTCTTCCATTCTTGCTGCTCTTTTACAGAGGGAAACTACCTGGTCTTTAACCTCGTTAAAGCTGGAGTCTGTTGCCAGGGCTATAGCCTTTCCAACATTTCCCTGAGCAAAGGTAGCCACCATTTCAGACTGGTAATCTACAATCTCATATTTTGATTGTAATATCCTTTTTATACTTTCTGTATCAATGGATTTCATCTGAATCAGCACGCATCTTGATAGAATGGTCTGAAGAAATGCATTGTGATTTGCTGTCAGCAGAATAATAATTGCATACTCAGGTGGCTCCTCGATTGTTTTAAGAATCGCATTTTGCGCCTGAGGATTCATTCTCTCTGCTTCTTCAACAATATAGATTTTATATTTGTTACTGTAAGGCTTGATGTCTACATCATTAACAATCTGCGCTCTTACCGTATCTACGCTTATATTTGCTTTGCCCTCTTCTCTGTGGACATAGATAATATCTGGATTGTTATGGCTGATGGCCTGTTTGCAGGAATGACACTCTCCACAGGCATCATCTGCAGGATTCTCACATTGAAGCATTGTCGCAAATGCTTCTGCAAGCATCATCTTGCCTGAGCCCTTTTCTCCACTGAAAATATAGGCGTGGCTATGATTTCCTGTTTTAACTGCATTTTTAAGGAGGCTCTTAGCATCCTCCTGACCTATAATTTCACTGAAACTCATTAATAGTTATTCTCCCAATTTATCGCTAATTCTTAGGTGATGATATCTAGAAGAAGTCCTCTAATTTCATCTACTCTGTTTAAAATATCTAGGTGATCTTTTTCATCCTGAACAAGGGCTGTCGCTAGCTCATCCATCTTTTCATCCACCAGCTTTATCATTCCATAAACTCTGTGACGACCGCGGCGATCAAGGAAATTTTCTCTGGAAAACTTATGAGAGCGATTTACAACCTCGTTAAGAAAATCCTTTACCAATCCCCTGTAACGCTTCATATCTCTGATATCCATATGCTCAGACAATAGTTTTCCCTGAGTGGCTATATCATTCATGAGATTTGTCAGCTTCTCCTGAAGCTCAGCATCATCAATGGCTGAAGCTAGAGTGAACTTAAATGTGTCATCCACTGGGGCTGTTGATTTGGCTGATTCTGTTTGTTGCACCTGACTTACATCGCTTACTCTAATATCCATAAAAACACCTACCTGTTTATGAATGCTGCTATGTTATCGCTGGTAATTGCGCTGTCCTCGTTATTATTAAATCTATTTGTGATGCCAGCCTTTGAAAGATTTTCTTCTGAAAAATCCTGCTGGTCAGCAAGGAAACGTCTGCACATCTCCTCATACTTTGGATGCTCCTGAATGCGCTCGCGCTCAAGGGCTCGGCTAAGTCTTACTCCATCATCTACTTCTATATATATCGGCAATACCTTGTCTTCTCCGTAGTAATCACGGATTTTCATAAAGCTTTCCACTGTGCCAATCATAAGATAATCTTCATTATCCAAATCTACATTTCCATCATCTACCGTAAAATAAAACCATGGACCATGAACTGTATCGTATTTTCGAATTTCGATGACTTTGCCGTCTGCTACAAGCTTGTCCTTTTCTTCAAGGGTAACAAAGTTATATTCCTCCCCTGGCTTTTCATGGCTTCGCTGAGGTCTTGTTGTATACGAAACAATTCGTCTTACATTTATATCTTTTCTCTGGAGCAAAATTTTAAATATTGTGTCTTTTCCTGTTGAGCTCTTGCCCATTATGCAAAATATCTTACCCATACTGTCCTCTTGTCTTTTTATATATAAAGTATAATTTAACCCAATCTAATTGACAACGGCGATAGCTTCTCTTTCAATATCCATGCCTGTTACATGAAGTCCTTTTACCTTTGCCTCGACTATTACCTTTATAGCTTCTTCGCTAATTTCTTCTCCTGGCACTATAACTGGTGCACCAGGTGGATAAAGACAAACCATTGCAGCCGAAATTTTTCCCAAAGCTTTGCTCAAGGATATTATGTCTTCACGTCCGGCTTTTGCCTGATAAGTCTCCATTACTTTCTTATATTTTATATTAAGATCTGGGACTTCGATGTATCCATCGGTTAAAGTCGCATCAATTTCCTTTAAAGCATTTTTCAATCTTTCAAAGCCTTCTTTTGTGTCCATAATACTTGTCATTGCAAGTACATATGAAAAACTTGAAAGCTCCGTCTCCAGCTCATACTTTTCTCTAAGAATCTTAGCAAGCTCCACACCAGTTATATTTGTATTTTTTGTTGATATAATAAGCTTTCCTGGGTCTTTTTTGTCAGTCTCACCGCATATTAACTGAAGATGCTTTAGTTCTCCACTGATGCTGTAAAAATCATGAAGGTTATCCACATAATCCCTGAACAAATCCCCACTGTTTTCCAATATATCCAGACACTGACTTATTGAATTCATAAGCACATATGAGGGTGAACTTGTTTCAAATATATCCAATGCTTCTGAAACCCTGTTTAAATCAACTTGACTTCCAGAAACATGCATAGCTGCTGTCTGAGTAAGAGCTGGTAAAGTTTTATGCAGACTCTGAATCGTGATATCAGCGTCTTCTACTGACGAACCTTTAAACTCAGGATGAAATCCTAAATGTGCTCCATGAGCCTGATCCACAATCAAGATTATTCCTTTATCATGACAATACTTTGCTATCTCTTTTATTGGAGCATGAAATCCTTCGTAGGTTGGACTAGTAATTACAACGGCCTTAGGACAATCCTTATTCTTCTCTACGGCTGTTTTAATCTGTTCTAATGTAACTGCGTTGAATATTCCGTCATCAGTAATATCTGGCTCTACATAACTACATTTTAAATGTCTAAGCATTACTGCGTTATATACGCTTTTGTGGGAATTCCTCTGAATTATGATACTATCTCCTTCATTACAGCATGCATAAACACTGGACAGGTTTCCTACCGTTGAACCACCTACAAGAATTCTGCTCTCATCTGCTCCAAAAAGCTTTGCCATTCGTCCTTGTTCTTCGGCAATTACACCACTTGCATCATGCAAATCATCAACACCTTCAACCTCTGTCATGTCAATTTTACTGACACCCTCCAGCTGTCTTTTATGACCTGGCATGTGAAACGGATACATATTTGATTTTGAATAGGCTTCTAATGTTTTATTTAAACTCATAATTCTCTTTGTAACTTTAATTTTCCTTTGAAAATCTATATTATATATATTAAAGTTATATCCTACTTTTACATAATTAGTATGACAGCGGAGGACAACATGAACAGAACTTTAGTTATTCTTTGTGGTGGCGATAGCTCCCGCATGGGTACAAAAAAAGCTCTTTTACCATTTGAGGATAAGACTATGGTTGAATATATCTACGATAAATTCAGCCCTTTTTTCGATAAAGTTTATCTTTCTGTAAATGAAAGAGGCGACCTGTCTCATCTAGGTCTTGATGCTCAGGAGATTCCTGATATTTCAAGAAATGCTGGCCCTTATGGTGCTATCCTTTCATGCCTTACCATGCTTTCAGGTGACAGGGCATTTTTCATGTCTGTTGATACACCTTTCATGGATCCTCGTATTGCTGTTTATCTTTATGAACAGTCTTACAACTACGATATAACTACTTTTAAGTTTTCCGATAATAATCTTGATACTATTTGTGGTGTATTTAATAAACGCTGCATTGGTACTCTTTTTAAAAGCTTTTACTTTAATAAGTCTACAATGAGCTATATTCAGGATCGATGCTATACTAATCTTATTAACCTTGAGGAGATAGCTAATCTTTCTCCTGTTTCAACTGAGCAACAGTTTTTCAAGGTTAACGACAGACAGTCATATTACTATGCTGTTTTCTCAATTTTGAAGCATAACTTTGTCTGTTAAAAACCATATAAATATCACTAATCTAAGAAGCGTTTAAGCTGTGGCATCCAGTCTCCAAGGAAAACAAGATTAGCTTCCATAGCTTCCCAAATAGGTACTAAAAAGTTCATAAGACAAATATTTACGTCCGACCATTGAGGTTCGGACTTCTTTTTTTGTCGTAATTCCACTTTCCACTTTTTTTTCATATACGTATAATCACCATAGCTTTTTAACATATCTATCCTGCTATGATCTATGACGATCTTCTTTTCATCTAAAAGCTTAACAAGACTATCCTTAACCTTTCGTCCATTCACTGGACAGGTTGTCAGGATTTCATACGCTATATAATAATGATCCATATCATTAATCAGCTCGAGCTTCTCAATAATCTCAGCCATATGCTTTACCAACTCTTCTTCCTTTGGGTTAGTCAAAACATCTACCACTCTATTTTCATAAGCTGTCAGCTTAAGCTTAATTATTTCTGGTTCATTAGCTGCTCTATGTTTTCTAAAATATATGTTCAGTGGAATGTACATCTCATCCACTGTTATCTTTAATTTAATACCGGTTTCATCGACAGCTCCATTTACAATAAATGCCTCTAGCGCTGCCTTGGCCATAATCTCCTTTAATATATCCCTCATGTATAGAACAGCCATCTTATCGTCTATGTCCTTCACATACTCATAGTAAATGTTGGAAATACAAAAATCCTTGTATACCTCCGGACTAAACTCGTTACCGTTGCAGAGATATAGCTCATTACAATACTGCCCTTCTGATAAAAGCTCGATAATAATCTCTGCTACAGCTGCACTCAGGAGATTTTTAAAAGGAATATTCAGTTGCTCTGATTTTTCTTTTATCTGTAATCTTTTAATCATTAGAGCCACACACCTATCATGGACTGAACCTTCTTCAGCACTTTACGTTCCTTGGCGTATTCCATAAGCTTTGCTACATCCTTATCTTCATCCATAATGTAAGCCCATACGCCCTTTTTAAAATCTTCTCTATCTACCTTTTCCTGATATTTAAGAAAATCACAAATAAGACGTTCCTTAGTGTAGACTTTCATTTTTGCGCCTGCAAAATCTGCTTCAGTAACCCCAAGCTCCATAACTTCTGGCTCAGTATAATATGGTTCCACTATTGGATAATCGATATTAAAACGAGATTTACTGGTATTTTTATTTATTGCAATGCTCCATTTATAGGGTCTATCCTGGAAATAACCATATACATACATTGCTGATTCCATTGTAAGAATTCCATCCTCGCCAAAGAGCTTGTAAATCCACTGATCTTCAGTGCATTCAAAATACTTGGTGGTGTAGTAGCCATTTTTTACTCTTATGAGATACCCTTCCTCAACAAAAGCAAGTACTCTGCGATAATCCACTCCAAGCGCTTCTATACCGCTGGTTTTAACAAGGCCGCCATTTTCTTCTACTAGATCATTAATCTGTTCAAGCTGGTATTGTCTCTTTTCATCACGTGATAACAGCATTTCCATTTTTTCCACTCCTCTCTTCTTTGCGAGGTAATTATTTATAATTATCCCATTCTTAAAAAATCCTGTCAAACCCTTTAACTTCAAGGGATTCAGCGTATTTAACAATACATAAGGTCAATTATTGTCGTATATTTCATTATTATTAGTCCTATAATAGAGTTAGTACTAATATAGTTGTCGTTTAGGGGGTTAATATGTCTGAGGAAACAATTACTTTAAGAAAAAATCCTTCCCGTAAAGAATGCGAGAAGGTAATTAAAAAGATACTTATGACTGAGGTTTTAGAGCGTGGTACAAATGAGCACTTTAAAACTGCTGCTGATTTTATGAGCTATTTCCAATCCCTCTATCCTGCCAGTGCAAGTCTTACCAAACAGGTGCAGCGTGCGGTAAAATCTCTTGGTATGCCAAAGGATGAGCGCGGCTACTTTATTATTAATAAAACAGAGGATCAGCTTAATCAGGATAAAGAGATTGCTTTTCTCCTAAAGAAAACAAAAGCTGAGCTTGTTCCTCTTCCTGAATATGAGACTTTATTCCTTAAAGCTGACGGTAATTATAAAGATTATCTGTACCAGCTTCTTTCAGAGTCTGCCACTTTTGAAGATAAAGTTGTCACTATGATAAACTCTTCAAACGGCATATTATTGTATACTACAAATGCACATCAACTAGAAATCTTGATAAATAGTCTGATAAATAGATAGATTGTTTGTCTAATATAAAAAATTTTATTTAAGTCTATAAAATAGAAAAACGACAGTCATATGATTTTTGACTGTCGTTTTATTTTATTATTGTCGTTATTGTATTCTATTAAGACAAGTTATGTCGTTTATCTTCGTTTCCTGCGATTCTTACTGTTATCTCTGATTATAGTCATATTTGTTTTCTTGCGCTTTGTATGTCTGCTTTTATATCTGTGTCTAAATAATAGTATCTCGCTAGATTTACTCTTTATGTATGCTGCTAAAGCAATTAAAGCAATAACCCCAAGAATCATCAGACCAATTTTAGGATAATCAATCTGAATATATTCTTTTCCACTTCCGCCTTTTTCTACTGGAATGTTATCAAAAGGATAACTTTCTACCTCTGCATTTGTGAATACTAAATTAGCTTGTCCAACATTTCTCTCGGCATAAGTGTATTTAAGCTGACCTACAACTGATTTATCATTATCATCACTGAAAGGTACTACTTCTGAGGTTACATCTAAAACACTTGCTGTTTTAGGAATGACAATTAATCCGTTCTTATCAATCTTAATCAATTCGCTGTTTTCGCTGAGACGACCTGTAATATTAACATCGTCTTCTGAAATAGAAGCGAAATCAGCTACGTTATAGGTACTAAAATTATCGAAGCAATATTCGAATAAACTTGTTGTATCTGTATACTGATCTGTAACACTATCCCTCATTACTACGCAAATTAATGTCATTCCATCCTTCTTTGCGTATGTAACAAGTGTTGCTCCCGCTACTGCTGTATATCCTGTCTTACCACCAAGACAATACTCATAAAGGTACTTATTCGACTTGTAAAAATGAAGCATCTGATGATGATTGTTAAGAGGTGTAGGATCTGGATGCTTATTAGTAGGTGGTATAGTGTAATTTTTTGTTCCAACAATCTCCACAAACTTTGGTATTGAATATGCTGCTCTTGAAATAAGGGCCATATCGTGAGCTGAAGTATAATGCTCATCATCTGGAAGACCGTTTGTATTATTGAAATGAGTATTTGTACATCCAAGCTCTTTAGCCTTTGCATTCATCATCTTAACAAATGATGGAATATCTCCTGCAACATGCTCTCCCAAAGCATATGCACACTCATTTGCAGATTCTAACATCATTCCATATAGTGTCTGTTCTACGGTCATTTCCTCATCAACATCTCTTGCGATGCTTGATGATCCAAGCTCTGTTCCATATACCGCATCAGCAGAAAACTTAACTGTCTCGTCCAAATCACAATTTTCTAGGACTATAAGAGCTGTCATAATCTTGGTAATACTAGCTGGAAAATGAACCTCATCAATGTTCTTTGAATAAAGAATGGTTCCTGTTTCCTGCTCCATGATAATTGCTGATTCAGCGGTAACATCAACACTGCTAGGCCAATAATCAGCTGCTTTTACTTCTTTATAATTGCCTATTGCAAATGCGTTTGTTAATAATACGCATGCTAATACTTTGCTAAAAATTCTTTTAAATCTCATAACTTATGATTTCAATGCCTCTTATTCTTTTATATTCATAACATAGATTATAATTAAATTACCTTGCTTTAGCTACTTTTTTATCTCAAACTTGTGGCATTTATCTAGCTTTTTTATGATATAATTTTTTAGATTTTATGAATTCGGAGGTAAATATGAGATTAAGAAATATTCCTGGAGCAGATGAGGTTGTTACTAACAGTCCATATTGCATTAACAATCCTGCTCAATTTAAGGGTTTATATAAAAAAGAAATATTCAAAAATGATAATCCTATTCATATCGAGATTGGAATGGGCAAAGGACAGTTTATTACTACTCTTGCCAAGGAAAATCCTGATATTAATTATATAGGCATCGAACGTTACACCAGTGTTCTTCTCAGAGCTATTCAGAAGGTTGAAGAAGAGGATATTCCAAATCTTCGTTTTATATGCTTTGATGCAAACGAAATACTCGATATCTTTAGCTGCTACGAAGTAGATAGAATATACTTGAATTTCAGCGATCCATGGCCAAAGGACAGACATAGCAAGCGTCGCCTCACTTCTTCTAATTTTTTAAATAGATACAATACTATTCTTGCCAAGGATGGACGTATTGAATTTAAAACTGATAATAGAGGATTATTTGATTTCTCCGTTGAAGAAATTGAGAATCATCCTCTATGGAAGATAACTGAGATTACTTATGATTTGCATAATGATGCCACAATGAATCAGGGAAATGTAATGACTGAATATGAAGAAAAATTTTCTAGTCAGGGCAACCCAATCTTCAAATTAGTGGCTAGCCGATAAATTATAAATGCTGCTTGATGTCTTTCTAAGCTAAAATGTAAGCTTCGCTTACTAGAGCAACATTTTCCATCGCATAGCTCGGAAAATATTACTCCTATCCCGCAAGGCACCTTTCCTGCGAGCTAGGAGTTTTTCCTTTTGCTCGAGCTTGCCTAGTTTTCTTATGCCGCTTTTTACTTAGACCTTACGTATCTCGTAAGGTTTTTATTTTGTCATTTTACGCAAAAAAAAGACGCTGAATTTCTTCAACGTCTTTCCTTAGTGCGCGACCAGGGGTTCGAACCCTGGACACCCTGATTAAGAGTCAGGTGCTCTGCCAGCTGAGCTAGTCGCGCATATTTTGTTCATTGCCTCAGCAACGAAGATAAGTATATAGCCTTTTCTTCTTTTTTGCAAGTCCTTTTTATAATTTTTTTCGATTTTTTTTCTTTTTCCGTTTCGACTTTTTACAAAGAAATCTGAATTTACTATAACATTAATCACTCTCTTATATTTTCTTAGTTAATATAAAGATACCTGCCTCATTTTGAGACAGGTACCATTTTTATTCTTTATATATTTGCGAAAAGCTTTTCGATTTCTTCAGCACTCATTACTCTGTTAGGATCAGTTAGATCTACTCCTACATCAGGTATTACTACTTCATCTGTTTTCTCCTCAGCAGGTGGCTCTGGTTCAGGTTCTGGAGCTGGTTCTTCTTCTACTGCCCCTCCAACCTCTTCAAGTAATGCATCCAAATCAACACCTGCTGCTGGTTCCTCTGTAAGAATAATCTCTTCAGCCGGTGTGGCTTCAAGAACAATTTCTTCTGCTGGTTCTTCTGCTGGTTCTTCTGCCACTGGCTCAGGCTCTGCAGGTATTTCTTCTTCAACTGGAGCTTCCTCTGCTACTGGCTCTTCTAAGCTTATCTCCTCTGCTGGTGCTTCCTCTGCCACTGGCTCTTCTAAGCTTATCTCCTCTGCTGGTGCCTCCTCTGCTACTGACTCTTCTAAGCTTATCTCCTCTGCTACTGGTTCCTCTATGCTTATCTCTTCTGCAGGAACTTCTTCTGCTGGTGGTTCAAGTGAAATCTCTTCCTCAATCTGAACATCTTCAGCTAATGGTTCCTCTTCTACCGGCATGTCCAAATCTAATCCTAAGTCTTCAACCGGCTCTTCTACTGCTTCCTCCTCTGGTAAAGGCTCCTCCTCAACTGGCATATCCAAATCTAAACCCAAGTCTTCGACTGGTTCTTCTGCCACTGGCTCTTCTAAGCTTATCTCCTCTGCTGGTGCTTCCTCTCCTACCTGCTCCTCTAAACTAATCTCTTCGGATGGAACTTCCTCTGCTACTGGTTCTTCCATAATTGGTTCTTCTGGAATAGCCTCCTCTATAACAGGTTCCTCCGCTATAGCTTCTGGAACAGGAATCTCCATAGCTGGTGTTTCCATAGCAGGCATTGCCGGCATAACTGGTGCTGCCATCTGTACTGGCTGAGCCATTACTGGAATTCCATTTTGGATTTTACCTTCTATGCTAGAAATCTTTGAATTTAAATCATTTATTTTCTGCTGAATATCAAAATTACTTTCCTTCAGCAAGGCTTGTTGCTTCTCAAGAATCTGGCTATTATTTGCTTCAATCTTTTCTTTAATAGAAAACAGCTGATTAATAAGTTCATCATTTGAATTCATCAATGCATCTGTATTCTCTTTATTTCTTGAAATTGTAACCTTTGCAACGGCCTTTTGAGCATTAATAATATCTTCTGCTGGTAACGAGCTACTCTCTTCAATATTTCTAAGACGCTGCTCCATTTCATCGAAGCTTTTCTTTATTACGAGATACGAAGCTTTTTGTGCATTATAGATTTCATCATATTTCTGTGCTTCCATATCTTTTGATTTTAAAGACATGTCCAAAATTGCACTTATCAGAAAAAAAAGCGCAACAATCATCAGCAGTACACCAACGGCCATCAACATAAAGTTACTGGCAAAATTAATCATGATGTACAGCTCCATGACTATCAGTACTGCCACCGCTATTCCGGAAAGAATAACTTGAATTTTGTCCTTAGCTATTTCTCTCTGAATTTTCTTAGTATTCTCGTCCATTGCTCCTCCCTAGGCCTCATCTTTTTTATCAAATAGATGTACCATGTCCAATGCAAAAGAAATAGGATACAGCTGTACCATAACTGAATCTATTATTGTGCCGATTTTCAAATTAAATGTTATCTTTACAAAATCTATTTCTGGTGACTCAAATAACCTTTCAAATATCTTTACACTTTCTACATCGATGTTATCTGTCTTTGGTGGCGAAATATCTACCATTCTATTCAGAAGCTGTGACATCGAAGAAGCTGCGCTTCCCATCATCTGATTCATTGCTTCAGATACAGCAGATAATTGGATTTCTCCTATAGCATCTGGTCCTGCCACACCAGGGCCACCCATCATTAAATCAGCAATTATCTTAACATCATCTTCCTTCAGGATTAAAACATTACTACCTGATAATCCTTTTACATAGTTAATATGTACTAATACACACACATCATGATAATCATCAAGTGATTCACTCTTTCTGATTAATTCAATCTTAGGTGTAGTAATATCTACCTTTAGATTATTTAGTAATGCACTAAGAGATGTTGCAGAAGATCCCATACTAATATTCGCAATTTCACCTAGTGTATCTTGTTGCTCTTTTGTTAAAGTAACATCAGCCATAGACAACCGTCCTCCTAAATAATTATTTTCCCCCTTTGTATGAAATCATAGTTATATATTCTACTTTTGATTATACAATATTTATAATTATTAGACTACTTCTCAATATTAACTATTTTATGACAATATTGCGAAATTATTGTGGATAAACAGTGTTAAACAAGCAATAAAAAAGGAGCCATTCGGCTCCAATTTCTGTTTATTAAATTAATGTTCGAGATGGGATTCGAACCCACGACCTTCCGCTTAGGAGGCGGACGCTCTATCCAGCTGAGCTACTCAAACAGAAGCGATTTTTCACAACTATTTGATTTTAATCTACTAGTTATGAAAAATCAAGGCTATTAAAATTCTACTGTTCCCTGTAGCCAAATTATTCCCTTAAAGCGTCTACCAACCAATGGCTCTCCGAATAAATCGTTTTTATTGATACATACTTCTAGAATTACATCATTACTCTCAATGATCATCATGCAAAGCTCTTCCATGGTAAGATGATTTACAACATACTTCACATCCAAAATATCACCAAGAATTTCGTACTTATCATTCTCTATTCCGTATGGCATAAAGAAAGATGTAACGACACTAAAAATGTCTTCTCTGGTTACTCTTCTGGAAATCTTTTGATATAAATCAATTTCATCCATAGTTAGACTTTCAAGGGCTTCTTCATTTCCTTCCCTTGCCTGCTCCACAAGATTGATTCTCTTTTGATTATTCATTTTTTCCTTAATACGACTCTTTTCATTGTCGTATACAGGTAAAATAATCTTTCCCTCTGTAGAAAGAGCTGCTAATCTAATATCTCTGTTTTCAATCTTTGTAGCGCTTCCATTTTTTCTAAGGAACTCTCCCATGTTCTGAAGCTGAAAGATCAGATTAACTCCTAATCTAATCTCATCACACATTACATAGTAATTATCCTTATCGGTTTGCTTTATCACTTCCACATCGTTATTGATGGAAACTGACCCACCAAAATAAGTAGGATAGTAATAATCTAAAATGAACTCATCATTTTCATTGTAGATTCCTCTAAGTACTAATCCTACATTATCAGCAACCATGTATCTAAGCTCTACAAACTGATTTCCTTCTAAATCAATTGCAGACTCCTGATAATCTGGTCTAAGAGTAATTTCTCTAATTAATTCATCAAGCTCTGCTTTATTTAATTTGCTAAAACCAACTGCTGGCATGTATTTATGCATTAATTATCACCTAAAGCCTGTTGTAATGCCTTTTCCTCTTCCTCTGCAAGCTGAATTATAGAATTACCATCTATAATCTCCTTAACATAAGTATAACATCCCTCACGAGAATGCATAGCATTAATTATAAATCCTGAATTGTTCTCATCTAATAAGCAAAGTGAAAAGCTAAGTTTTCCTCCCATTTCTTTGAACGCATCGTACTTAACAAGACCAATCTTCTGGAAACATCCCTGCATGTTTTTAATGATTGTATCGATATTTCTTTCATTACTTGCATTAGCTTCGATAAGCTCATCTACCTGTTCTAATCTGTAGATAAGTGTATCCTCTAATGATCTTGCTGTGCTACCCTGCATAAAAATCTTATATCTCTTCTTTAGCTTTGCCATCTGCACAATGAAAACTATTAAGAGAATAATCAAAACTAGGACAAGTGCTGCAAGTCCTAATAAAATGTAATCTGAACTAAAACCTAAATACTGTTCTATCATTTGTACTCCTATAAATGTTCATTTCGAACATATGTTTTATTTTATACTTTCAAGTAAATCTACAATTCTGTTTAACTCATCCTGAGAATAATACTCGATTTCAAGTCTTCCAGATTTGTTATCCTTGGCATTGATAAATACCTTTGTACCAAGTACTCCCTTGAGTTTTTCCTGAGTCTGCTCATATACTGCAACTAACTGTGGATCAAGCTCTGCTACCTTTGATTTCTTATCTGCTTTTTTATCGTTTATAAGCTTCTTTACTTCTCGCTCAACATCACGAACAGACATCTTCTCATCAAAGGCTCTTTCAGCAAACTCATACTGCTTATCTGGATCTGTGATTGCAAGCATAGCTCTAGCATGACCAGTTGTAAGTTTATCATCTACAATCATATCCTGGACACGTTTATCAAGCTTAAGTAATCTAAGAGCATTTGTGATTGTTGTTCTACTCTTTGATACTCTCTCTGCTACCTCATCCTGCTTGAGCTTAAACTCATCGATAAGTCTTGCAAAAGCCATTGCTTCTTCAATTGGATTTAACTGCTCACGCTGGATGTTATCAATAAGAGAAATCTCAACGAACTCTTGCTCGCTGAGCTTCATAATGATTACTGGTACTTTCTTAAAACCTGCAATTCTAGCAGCTCTCCATCTACGCTCACCACCGATGATTTCATAATATTTTCCTCGGTCCTGAACGATAAGTGGATTGATAATTCCATGTATCTTAATATTCTCTGCTAAATCCTGTAATTTATCCTCATCAAAGTTTTTTCTAGGCTGAAGCTTGTTTGGCTCAACCTTATTAATATCAACTTCGACTGGGGCACCATGCTGTTCTGGATTAACAGCTACTACACCCTCATTCTTATTTACAATAAGAGAATCTAATCCCTTACCAAGACCTCCCTTTTTAACAGCCATTTTTATAAATCCTTTCTCCCAATAATTTCTTTTGCAAGATTACGATAGCTCTCTGCTCCTGTAGACTTTGAATCATAAAGATTAATTGGAAGTCCATGTGATGGAGCTTCGGCTAATCTTACATTTCTAGGGATAATAGTCTGATATACTGTTGCATTAAGATTATTTTTAACAGTATCAACTACATCGGAAGAAAGATTTGTTCTGGCATCATACATAGTAAATACAACACCATCTATTTTAAGCTTAGAATTAAGTCTTTCCTGAACAAGGTCGATAGTATGAATCAACTGACTAATTCCTTCCAACGCATAGTACTCACACTGAATTGGTACAAGTACAGAATCAGCAGTTGTCATAGCATTGATTGTAAGCATATTAAGTGAAGGAGGACAATCAATAATTACATAATCGAAATCATCCTTAACATAATCTACTGCATTTCTAAGGATATATTCTTTCTCATTGATTCCAAGAAGTTCAATTTCTGCACCAGCTAAATCAACATTTGATGGAATAATTGTAAGGTTAGGGATATTCTCTACCTCATACATACATTCCTTAATGCTGCACTGATCTAACACTAAATCATAAACAGTATTCTCACATTCATCCTTATCTAATCCGAGACCACTTGTAGCATTTCCCTGTGGATCAGTATCGATAACAAGGACTTTCTTTCCTGCTTCAGCTAAGCATGCTGAAAGATTAATACTAGTAGTAGTTTTACCAACGCCACCCTTTTGGTTGGCAATTGCAATCACTCTCTTCATTTATTGTCTCCCTCTTTTCTTTTTCTAGTACCACATATTTGTTAACTCTTAGAATTATATCATTCCCTGAATTTCAATTCTACTAAGAATATCTGTACGGTTTATATAAAAATCTCTTTTATTAACTATATATAGGTGTTTAATTAATAAAATGATAATGTTTCACGTGAAACATTATCATTTAAAATTGCAATATCTAGGAGTTGATTCAAATTTCCTAGTACTATATTTTGTGTTTTTAATCAAATATATAAATAATATGTTTCACGTGAAACATATCTATATTTAGGTTAGTGAAGATTATATAGTAGAAATAATTTTTTCTAATTCCATTTGTGCCCTGTATGGATCTAATAAAATCAAATCTTTTATATTAGAAAGTCTTCCAATTAAATCGGAATTAGAGATTCCTAAAGGGTTAACTACTTCTATTTTGTCATCATATACTTTAGGTTCTTCTTCAATAACAGTTTCAATAACTGGTTCTTGTTTAGTGGCCGTGTTAGATATTAAAGTATTAAGCTCTACTAATCTTCCATCATAGAATTTCATTTGAGTTTGTTTTTCATCTAACTCACTATTAAGTTCAATAAGAAAAGCACGTATTTCTTCTGCCTTTTTATTGTTTTTTGAATTTAAATCTCTTGGAGTAAATTCTTTGAAATATGATTCATTGGACTCTTCAAGAAGACTAAGGAATTTATTTTCTTCCTTAATCTTTGTTTCTAATAAGTCCATGTCTTCTTTTAATTGGATTTTTTCAGAAATGAGCTCTTCCTGATATTTTTTTAGGAAGTCATTAATCATAGATATTCCCCCATATATTGTGTTGTAACAAAAAACAATTACTAAATATGTTCCACGTGAAACATATATTACTTAAGCGGTTCCTTACTAGGAGTACCAGCTTTTCTTGGATAAGCCTTTGGTGTATTCTTCTCTTTCTTAATAATAAGAAAAGATCTACTGATATCTGTATCAGGTAATGAGAAATATACAGGCTTAGTTAAATTACCACCAAGCTTTTTAACTGCAGAACCCGATGCTTCAATTTCCTCTTTTACATCTCCTGACTTAAAGCTAATAAAGTATCCACCTAAATCTACTAAAGGTAAACAATATTCCGATAAAGTAGAGATGTTAGCTACTGCACGAGATACAACTAAATCAAACATCTCTCTATAAACTTTATTACGTCCTGCTTCTTCTGCTCTGGCATGTACCAAAGTAACATTAGTAAGTCCTAAAGCATCAACTACTTCCTGTAAAAACTTAATACGTTTATTCAAAGAATCGATAAGTGTAAACTGTAAATCAGGATAGGCAATTGCCATAGGAATACCAGGAAAACCAGCACCTGTCCCAAGATCACAAACTGTTTTAACTGAATCAGGTAATACAGTACATATAGATAAACTATCAGCAAAATGTTTAACTATAACTTCATCAAACTCTGTAATAGCAGTAAGGTTCATCACCTTATTTTTCTCTACTAATAATTCATAAAATAAATCAAGCTGCTCTATCTGTCTGTCAGTTAAAGTAAAATTCCAACCTGATAATGTATCAACTAAGTATGAATAATCTCTACTCATATAACTCCTTAAAAAAATTTTGATTGTATTGAGGGTATATATAAGTACCCTTAAAAATATTAATTAAAAAATTAGTTACCCTTATATGTTTCAAGATATACTAAAAGAACAGAAATATCTGCTGGGCTAACTCCAGAAATACGAGAAGCTTGTCCTATGTTAGCAGGACGTAATTTTGTAAGCTTCTGTCTTGCCTCTAAACGCAAACTAGATACATCCTCATAATTTAGATTTTGTGGTATAACTTTAGACTCTAACTTTTTGAACTGTTCAACCTGCTTTGCCTGTCTTGTGAGGTAACCTTCGTATTTAATATAAATATTTACCTCTTCTCTTACCTCATCAGAAAGCTCTGGTCTTTCAGGATCTATAGGAGCAAGCTTATCATAATCAAGCTCTGGTCTTCTAATTAAATCAACTAACTTTATACCATTTGAAAGAGGAATACTTCCGTAAGATTCAAGCAACGCCTGAACTTCTTTTCTGGCACCAACATTAATCTCCTTAATTCTGGCTACCTCTTCCTCTATCTGTCTTTCCTTTTCTACAACATGGTCATAACGCTCTTTTGATAAAAGACCTACCTGATAACCAATCTTTGAAAGTCTTAAATCAGCATTATCCTGTCTAAGCAAAAGTCTGTACTCAGCACGTGAGGTCATCATACGATAAGGTTCTTTTGTCTCCTTAGTAACAAGGTCATCAATAAGAACTCCAATATAAGAATTACTTCTATCAAGAATCATTGGTTCTTTTCCAAGAAGCTTAAGTGCAGCATTAATGCCAGCAACTAATCCCTGTGCTGCAGCTTCTTCATATCCACTACTTCCATTAAACTGACCAGCGGCAAAAAGACCATCAATATCTTTAAACTCTAAGCTGGCTTTAAGCTGAGTAGCATTAATGCAATCATACTCTATCGCATATGCGTTACGAACAATTTTACAATTTTCAAGTCCAGGTACAGTTCTGTACATAGCATACTGAACATCCTCTGGCATTGAAGAACTCATACCACCAATATACATCTCATTTGTATTAAGTCCTTCAGGCTCAACGAAAAGCTGATGACGATTCTTATCAGCGAAACGAACAACTTTATCTTCAATACTTGGACAATATCTTGGACCAGTACCTTCAATTACACCTGAATACATTGGTGAACGATCAAGGTTTGCTCTAATAATTTCATGAGTCTTTTCATTAGTATAAGTAAGATAACAAGGTACCTGTTCAATCTGAACAGATTCTCTAGGTGTACTGAATGAAAATGGAATAACAGGGTCATCACCATACTGTGGTTCCATCTTGGAATAGTCAATAGAATTACTATCAATTCTTGCCGGAGTACCAGTTTTAAAGCGGTTCATATCTACATTATTAGCTAATAATGAATCAGTAAGATGATTAGCAGCCTTTAAACCATTAGGACCATTGTATTCAATAACATCACCATATAAACATCTTGCTCTAAGATATGTTCCAGTACAAATAACAACTGCTTTACAATGATAAGTAGCACCAGAAAGAGTTTTAACACCAGCTACTTTTTTACCTTCAATAATTAATTCTGTAACTTCAGCCTGTCTTAAAGTAAGGTTTTCAGTATCTTGCATAGTCTTTCTCATTCTCTGAGAATATGCAGCTTTGTCAGCCTGTGCCCTAAGTGAATGAACAGCAGGACCCTTTGAACTATTAAGCATCTTAGACTGGATAAAAGTATGATCAATATTAATACCCATCTGTCCGCCAAGTGCATCAAGCTCTCTAACAAGGTGTCCCTTAGAACTTCCTCCTATATTAGGATTACAAGGCATCATTGCAACAGAATCCATACTAACTGTAAAACAAATTGTATTTAATCCCATGCGGGCTGAAGCAAGTGCAGCTTCGCAACCAGCATGACCAGCTCCTATAACAACTACATCATAGGACTCTTCAACGTGACTCATTTATTACTCCTTACCACTTTTATTTTCCCATACAGAATTCTGAGAAAATCTTATTAGCTAAATCATCATCAATAGTTTCACCAGTAATTTCACCAAGATAATTATATGCATCCATCAAATCTATAGAGAAGAAATCTTCTGGCATCATATTATCAATACTATTTAAAACATTAGACAAACTATTCTTTGCATTAGTCAAACAACCAGCCTGTCTTGAGTTTGTAATATACAAAGTATCATCAGATTTAACCTGACCACTAAAGAACATATCTGTAATTTTAGATTCTAATGTTTTGAGGCCATCTAAGCTTACAGATGAGAAAGAAATAACAGGTTTATTGTATTTATTGTATATTTCTTCCTCGCTAATCATTGTATCGAGGTCAGATTTATTAAGTAAAATGATTACCTTTTTATCTATAATTTTATCAATAATAAATTCATCATTCTCATCCAGTGGCCTTGACGAATCAATTACAAATAAAATTAAATCAGCATCATCAATGGAATCTAGTGCTTTATCTACACCTATTTTTTCAACTATATCATCTGTCTCCCTTATACCTGCTGTATCAATAATATTAAGAGAAACACCATTAATTGTAATCTGCTCTTCCAATGTATCTCGAGTAGTTCCTGGAATATCAGTAACGATTGCTCTTTCTCTTCTACTTAATGTATTGAGAAGTGAAGATTTTCCAGCATTAGGTTTTCCTAAAATAAGAGTATTAATACCTTCTTTTAAAATATGACCAGAATTAAATGAATCAATCAAATCATCAACTCGTCCAATCATATCATTAACTATACCTCTTAACTCTTCAGGATAATCAGTTAAATCATAGTGTTCTGGATCATCTAAAGCTGATTCTATATATGCTGTTTCATAAAGAATCTTATCTCTTAAATCAACAATGATTTTATTTAATGAACCCGATAATTGTTTAATGGAATTCTTCATAGCTAATTCTGAATTTGAAGAAATCAAATCCATAACTGATTCAGCTTCCGACAAGTCTATTCTTCCATTCAAAAATGCTCGCTTTGTAAATTCTCCAGGCTCAGCTATTCTTGCTCCTGCTTCTATTAAAAGTGAAAGAACCTTTTTAAGAATAAGTACGCCACCATGACAATCTATTTCAATAGTGTCCTCAGTAGTATAACTTCTAGGAGCTTTCATAAGCATTATTAATACTTCATCAATGATTTCATTCTTTGAAACAATGTGGCCATAGTGAATAGTATGAGTATCACATTCAACCAGTTTATTTTTTCCACGAAAAATAGAATCAACTATAGAAATTGATTCTTCTCCACTGACACGGATAATACCAATGCCAGAACTATTCATAGATGTTGCGATTGCGCAAATGGTATCTGAACGATACATAATAGCCTCCAATTATTCATCTTATAGAGCATATAAGACTTATAAATTCTATAAAACAAACAACAAGGGTTAGTCTAATTATAAGACTAACCCTAAAAAATCAAAAGATTATTTCTTAAGTGTAATTACTACGTAGCGATATGGCTCTTCACCCTCTGAATGAGTTGTAACGTTATTATCATTCTGAAGTGCTGAATGAATAATACGTCTCTCATAAGGATTCATAGCTTCAAGAGTAACAGCCTTCTTTGTTCTCTTAACCTTGCTAGCCATATTCTTTGCAAGATTTTCTAAAGTCTCTTTTCTACGACGTCTGTAATCCTCTGTATCAATCTTAACTCTTGTATACTTTTCAGAAGAACGATTAACAGCTAAGTTTGTAAGATACTGTAAAGAATCAAGTGTCTGTCCACGCTTACCAATTAATACACCCATCTCTGGACCTGCAAGGTCGATTAAAAGAGTATCATCTTCCTCGTTGAACTCCATTGAAATATTAACTTCAAGCTGCATAGCCTCAAATACACCATCAAGGAATTCCTTAGCAACCTGCTTTGGATCTTCATCAGCAGAAATTACTACCTTAATGATAGCTTCTTTAGAACCAATTCCAAGGAAACCTGAGCTTCCTTCTTCAATTACTTCATATTTGATTTCGCTAGAAGTTACACCTAATGAAACTGTTGCATTAGTAAGGGCATCATCAACAGTCTTACCAGTAAACTCTTTAAATTCCATTATTAAGTTCCCCCTTATTTATTATTCATCTCGTTAAATTCTTTAACAAGGTTTGCTTTTGAAGCAAGTGAACCGCTACTAGCCTTAGATCTAAACTCTTCAGCCTTCTTAAGAGTATCAGAATCATCTGAAAGCATATTAGCTTTTTCAGTCATAGTAGCTGCTTTTGTGCTCATACGAGCAGCCTCATAAATCTGAGCCTGACGAATGCCACGCTTTTCAGCCTTAGCTGCAGCCTTTTCTTTATTCTTCTCAATAATACTCTCAAGATCAATCTTCTCGAAGTGCTTATTTAAGAAGTACTGCTGAATAATACGAACAACAGCACCAGCTATCCAGTAAAGACCAAGACCTACAGGAACTGAGAAACAGATGAAAAGAGACATAAGTGGCATCATAAGATTCATTGTCTTCATCTGCTGAGCCATCTGCTCTGACTGTCCCTCTGTAGACTGAGGTGTAAGCTTAATATTTGCCATCTGTGAAAAATATGAGCAAACAGGAATAAGCAATGCACAAATAATAAGACCAAAATTCTTAGTATTAGATGACCAACCATCCTTAATAAGGTTAAGTGGAGTATCTGAAATATTAAGAACAAATAAGTAATTAATCTTCTCAAGCTTAGCAACAACTGTATCAACAGAAGAAGCTAAATCAGGAAAATTAGAAGTAACAGCTTCCCAACCTGCTGTTGGAAGCTTATAAAGTACATCAATAATAGAATCTGATACAACAGAGGTATCTGCTGCTGTAAAATCAGGCTTAAGATTCTTAACACCAGACTCTTCATAGATAGTTTGCATAGTCTTTGCAAAACCATCAGTAGCCATAATACCATTTACAAGCTCTGTAAATACATTCTTTACAGAAGAAATGTAAGCTGGAACATTATAGAAAACTCTATAAAGCGCAAAAAGAATAGGCATCTGGATTAACATGTAAACACAGCTACCTGTAGGAGAAATGCCGTATTTATCATAAAGTGCCTGAGTTTCACTCTGCTGAGCCTGCATAGAGGCTTGATCCTTTTTACCTTTATACTTATCCTGAATAGCCTTCATCTCAGGCTGCATCTTACGTGTAAGAACAGCAAACTTCTGCTGCTTATATGTAAGAGGGAACATACAAAGATAAATAAAGATTGTAAAAATAATGATAGTAAGAGCTATATTCTCAATACCAATAGAAGCAAGAAGAATATAAATCTTGTCCATGAACCAACCAAGAACCTTAGCGATAGGTCCTAAGATTGAACCGTTATAAGCGGTTAATAAAAGCTCGCTCAATGTAAAACCTCCAGTTTTTTATGGAACTGGATCATATCCACCATGAGAAAAAGGATTACAACGAACTATACGCCACAAAGCCAAACCACCACCCTTAATAGCGCCATACTTTTCAACCGCCTGAAGGCCATAATTTGAACAGCTAGGGCAATAAGGACATTTAGTAGTTTTTATTGGAGATATATATTTTTGGTAAAACTTAATTAAAAATATAAATAGTCTCTTCAACATACTTATTCAACACAATGGAAATGATAATTCCAATTATTTTCGAGTTACTTTGTGAAGATTTGCAAGATGAAGCAAAGATTTTTGTATCTCATCGAAATTAGCAGAAGCTGCGGCCTCTCTCACAACGACTACAATGTCCAAACCACTATTGAACATCTCTTCATTTAGTCTATAACTTTCTCTTATCAGTCTCGTCAAATGATGCCTAACTACCGAATTTCCAACCTTTTTACTAACAGAAATTCCAATGCGATTTAGATCTGTATTATTATGGTAAATATACATAACGAGCTGGCGGTTAGCTTTAGACACACCTCTTCTGTATACTTGAGTGAAGTCTTTATTCTTTTTTAATGATTCACTAAATTCCATAACAAATATTTTCCTTTAAATAGAAAGAAAGACCACATGGTCTGTGGCCTAAGCTGATAACTTCTTTCTTCCTTTTGCACGTCTAGCAGCAAGTACCTTACGTCCGCCTGCTGTGCTCATTCTAGATCTAAATCCATGAACTTTGGATCTCTGTCTCTTTTTTGGTTGATATGTCATCTTCATAATATATCCACCTCCTCTTTATGAGAAAACATCAGTTGAAATTATAAAGGCAAAAGCCTATAAAGTCAATAAAAAAACGGATATTTAAATATAGAATTCATTGTGGATAACTAAAAAACACAATATCTTAATATTTTTACAAATTTTGAATACTAAATGTTGTGTTCCAAGCTATAAAAAAAATAAAATGTTATCTACAATGTGTGGAAAACTATGTGGATAAAATGGGATTAATTTTAATTTATCCACATTTAATATAACAATTATTGTAAAATAAATACATAATTCTGTGGATAAGAAAAATAGACAGTTGTGGATAAATATCAACAGGCTAAATACAGGCTCAAATTTCAAAAATAAGCCTTTTTTTTTCTTAAACAATCCCCTACACCATTCTTATAGTAAATATTGCTAAAATGCCTTATTTAGTTTAGAATAGTAAATAGTTTAAAATTGTGGATAAAAGGGACTATATATGGAAGAAATTGTTAAGAAATGGGAAGAGATACTTTCCTATTTAAAAAATGAATACGCTATCACAGATGTATCTTATGATTCTTGGATCAAACCTCTGGAATTATTTCAAATAGAAGATAATAAATTATATCTTACTTACAGTGGTGATCAAAATACAATGACTCTTAGTTACGTAACAAGAAAATATGCTACACCACTTAAAGTTACAATCGCAGAAATCACAGGTATTCAATTCGATGAAATCTTAGTTATCTCTCAGGATAATGCAAATCAAATCAAAAAAGAAAAAAATGTAAATATTAATATAGAAGAAGCTCCAACATATAATGAAAAGAAAATTGGCAATACTACTATTAATCCAAAGTTTACTTTTGATAATTTCGTCGTAGGTAGAAATAATAGATTTGCCCAGACTGCAGCACTTGCGGTAGCAGAATCACCTGGCGAATTTTACAATCCCCTCTATATATATGGAGGACCTGGACTTGGTAAAACTCATTTGATGCAGGCAATTGGAAATTATATCGAAAATCAAAATCCTAACACTCATATCTTATATGTAACTTCAGAAGAATTCACAAACGAAGTTATTGAAAACATGAGAGCTAATTCTAATGCTACTGCTATGCAGCGTTTTAGAGATAAATACAGAACTGTTGATGTTCTTATGGTAGATGATATTCAGTTTATTATAGGAAAGGAAGCAACTCAGGAAGAATTCTTCCATACCTTTAATGCTCTCCATGCTATGGGAAAGCAGATTGTTATTTCGTCAGATAAGCCACCAAAGGATATGGAGACTTTGGATGATCGTTTCAAATCAAGATTCGATATGGGTCTTATGGCTGATATTGGATATCCAGATTATGAAACACGTATGGCTATTCTTAATAAGAAGGTTGAAGATAAAAACTTCAATCTAGATGAATCAATAAGAAAGTACATTGCTGAAAATATTCAGTCAAACATTAGAGAAATCGAGGGTGCATTAAATAAGCTAATTGCCTTCTCTAGACTTGAAAAAATAGATATCACAATGGAGATTGCTGAAAGAGAATTACAGAACTTTATATCTCCAAATGTTTCAAGAGAAATAACACCACAGCTTATTATAGAAGTTGTATCAGAGCACTTTAATCTTACAGTTGATCAGATGGCTTCTAAAAATAGATCTAGTAATGTTGCAAGACCTAGACAGATTGCTATGTATTTATGCAATACAATGACTGATTGCTCTCTTCAGGCAATTGGTTCCTTACTAGGTGGACGAGATCATTCAACAATTATTCACGGTGCAAATAAAATCGGTGAAGAAATTGAAAAAGATGAGAATACAAAGAATCTCGTAGAAACTATTAAGAAAAAGATTAATCCAAATTAATGTGGAAAACTTGTTAATAACATAATGGATAATCTGTGAACAATATGTTAATCACTTTCCAAAACGGTAGATATTTAAAAATTTAGACAATTTTTATTCACAAACTATCCATACATTATCAATAATTAATTCACAGATTTTTAAAAGTTATTAGACCATGTTTTACGTGTAGATACTGGTGTTTCACAGTTATATACAAATCCACAACCTATAATAAGAGTACTAAGAATATATATTTTATTTATTTATTTTTTTTGAAAGGGAGAACACCAATGAAAATCACTTGTCAAAAATCCGACCTTGTTAAAGGTGTAAATATTGTTTCAAAAGCGGTTCCAACAAGAACTACAATGGCAATACTTGAATGCATTCTTATTGATGCTTCAGCTGGAGAGATTAAACTTACTGCTAATGATATGGAAATAGGAATAGAAACTATTGTAAATGGAACTATTTCTGAAAGAGGCATCATAGCTCTTGATGCAAAGAAGTTTTCTGAGATTGTAAGAAAGCTTCCTGATAATGAAGTTACTATTGAAACAGATTCTTCATATAAGACATCAATCACATGTGAAAAAGCTAAGTTTGACATTATAGGAAAATCTGGTGAAGATTTCTCTTATCTTCCAAATATTCAGAGAAACCAGCCAATCATTATTTCTCAGCTTACTCTTAGAGATATCATTAGACAGACTATCTTCTCAGTAGCTGATAATGAAAATAATAAGATGATGACAGGTGAGCTTATTGAAATTAAGGATAATAAGCTTAAGGTTGTTGCCCTTGATGGACATAGAGTTTCAATTAGAAATGTTGAACTTAAAAATCCAGCTGATGATGTTAAAGTTGTTGTTCCAAAGAAGACACTTAACGAAATCATTAAGATTGTAGATGGTGGTATTGATGATGAAGTAAATATCTTCGTTACTGATAATCACATTATTTTTGAGTTTGATCAGACTACTGTTGTTTCAAGAATCATTGAAGGTGAATATTTCAAAATTGAGCAGATGCTTTCTGCTGATTATGAAACAAAGATTAAGATTAATAAAAGAGAATTCTTTGATTGTATTGATAGAGCTACTATCCTTGTTAACGAGGGAGATAAGAAACCTATCATTGTTAATGCTGCAGGATCTACAATGTCACTTTCAATTTCATCATTTATTGGTTCAATGAATGAAGATATTGATATTGTTAAAGAGGGTAAGGATATTATGATTGGATTTAATCCAAAGTTTGTAATGGATGCCCTCAAGGTTATAGATGATGAAGAAATCAATCTTTACATGCTTAATGCTAAGAGCCCATGCTTCATTAAAGATGATGAAGGTTCCTTCATTTACATTGTTCTTCCTGTAAACTTTAATAATCCAGGAGCAAATTAATGGAAAAGATTCAAATTAGAGATGAATTTATAAAATTAGGCCAGCTTCTTAAGCTTGCTAACCTTGTTGAATCAGGTGCAATGGCTAAAGAAGTTATTGAAGATGGTCTTGTAAAGTATAATGGCGAAGTTGAAACTCGTCGAGGTAAGAAGGTTTACCCAGGTGATGTTGTAGAATTTAATGGAGAAAGCGTAACAGTTACTAATGATAATTAAATCCATTGAGTTAGAGAATTTTAGAAATTATGAATCATTAAATATTAATTTTGATGAGCATACTACTATTCTCTTTGGTGACAACGCCCAAGGTAAAACTAATATATTAGAGGCTGCATATTTATCAGGTACTACAAAATCTCATAAAGGCAGTCGTGATAAAGAAATTATCAAATTTGATAAAAATGAAAGTCATATTAAAACTGTCATTTCAAAAAATGACAGAGATTATCAAATAGATATTCATTTGAAAAAAAATAAATCCAAAGGAATAGCTATTAATAGGGTTCCAATAAAAAAAGCTGCGGATTTATTTGGTCTTATAAATATAATTTTTTTCTCTCCAGAGGATTTAAATATAATCAAGAATGGTCCTGCTGAGAGAAGAAAATTTATGGATGCAGAGCTTTGTCAGATTGATAAAATATATCTTTCAGACTTAACTAATTACAATAAAGCTCTTAATCAAAGAAATACCCTTTTAAAAGAAATTATATATAAGCCAGAATTAAAAGAAACTCTACCAATTTGGGATGAGCAATTAATTAATTATGGTAAAAAGATAATAACAAGACGTCAAAAATTTATTGATGATATCAACATTATAGTTAAAGATATTCACAGTAAAATTACTGGCGGTAAAGAAAATATAAATGTCAGCTATGAGCCAAATATCGAGGATATCTTTTTTCTTGATGAATTAGTGAATAACAAAGAAAAGGATTTAAGATTCTGTCAGACTAGTGTTGGTCCTCACAGGGATGACATTAAAATTACAGTTGATGGAATTGATATTAGAAAATTTGGAAGTCAGGGACAGCAGCGTACATGCGCTCTCTCACTTAAGCTTTCAGAAATAAAGCTTGTAGAAGATACAATAAACGATAAACCAATATTACTTTTAGATGATGTTTTATCAGAGCTTGATAAAAATCGTCAAAGTTATTTATTAGATAATCTACTTGATACGCAGACAATCATTACCTGCACAGGTATTGATGAATTTGTAAAAAATAGATTTATGCTTAATACAGTGTATAAAGTAACAAATGGTTCTATAGATTTAATTACGGAGGAACAAAGGTGAGTCAAGAAGTTAATCAGGAATATGGTGCAGATCAAATACAAATCTTAGAGGGACTTGAAGCAGTTAGAAAGCGCCCTGGTATGTATATAGGTTCTACATCTGAAAGAGGTCTTCATCACTTGGTATATGAGATAGTTGATAATGCTGTTGATGAGGCGCTTGCAGGATTTTGTACCCATATTCAGGTAACAATTAATCCAGATAATTCAATTACTGTTGTGGACGATGGTCGTGGCATTCCTACAGGAATCAACAGTAAAGCTGGTATTCCAGCGGTTGAGGTTGTATTTACAGTTCTTCATGCCGGTGGAAAGTTCGGCGGTGGCGGATACAAGGTATCTGGTGGTCTTCACGGTGTTGGTGCTTCTGTTGTTAATGCCCTTTCAAATTGGGTTGAAGTAGAAATTAAGCGTGAAGGAAAAATCTTTAAGCAGAGATATGAGCGTGGAAAGACTATGTATCCACTTAAAGAAATTGGTACCTGCCCAGTAGAAGAGACAGGAACTAAGGTCACATTTCTACCAGACGAGACAATATTTGAGACAACTATCTTTGATTTTAAGACATTAAAGGTTAGACTTCGTGAGACTGCATTCCTTACAAAGGGACTTCGTATAACTCTTACAGATACAAGAGGTGATGAGCCTAGAGAGGAAAGCTTCCATTACGAGGGTGGAATCAAGGAATTTGTTCAGTATATTAACCGTGGTAATGAAGCTCTTTATGATGAGGTTATTTACTGTGAAGGTACAAGAGACAATATCTACGTTGAAGTTGCTATGCAGCACAACGACGGATTCCAGGATCAGGCCTACAGTTATGTAAATAATATCGTTACTCCAGAAGGTGGTACTCATCTTACTGGTTTTAGAGGAGCTCTTACAAAGGTATTTAATAAATACGCTAGAGATAATAAGATTTTAAAGGACAGCGATCCACAGCTTGATGGTGATGATATTCGTGAAGGTCTTACTGCTATCATTTCTATCAAGATTGAGGAGCCACAGTTTGAAGGTCAGACAAAGCAAAAGCTTGGAAATTCTGAGGCAAGAGGAGCTGTTGATGCAATAGTTTCAGAGCAGCTTACATGGTTCTTAGAGCAGAATCCTACAATTGCTAAAAATATATGCGAAAAATCGCTGCTTGCGCAGCGAGCAAGAGAGGCAGCTCGTAAAGCTCGTGATCTTACTCGTAGAAAGACAGCTCTTGAAGGAATGTCACTTCCAGGAAAGCTTGCTGACTGTTCAGATAAGGATCCTAAGAACTGTGAAATTTTTATCGTAGAGGGAGATTCCGCTGGTGGTTCTGCTAAGAAAGCAAGAAGCCGTGCAACTCAGGCTATTCTTCCACTTCGTGGAAAAATTCTTAACGTAGAAAAAGCCCGCGAGGACAGAATCTACGGAAACGCCGAGATTAAGGCAATGATTACAGCATTCGGTACAGGTATTCATGAAGACTTTGATATTTCAAAGCTTCGTTATCACAAGATTATTATCATGACTGATGCCGACGTTGACGGTGCTCACATCGCCACACTTATGCTTACATTCCTTTACAGATTTATGCCAGAGCTTATTAAGCAGGGTTATGTATATCTTGCTACTCCTCCACTTTACAAGTTGGAGAAAAATAAAAAGGTTTGGTATGCATATTCTGATGAGGAATTAAATAAAATTCTTACTGAGGTTGGTCGTGACAATAATAACAAGATTCAGCGATACAAGGGACTTGGTGAGATGGATGCTGAGCAGCTTTGGGAGACAACAATGGATCCTGAAAAGAGAATTCTTAAGCGTGTAGTAATCGATGATGAGGATGCATCTGAAATCAACGTTACATTCTCTACTCTTATGGGAGATAAGGTTGAGCCAAGACGTGAATTCATTGAGCAGAACGCTAAGTATGTTCAGAACTTAGATATCTAATTTTTTATATAAAAATCGGGGCTTCGCCCCAAAAAGCAAAAGATAAAGGAAAACTATGGACGACAAAATTTTTGATAACATTCATGATGTTGATCTAAAAGAAACAATGGAGACCAGTTACATCGATTATGCCATGAGCGTTATTGCCTCACGTGCACTTCCTGATGTAAGAGATGGTTTAAAACCAGTTCAGCGTAGAGTTCTCTTCTCTATGATTGAATTGAACAATGGTCCTGACAAGCCACACAGAAAATGTGCACGTATTGTCGGTGATACAATGGGTAAATATCACCCTCATGGTGATAGTTCTATTTACGGAGCTCTAGTTAATATGGCTCAGGAATGGAATACTCGTTACCCACTTGTAGATGGACATGGAAACTTTGGTTCAGAGGATGGCGATGGTGCCGCTGCTATGCGATACACAGAGGCTCGTCTTTCTAAGATTTCTATGACTATGTTCGGTATCAATTACAAGGATGAGAAATTCACCACTGGTAAAGATATCGATATGGATGGCGTAGATTTCATGCCAAACTTTGATGAGACTGAGAAGGAACCAACTGTTCTTCCTGCCCGCTATCCTAACCTTCTCGTTAATGGTACTACTGGTATCGCTGTAGGTATGGCTACCAATATTCCACCTCACAATCTTCGTGAAATCATTGGTGCTGTAAATAAAATTATTGATAACCAGGTAGAAGAAGATAGAGAAACAGAAATCGATGAGCTTCTTGATATTGTAAAGGGACCTGATTTTCCTACTGGTGGAGTAATCCTTGGAAAGACAGGTATCGAAGAAGCTTACAGAACTGGACGTGCTAAAATTAGAGTTCGTGCAGTTTCAGAAATCGAGCCTATGGATAATGGTAAGAACAGAATTGTTGTTACTGAGCTTCCATACATGGTTAATAAAGCAAGACTTATCGAGAATATCGCTAAGCTTGTTAAGGATAAAAAGATTGATGGAATCACAGATCTTCGTGATGAGTCATCTCGTGAAGGTATCCGTGTTTGTATCGAGCTTCGCCGTGATGTAAATCCTAACATCATTTTGAATCAGCTTTACAAGCACACTCAGCTTCAGGATACTTTCGGTGTTATTATGCTTGCACTTGTAAATAATCAGCCAAAGATTCTCAATCTTAAGCAGATGCTTGTGCACTACCTCGATCATCAGAAGGATGTTGTAACACGTCGTACTAAGTTCGAGCTTAATAAGGCTGAGGAGCGCGCTCATATTTTAGAGGGCTTGCTCATTGCTCTTGATAACATTGATGAAGTAATTCAGATTATCAGAAGTTCCGCTGATGTAAATTCAGCAAAGGCCACATTGATGGAGCGTTTTGGTCTTTCAGATGCTCAGGCACAGGCTATTGTTGATATGCGTCTCCGTGCACTCACAGGTTTGGAGCGTGACAAGATTCAGAAGGAATATGATGATTTACAGATTTTAATTGGAAAATTGAAGGCAATATTAGGTAATGAGAAGATTCTTCTCGGTGTAATCAAAACTGAAATCACTGAAATCGCTGATAAGTACGGTGACGACAGACGTACATCTATCGGATTCGATGAGTTCGATATCAGCATGGAGGATATGATTCCTGTTACTAATACAGTTGTTACCTTCACAAAGCTTGGATATATCAAGCGTATGAACGAAGACAACTTCAAGGCTCAGCATAGAGGTGGTAAGGGAATCAAGGGTATGGAGACCATCGATGAGGATTATGTTACTGAAATGCTCATGATGTCTTCTCACGATTATCTTCTCTTCTTTACAAACAAAGGACGAGTTTACCGTATAAAGGCGTACGAAATTCCAGAATCTAGCCGTACAAGCCGAGGAATTGCAATTGTTAATATTCTTCAGCTTCAGCCTGATGAAAAAATTACAGCTATGATTCCTATCGAGGATTATCATGAGGATAAATACCTCTTCATGGCTACGGCTGATGGTTTTGTTAAGAAGACAAAGATTACTGAATACGACAATATCAGAAAGAATGGTCTTACAGCTATCACTCTTCGTGATGACGATACACTTATCGAGGTTAAGCTTACTGATGGTGACGAAGATGTAATCATGGTTACAAAGTATGGTCAGGCAATTCGCTTCAGCGAGACTGAGGTTCGTCCGACTGGTCGTGCAACAATGGGTGTTATTGGTATGAATCTTTCTGCTGATGATGAAATCATTGGAATGCAGCTTATCTCTCAGGGTGAGAGCCTTATGACTGTTTCAGAAAATGGTCTTGGTAAGTGTACACTTATGACAGAATTTAACACTATCCACCGTGGTGGTAAGGGTGTTAAATGTTACAAGATTACTGAGAAGACAGGTAATCTTATTGGTGCTAAGGCAGTAGAAAAGGATGACGAGGTAATGCTTATAAATACAGCAGGTACAATCATCAGAATTGAGGTTGCTGGTACTACTCTTCTTAGCAGAATTACTTCTGGAGTAAAATTAATTGATCTAAAAGAAAATACTAAGTTAATTAGTATTGCAAAAGTTAGAAAAAGTGATACAATACTCGCAGAAGAGGTTGAAGAATTAAATGAAGGTTCAACAACCGAAGAATAGTATTTAACATAATAGCAATGGGGCTGTTATTTATTTAGATAGCAGTCCCTTTTTTGTTAAATAAACACTTTAATGATTTAAAGTGAGAATAATGTAAAGTATTATCAGGGTATAATAATGAAGAATTTACAGACAACAGTTGTACGAGACACAGTAAAAGAAATGTGCATACAGGCTAATCATTATCTTTCAGAAGATATGAATACAGCCTTAAAAAAAGCAGTTAATACCGAAAAATCAGAGCTTGGTAAGAAAATTTTAAACCAGCTTCAAGAAAATCTAAATATAGCTGACAAAGAACAAATACCGATTTGTCAGGATACAGGAATGGCAGTATTTTTTGTTGAAGTAGGTCAGGAACTTCACATAGAAGGAGGCCTTTTGACAGATGCCATTAACGAGGGAGTGCGACTGGGATATACAGAGGGATACCTACGAAAATCTGTGGTAGGTGATCCAATTGAGCGAGTGAATACTGGAGACAACACACCGGCAATAATTCATTACGATTTAGTTGCTGGAGATGGACTTAAAATTACACTTGCTCCGAAAGGCTTTGGCTCAGAAAATATGAGCCGAGTATTTATGCTAAAGCCTGCAGATGGAATTGAAGGCGTAAAAGAAGCAATTCTTACAGCAGTAAAGGATGCTGGTCCAAATGCCTGTCCACCAATGGTGGTAGGTGTAGGAATCGGAGGAACCTTCGAAAAATCAGCACTTATGGCTAAGCAGGCACTTACAAGAGAATTTTCAAAGCGTCCTGATATACCTTGGGTAAAGGAATTAGAGGATGAAATGCTTGAAAAGATAAATAAGCTTGGCATTGGTCCAGGCGGACTTGGTGGTACTACTACTGCTCTTGCAGTAAATATTAATACATATGCAACCCATATTGCAGGATTGCCAGTTGCAATTAATATTTGCTGTCACGTAAATAGACATATAACGAGGGAATTATAATGGAGCATAGGATTAATACACCAATAACATCAGAAATTGCTACTTCACTTCATGCTGGAGACTATTGTTATATTTCGGGAACAATATATGTTGCAAGAGATGCAGCCCACGGACGCATGAATGAAGCTCTAAATAAGGGAGAAAAACTTCCAATACCAATAGAAAATTGCACAATTTATTATATGGGACCATCTCCTGCTAGACCAGGAAGACCAATTGGTTCCGCAGGTCCTACCACTGCTAGTCGTATGGATAAATACGCTCCGAGATTATTAGACCTTGGAATGAAGGCAATGATAGGAAAAGGCAAAAGAACACCAGAGGTAATAGACGCCATAGTTAGAAATAAAGGTGTTTACTTTGCAGCTGTTGGAGGCGCAGGTGCACTACTATCAAAATGTATAAAAAGTTCTGAGATAGTTTGCTACGATGACTTAGGTGCAGAAGCCATTAGAAAGCTATATGTAGAAGACTTTCCAGTAATTGTTGTTGTAGACAGTGAAGGAAATAATCTATACGAAACTGCTATCAAAGAATTTAGTCAAATATAGATTAAAGAAAGAAAAGGAGTTTAATGATTTGGCAAAGTATATCGCAAAAAGAATTTTGCTGGCTATAGTGTCCATTTGGATAATAACAATGATTACTTTCTTCGCTATGAACGCTATTCCAGGCGGTCCTTTCAACAAAGAAAAGGCCACATCTCCAGCTGTTATTGCAACATTGGAGGCCAGATACAATCTGGATAAACCCGTTGGAGAGCAATATGTTCTCTACATGAAAAATTTGCTTCATGGGGATTGGGGAATCTCTTTACATTCAGGTCGTCCTATTTGGGCTGATATGATTTCAAAGTTTTCTGTATCTGCAAAACTTGGAGGAAGAGCAGCAATTGTAGCTATTATTATCGGAATCATTCTCGGTGCAATCGCAGCATTGAATCGAAATAAATTACCTGATAGATTGATTATTTTCTTCACAACTTTAGGAACGGCAATGCCATCCTTCGTTCTTGCTACTCTTCTACTTTTAGTATTTTGTGTAAGACTCGGATGGTTCCCTGTAGTTAGTTTAAGTTCAGAACCAAACTATACACTTCCAGTAATTGCACTTGCTGTATATCCTATGGCTTATATTACTCGTCTTACAAAGACAAGTATGTTAGATGCTCTAAATCAAGATTACATCAGAACAGCCAGAGCAAAAGGTGTTTCAAAGGTAAAAGTAATTTTCTTACATGCCCTTAGAAATGCACTTATTCCAGTAATCACTTATGTTGGACCAATGGTTGCATATATTTTAACTGGATCGATGGTTGTAGAGAACATTTTCACAATCGGTGGACTTGGCTCAACATTTGTCACATCAATAACAAACAGAGACTATACAACAATCATGGCAGTAACAATATTCCTTGCAATTCTTATGGTAGTTGCAAACTTGCTAACTGACATTGTTTATAAATTTGTTGACCCTAGAATTAAGCTTGATTAGGAGGAATTAGAAAATTGGAAAATACAGAAATGAAGAAAAGCCTCCTGTCAGCACAGGTAGATCTTTCAAAATTCAGCTCAGCAAATTTTGAAAAGGCGACAGATGAGGAAAAACGTCAGCAGGACGTTATGGGTGAGTCTACAACATTTTTCAAGGATGGTATGAGACGCCTTCGCAAGAATCCACTTGCTATGGGAAGTATCGTAGTACTTGCACTTATTATTTTAATAATTATCATTGCACCACACATTGTACCTTACTCATACGACCAGATTATTTCAGTAAATGGAGTTCGAGATAAGGGTAGTGCCAACCTTGGATTCTTTATGTATTCAGATAGAGAACTTCAATATATGAGAGAAACAGGAGAGGATCTTTTCCCACATATTTTTGGAACAGATAGTTTAGGTAGAGACTACTTCATTCGTGTTATCTATGGAACAAGAGTTAGTCTTTCTGTAGGTATCATTGCAGCAATCATGGTAGTACTTATCGGTATTATTTATGGTTCAATAGCTGGTTACTTTGGTGGAAAAGTTGACCTTATTATGATGAGAATTGTTGATATCATATATTCTCTTCCTGATATGCTTATTATCATTTTGATTTCAGTTGTTCTTAAAGAAAATCTTGCAGGAAAACTGGCTGGAACAGTCTTTTCAAAATTGGGAGCAAATATGATTTCAATGTTTATTGTATTTGGTCTTCTTTATTGGGTAAGTATGGCACGTCTTATCAGAGGCCAGATTCTTACAATCAAGAATAACGAATACGTACTTGCTGCAAGATGTATTGGTACATCAAACGGTAAAATTCTTAGAAAGCATATTTTACCTAACTGTTTATCAGTAATCATTATTACCACTGCCCTTCAGATTCCTAGTGCAATCTTTACAGAAAGCTACTTGGCATTCTTAGGACTTGGTGTTTCAGAACCACTTTCATCACTTGGTTCCTTAGCCAATGATGCAAGAGCCGGTATGCAGTCTTATCCAGCAAGACTTGTTATTCCAGCAGTTATTATTTGCTTAATAGTACTTGCACTCAACCTTCTTGGTGATGGACTTAGAGATGCATTTGATACAAAGCTTGATTAATTTAGGAGGATATTATGGCAGATTCAAAATATGTACTTGAAGTAAAAGACCTCCATACAAGCTTTTTTACAGATGCAGGTGAGGTCAAGGCTGTAAACGGTATTTCATTTAATCTTGAACCAGGAAAAACACTTGGTATTGTAGGAGAATCTGGTTCAGGAAAATCAGTTACAGCATATTCAATAATGCAAATACTTGCCCAGACAGGACGTATCACAGGCGGTGAAGTTTTGTTTAAGGGCGAAGATATAACAAAATATTCTGAAAAGGAAATGCAGAAATTTAGAGGAAGTAAGTGTTCTATCATCTTCCAGGATCCAATGACTAGCTTAAACCCAGTATTTACTGTTGGTTATCAGCTTGAGGAAGCAATCATGCTTCACACAAACAAAAATAGAGCTCAGGCAAAGGAAAGAGCAATTGAGCTTCTTAAACTTGTTGGTGTAAATGATCCAGAAAAGAGACTTAAGCAGTATCCACACGAGCATTCAGGTGGTATGAGACAGCGTGACATGATTGCTATGGCACTTGCCTGTGAGCCAGACATTCTTATTGCTGATGAACCTACTACTGCCCTTGATGTTACAATCCAGGCACAGATTCTCGAGCTTATGCAGGATCTTCAGAAAAAGCTTGGAATGGCAATCATTATGGTTACACATGACCTTGGTGTTATTGCATCAATGTGTGATGAAATTCTTGTAATGTATGGTGGACGTGTATGTGAGCGTGGTACAGCAGATGATATTTTCTACTCTCCTGCCCACGAATATACAAAGGGACTTCTTCGTTCAATCCCACGTACAGACAATATGAACGAAAAATTAGTACCAATCGGTGGTACACCAATCAATCTTCTTAATATGCCTGAGGGCTGTGCATTCTGTCCTCGTTGTGATGAGGCAATGAAAATTTGTCTTAAGGAAGTACCAGATGAGCTTAGAATCAGTGATTCACACTTGGCTAGCTGCTGGATGAATGTAAAAAAATTATACGAAAGTAAGGAGGCATAATAATGAGTGAAGAAAAATACCTCCTTGAGGTTGAACATTTAAAGCAGTACTTTCCAATAAAGGAAGGTTTTAGAACAGTACCCCTTAAGGCGGTTGATGATATTTCATTTGCAATTAAACCAGGGGAAACACTTGGACTAGTTGGGGAGTCAGGCTGTGGTAAGACAACAGTTGGTCGTACTCTTCTTCGTCTCTACCAGCCAACAGCCGGACGTATTGTATTTGATGGAGATGTTCTTTTTGATAGTGAGAAAAAAATTGATGTAAATATGCATCCATACCGTAAGCAGATGCAGATGGTATTCCAGGATCCATATTCATCACTTGATCCAAGAATGACAGTTGAGGATATTATCGGAGAACCTCTTGATGTTCATAAGCTCTACTCTTCTAAGGGTGAGCGCCGCGATAAAATTCTTTCACTTATGGAAACTGTAGGACTTAATGCTGAGCACGCCATGCGTTATGCTCACGAGTTCTCAGGCGGACAGAGACAGCGAATTGGTATTGCAAGAGCACTTGCAGTTAATCCAAAGTTTATTGTTTGTGATGAGCCAGTTTCAGCCCTTGATGTTTCTATTCAGGCACAGGTTGTAAATATGTTTGAGGAATTGCAGGAAAAGCTCGGAGTTGCATACCTCTTCATCGCTCACGACCTACTGGTTGTTCATCACATTTCTGACAGAATTGCTGTTATGTACTTAGGACATATGATGGAAATTGCGGATGCGGATGACTTAAATAACAATCCTATTCATCCTTATACTCTCTCTCTTCTATCAGCTGTACCTATTCCAGACCCAAATATTGCTAGAAAGAGTCAGCGAATTATTCTTGAGGGAGATGTTCCAAGTCCACTTAAGATGCCAAGTGGATGTCCTTTCAGAACTAGATGTAGATATGCAACAGAGCAGTGCGCAAAGGAAATGCCACCACTTACAGACAGAGGCAACAGACATTTTGTTGCTTGTTGGAACAAATAAAATACACAATTGTCAATTAATATGGTTTTAAGCTTTCGGGCTTGAGATAAAAAGTAAAACATAAAAAAGGAGAAAAGAAGCATGAAAAAGAAACTTATCGCAGTTTTACTCGTAGCTTCTATGGCAGCTAGCCTTGTAGCATGTGGAAATAAGAACGCAGCTCCAAGTACAGAAAGCGGTTCAGAAGCTGCACCAGCAGAAGCTACAGCAGTAGACACAGACACAACAACACTTAGACTTAATCTTGCATCAGAGCCAGATTATCTCGATCCAGCACTTAACTCATCAGTTGATGGAGCTTGTCTTGCAGTTAATTCATTTGTAGGTCTTTATACATACGATGAAAACAACAACTGTGTACCAGCCCTTGCAGATGGCGAGCCAGAGGTATCTGAGGACGGACTTACATACACAATCAAGCTTATTGAGTCAAATTGGTCTAACGGAGAGGCACTTACAGCTAACGATTTTGTATATAGCTGGAACCGTGCAGTAGCTGAGGAAACAGCAGCTGACTATGCTTATATGTTTGCTCCAATCGCTACAAATGGAGATGGTACACTTCAGATTGAGGCAACTGATGATTACACACTTACAGTAAAGCTTAATGCACCTTGTGCATACTTCTATGATCTTCTTGCATTCCCAACATTCATGCCTGTTTACCAGCCAGATGTTGAGGCGGCTAACACAGACGGTACACAGCCAGGTGCTTGGGCACAGGAGCCAGGCTTCGTATCAAACGGTGCATTTACTCTTAAAGAGTGGAAGCACAACGAGTCTATGGTCTATGAGAAGAACCCTAACTTCTACAGAGCAGATGATGTAAAGCTTGAGAAGCTTGAGTTCATGCTTTCAGCAGATGATACAGCTATCTATGCTGCTTACAATGCAGGCGATATCGACTTTGCTGATACTGTACCTAACGATGAGATTCAGTCACTTCTTAATAGCCCAGAGTTCCATGTAATTGATACTCTTGGAACATATTACGTAGGATTTAACGTAAATTCAGATTTATTCAAGGGTCTTACTGCTGATCAGGCTAACAAGATGAGAAAGGCTCTTTCTCTTCTTATTGATAGACAGTACATCGTTGATACTGTAGGTCAGACAGGACAGGTTCCAGCAGATACATTCATTCCAGATGGAATGGCTGATGGTAACGGTGGCGTATTTGAAGCAGATGACTTTGGTTACTATGATGCTAAAGAAACAGGTGCAGGTAAGGTTGAAGAAGCAGTTAGTCTTCTTGAAGAGTGCGGTTATTCATTCGAATCTGATGGTAACGGCGGATATAAGATTAGCCCAGCACTTGAAGTAACATATATGACAAATGCAGGAACTGGTCACGAAGCTGTAGCTGCTTGTATTCAGCAGGATTGGGGCCTTGTAGGCATCGATGTTAAAATTGAGACAGAGGACTGGAATGTATTCCTTGAGGATAGAAAAGCTGGTAAGTTTGATATTGCTCGTGAAGGATGGATTGCAGACTTTAACGATCCTATCAACATGCTTGAGATGTGGCTTTCAAATGGTGGTAACAACGATATGCAGTTAGGTAAGGATTCAAGCAACTCTTCTGCACCTTCATGGAAGGAATATGACGAGCATATCCAGAAGATTTACAACACAACAGATTTCGCAGCTCGTGTAGACCTTATGCGTGAAGCTGAGGATATGCTTATGGAGACAAATGCAGTAGTACCTATCTACTACTACAATGATATCTATCTTCAGAAGTCAAACGTAACAGGAATCTATACTTCACTTAATCAGAATAAGTACTTCATGTATGCAGAAAAGTCAGCTAATTAAGGCGGATTTCACTAGTTTTAAAACTACTTAAAGGTTGAGAAAAAAAACTTGGGGAAATCGTAAAGATTTCCCCATTTTTTTATTGACATTGGTGTATTACTCTAGTAGAATAACACTTGCGTCGAAACAAAATAAGTAATTACCTACAACTTGGAGAAGTACTCAAGAGGCCGAAGAGGCGCCCCTGCTAAGGGTGTAGGTCGGGCAACCGGCGCGAGGGTTCAAATCCCTCCTTCTCCGTTTTACTTGTTATACATGGTGCCATAGCCAAGTGGTAAGGCAAAGGTCTGCAACACCTCTATCACCAGTTCAAATCTGGTTGGCACCTCTTTCAAATCCCTCGACCCTAGTAATGGGGGCGAGGGATTTTTGTTTATAATTAAATATACTAACTATTGAAATAAAGTAAGGAGGAAATGCAATGACAATTTATGACGAGTTAGTAGCTCGTGGCCTGATAGCCCAGGTAACGAACGAAGAAGAAATTAAAAAATTAATTAATGAGGGCAAGGCAACTTTCTATATAGGTTTTGATTGTACTGCAGACAGCCTTACAGCCGGTCACTTTATGGCTCTCACACTTATGAAGAGACTTCAAATGGCTGGTAACAAGCCAATCGCCCTTATCGGCGGTGGCACTACTATGATTGGTGATCCTTCAGGTCGTACAGACATGAGAAAGATGCTTACTCGTGAGGATATCGATCACAACGCTGAGTGCTTTAAAAAGCAGATGGAGCGTTTTATTGATTTCTCTGATGGAAAAGCTCTTATGGTTAACAACGCTGACTGGCTTCTTAATCTTAACTACGTTGAGTTACTTCGTGAAGTAGGTGCATGTTTCTCAGTTAATAACATGCTTCGTGCAGAGTGCTACAAGCAGCGTATGGAAAAGGGTCTTTCTTTCCTTGAGTTCAACTACATGATTATGCAGTCTTATGACTTCTATTACATGTTCCAGAAATACAACTGTAACCTCGAGTTTGGTGGTGACGATCAGTGGTCTAACATGCTTGGTGGTACAGAGCTTATCAGACGTAAGCTTGGTAAAGACGCTCATGCTATGACTATTACTCTTCTCACTGATTCACAGGGTAAGAAGATGGGTAAGACAGCTGGTAACGCAGTATGGCTTGATCCTAACAAGACTACACCTTTCGAGTTCTATCAGTACTGGAGAAACGTAGGCGATGCAGATGTTCTTAAGTGCATTCGTATGCTTACATTCCTTCCAATTGAAGAAATCCAGAAGATGGACAGCTGGGAAGGTGCTCAGCTCAACGAAGCAAAGGATATCTTAGCTTATGAGCTTACACAGATGGTTCATGGAACAGAGGAAGCAGATAAGGCTCGCGAGGCTTCAAAGGCTCTCTTTGCAGGTGGTGCAAATTCTGAGAACGTACCATGCCACACTCTTTCAGCAGAAGATTTCAGAGATGGTAAGGTAGACATCCTTCAGATTCTTGTATCTGCTGGACTTACAGCAAGCCGTGCAGAAGCTCGTCGAGCTGTAACACAGGGTGGTGTTTCTGTAAATGGTGAGAAGGTTGTAGATCCATTCGCATCTTACGAAAAAGATGCATTTGCAGAAGAATTCATGCTTAAGAAGGGCAAGAAATCATTCTGCAAGATTGAAGCATAAAAAACACATTTTACATTTACAATAAGTGCTGGGGCGATGGTCCTGGCACTATTTTGTTTTAAAGGAGTTATAAATAATTATGGAAGCTATAATCGAGAGTTCAAAGGTTTTCTATTTCGACTGGGAATTAGATTTACTTCATTGGTTTCAAAGTATTCACAATTCAGTTTTAGATTTTATTGTTCCAAAGATTACCTTTTTAGGAAATGCAGGATGGTTTTGGATAGTTGTTGTTTTACTGCTACTTGTGATGCCTTTCAATAGAAAAATAGGTGTCCAGGCTACTATCTCACTTATTCTTACAGTTATCGTTTGTAATTTGATTTTAAAGCCTTCTATCATGAGATGCAGACCATGCTGGCTTGAGCCAGAGGTACAGTTACTCGTAAATGTTCCTCATGACTTTTCATTTCCTTCAGGTCATTCAAATGCCAGCTTTGCAGTTGCTACAGCTATCTTCACTAGAAACAAGAAGCTCGGTATTCCTGCATTAGTGCTTGCAGCAATGATTGCTATTAGTCGACTATATGTATTTGTTCATTGGCCAACAGATGTATTAGCAGGAACCTGCGTTGGTATTTGTGGTGGTATTGTAAGCTATTTTATAGTTGAGTACTTCTATAAGAAATACAGCAAAAAAACAAGTATTTAGTAATATTCAGGTCTTAGTCTGGTTGACTCATTCATGAATGTTTAGTATATTGTATACATCTTCGTGAGGGAGTAGCTAGCGCATTAATATATGAATGTGTTGTTTGTCAACAGACTCGGTGATAAACCTGGCAAACATTAAATAGTGAGACTCACGTGTACGTTTTTCGTACACGTGGGTCTTTTTTGATATCCTCACATATAGTAAAAGGAGTTTAAAAAATGGGATTACTGGACATTTTCCTAATTGGCGTTGGCCTTTCCATGGACGCATTTGCAGTAGCAATTTGCAAGGGTCTTGCCATGAGAAAGGTTAACAAAAAGCAGATGTTAATCATTGCTTTATTTTTTGGTGGTTTTCAAGCAATGATGCCTCTGATTGGTTATCTTGTAGGCAACACTTTTGCAAAAAAGATTTCAGCCTATGATCACTGGATTGCATTTATACTACTCTTCTACATCGGTGGAAAAATGATAGCTGATGCAGTAAAAGAATGGAAAGAAAAAGATGTTGTGGAGGAGATGGATCCACCGCTTGATTACAAAGAACTTACTCTTATGGCGATAGCTACAAGTATTGATGCTCTCGCCTGTGGTGTAACCTTTGCTTTTGAGGAAAGCTTTAACATCTTAAGGGCTATTTCTATTATTGGATTTACAACATTTGTCCTTTCAGCAATTGGTGTTTATGTAGGCAATATCTTTGGTGACAGATATAAAGCAAAGGCTCAGCTGGTTGGTGGTATAATCCTTATTTTCATTGGAACAAAAATATTACTGGAACATACAATGGGTATAACCCTTGGCTTTTAGGAGGATATTATGATTACATTTTTTTCTACAGTGCCTGGAGCACTAATTTTACTGGTAGTTGGTTTTGTTTTTCTAATTAAGGGTGCAGATTTCTTTGTTGAGGGTGCTTCTGCAGTGGCTAAAAAGCTACATGTACCAGCCCTTGTAATTGGTATGACAATCGTTGCTATGGGTACATCTCTTCCAGAGCTTTCTGTTTCAGTTACAGCTTCAATGGCAGGAAGTAATCAGCTTGCAATTGGAAATGTAGTAGGTTCAAATATTTTCAACCTTATGGTAGTACTTGGAAGCTGTGCTCTCTTCTCTGTATTGGAGGTTGGAGACGACACTATAAAGAAGGACTTTCCATTTTCAGTAGCCTGTGCCGTAGCACTTATGGTTATGGGACTTATTGGATATGAAGTTGGTCATGTAGATGGTGTCATTCTTTTGGTTGCATTTATCATTTTCCTTTTATCCATGCTTTCTGCTGCTAAGAAATCTAGAAAAGCTGCAGCTCATGAGGCAGAGGTTGAAGTTGAGGAGGAAATCGTAGATCTTCCAACATGGCTATGCATTGTTTACATAATAGGTGGTGCAGTTGCCATTAAGTTTGGTGGTGACTGGGTTGTAGATTCCTGCACTACTCTTGCACTCAAATTTGGTATGTCAGAGACACTTGTAGGTCTTACAATCGTAGCACTTGGAACATCTTTACCAGAACTTGTTACATCAGTTGTCGCAGCTAAGAAAAATGAGCTTGATATGGCAATTGGTAACGTAGTTGGTTCCAATATTTTCAATATTTTATTGATTCTTGGAACTGCCGCTGCTATCTCACCAGTTACATTCATGACAGTTAATGCAATTGATATTTTGATTCTTGTTGGTTTTTCAGTAATTGTTTGGATGATGTGCTTTTTTAAGAAGAGTCTTGGCAGATTTCAGGGTGTAGTAATGCTTGCTCTATATATTGGATATTTAGCATATATAATTATCCGTGATGGTGGCATTGCCTAAACACCGTAAATAGTGGTAAAAAATAACCTATTGTGTTAAAATCAAAAGGTTTAAAGGGGTTTTTAACGTTTTGAGAAGGAGGTCAGTATGGGATTTTTTGATGAATTATCAGATAGTATAGTTAATACCACAAAGGACCTTGGAAAAATGGCTCAGAATGCTGGAGACATGACCAAGCTTCAATACGATAAGAAAGTTAAAGAAGCGGAATTAACAAAGCTTTATGAAAAGCTTGGAAAAAAATACTATGACGAGCATAAGGATGAGGATGATGAGAAAATTAAAGAAATCACAGCCGTAATCCTAAGAATAAAAGAAATCTCCGATGATATTATGCAGTTAAAGGGCGGAAAAGCCTGTCCAAAATGTGGAGCTTTAGTTAAAGATGGCACCAAGTTCTGCAGCTCATGTGGAGAAAAAATAGATGATATATTTGAAGAGTAGGAGTTATTAGAAATGGGCAACAAAGGGAATTATTACATTACAACAGCCATAGCTTACACATCTGGTAAGCCACATATTGGAAACACATACGAAATCGTTCTTGCAGATAGTATCGCACGCTTCCGTCGACAGGAAGGTTATGATGTTTTCTTCCAGACAGGAACAGATGAGCACGGCCAGAAAATTGAGCTTAAGGCTGCAGAGGCAGGCGTTACACCAAAGGAATTCGTTGATAATATCTCAGGTCAGGTTAGAAACATCTGGGATTTAATGAACACATCTTATGACAAGTTCATCCGTACTACAGATGAGGATCATGAGAAGCAGGTTAAGAAGATTTTCAAGAAGCTCTATGATAAGGGCGATATTTATAAGAGTTCATATGAAGGACTTTACTGTACACCATGTGAATCTTTCTGGACCGAGTCACAGCTTGTAGATGGCAAATGCCCAGACTGTGGTCGTGAGGTTCAGCCAGCTAAGGAAGAGGCTTACTTCTTCAAAATGAGCAAGTATGCTGATAAGCTTATTGAATATATCAATACACATCCTGAGTTTATCCAGCCTGTATCACGTAAGAACGAGATGATGAACAACTTCCTTCTTCCAGGTCTTCAGGATCTTTGTGTTTCCAGAACATCATTTACATGGGGTATTCCTGTAGATTTTGATCCAAAGCACGTTGTATATGTATGGCTTGATGCTCTTACAAACTATATCACTGGTATTGGTTATGAATGTGATGGTGAGTCTACAGACCAGTTCAAGGCTCTTTGGCCAGCAGACCTTCACCTTATCGGAAAGGATATTATCCGCTTCCATACAATTTATTGGCCAATTTTCTTAATGGCACTTGATCTTCCACTTCCAAAGCAGGTATTTGGTCATCCATGGCTTCTTACTAAGGCTGCAGATGGTGGCGATGACAAGATGTCAAAGTCAAAGGGAAATGTAATCTATGCGGATGAGCTTGTTGATTTCTTCGGTGTAGACGCTGTTAGATATTTCGTTCTTCACGAGATGCCATTCGAAAATGATGGTGCTATCTCTTGGCCACTTATGGTTGAGCGTGTTAACTCTGACCTTGCAAATACACTTGGCAACCTTGTAAACCGTACAATCTCTATGAGTAATAAGTACTTCGGTGGTGTTGTTGAGGACAAGGGTGTAGCTGAAGATGTTGATGCTGATCTTAAGGCAGTAGTTACAGGAACAGTTTCAGCAGTTGAAAAGAAGATGGCAGATCTTCGCGTTGCTGATGCTATCACAGAAATCTTCAATCTCTTCAAGAGATGTAACAAATATATCGATGAGACAATGCCATGGGCACTTGCAAAGGACGAGGCAAAGCAGGACAGACTTGCTACTGTTCTATACAATCTTGTTGAGGGTATTTCAATTGGTGCTACTCTTCTCAAGGCATTTATGCCTGAGACATCTGAGAAGATTCTTGCTCAGATTGGTACAAAGGAAATCCCTTATGATGAGCTTTCTACATTTGGTCACTATCCAAACGGTGGAAAGGTTACAGAGACACCAGAGATTCTCTTCGCTCGTCTTGACCTTGATGAGGTTATGGCAAAGGTTGCTGAGCTTCATCCAGCACAGCCAGAAGAAGCAGCTGATGATGAGGAAGGTATCGATATCGAGGCTAAGCCAGAAATCACATTTGATGATTTCATGAAGATGCAGTTCCAGGTAGGAAAGATTGTTGCATGCGAGGCTGTTAAGGGTTCTAAGAAGCTTCTTTGCTCACAGGTAAAGATTGGTTCTCAGACAAAGCAGATCGTTTCAGGAATTAGAAAGCAGTACACACCAGAGGAAATGGTTGGAAAGAAGGTTATGGTTCTTGTAAACCTTAAGCCAGCCAAGCTTGCAGGTGTATTATCAGAAGGTATGCTTCTTTGCGCAGAGGATGCTGAGGGTAATCTCTCACTCATGACGCCAGAGAATGCGATGCCAGCAGGTGCCGAAATCTGTTAGTAAATTATAAATAGCCTGTAGCAGACAATCTCTAAATGTTGCTGAAAGGAACATCTAGTGACTGAAAGCAATATTTAGGATTGTATGTGTAACAGGCGGGAGATAGTCATATGATTTTTGAGACACATGCTCATTATGATGATGAGAAGTTCGACGGAGATAGAGTCGAACTTCTTTCTCATTTATTGAGAGAAAATAATATTGGAAATATAGTAAATATCGGAGCTAGCTTTAGGGGCTGCAAAGACAGCCTAAAGTTGGCTGAAGAATATGAAAATGTCTACGCTGCTCTAGGTATTCATCCTGAGGAAATGGATGATATGACCCAGGAGAATCTTGATTGGATTAAAGCTAACGCTTCTAACCCAAAGGTTGTAGCTATAGGCGAAATAGGTCTTGATTATTACTGGATAAAGGATGAGGAAGGAAGAGCCAAACAAAGGGAATGGTTTCAGCGTCAGCTTGATATTGCTAAAGAGGTTAATCTTCCAGTAGTTATCCACTCCAGAGACGCCGCAGAAGACACTTTAAACACAATTATGAGGTATAATACCCAGGACAATAAAGGCATTATCCATTGCTACTCATACTCCAAGGAAATAGCCCTAGAATATGTAAAAATGGGATGGTATATTGGAGTTGGAGGTGTTGTCACCTTTAAAAATTCAAAAAAACTAGTGGAGACAGTTCAGGCTATTCCACTTGAAAACATTGTGCTTGAGACTGATTGTCCATACATGGCACCAGTTCCACATCGCGGTGAGCGTAATTCTTCTATTTTCCTGAGTTATGTAGCAGAAAAAATCGCTGAAATAAAGGGTGTTTCCGTTGAAGAGGTTGAACGAGTTACCTACGAGAACGCTCTTAGAATATATACAAAAGCAAAAAGGAATTAATGATGGCATATTTAAGCAATCCAACTTATACAAAAGCTATTTTGGAAGCGCATGGCTTTTCTTTTCAGAAGAAATTTGGCCAGAACTTTCTAATTGACGGCAACATATTGGACAATATTATAGATGCAGCTGGAATCACAAAGGATGATTTTGTCCTTGAGATTGGTCCAGGTATCGGAACTATGACACAGCGCCTCTGCGAGGAAGCCAGAGAAGTTGTAGCGGTGGAGATTGATAAGACACTTATTCCAATTTTGGATGATACTCTCTCCTCTTACAAAAACTGGACTGTTATCAATCAGGATGTTTTAAAGGTTGATATAAAGGCACTTGCTGAGGAGAAAAACGGTGGAAAGCCAATTAAGGTAGTTGCCAATCTTCCATACTATATAACAACACCTATTATTATGGGATTGTTTGAAAGCCATGTACCACTTGAATCGATTACAATTATGATTCAAAAGGAAGTGGCTGACAGAATGCAGGAAGGACCTGGCTCAAAGGAGTACGGTGCTCTCTCACTTGCGGTACAGTATTATTCAAATCCAAAAATTGTTTGCGATGCACCACCTAGCTGCTTTATGCCACAGCCTAAGGTAACAAGTACAGTCATCAATCTTAAGTGTCACAACAATCCACCAGTGGAATGTGATGAAAAGCTATTGTTCCAGATTATAAGAGCCTCTTTCAATCAGAGAAGAAAAACTCTTCAAAATGGACTTAGCAATGGATTGCACTACTCTAAGGAACAGATTGCAGAAGCGATTTCAAAAGCTGGTTTTATTCCTACTGTCAGAGGAGAAAGCCTATCTTTGGAAGATTTTGCAAAGCTTACTAACATCTTAAAAGAGATGTAACTATACATAACACGGAGGTTAGGCTTATGAATGTCCTGGCCTACAGCAGAGAAGTCCAGCTTCTCATAGGGGAGATTCAAAAAAATAGAGGTAAGGACCCATCGGCATTAATTTCTGCATGTGATCGTCTTCTTACTTATGGAAACAGCATGAAGGATGATGCCTTGGTGGGTTATGCCCATTTTTCTAAAGGTGAAACATATTATCTTCTAAACGACGCATCAAATTTTTATTCCCAGATGAGTGCATCTATAGCTCCTATGGAAAATGTTAAAGAGTGGAACTATGTTGCAATGGCTAACAATATGCTTGGTATTGTTTCCTTAAACAGAGGAAACGCTCCATTTGCCCTTGATTACTTCATCAAGGCAATTAGCATCTGTCAGGATAATTCACTTGCAGACATTGAGTGGATAATACATCTTAATCTGGGATCTTTATATCTCAATATTGAAGAATTTAATAAAGCTATTTCACATATAGAGATTGCTTATTCTTATATCCAGGAACATCAGCACATTGAGGGATATATAGAAAATCTTACAGCTGTATTATTGGGTCTTGGCAGGGCATATTTAAAGCTTGGTTCTCAGGAGGAATATCTTGAAATAGAAAAAAAGCTGAAAAGTGATTGTATGCCATACCTTCAGGACATAGGAAAGATTGTAATCTACTGCTATTTTGCAAGGGTAAGCAATGCCATAGGTGAGGAAAAAGCAAGAGATTACTGGATAGACATGGTAAACACAAATACAAGCGCAAATATGCCAATTATGGATGTATTTGACGATTTCTATGACTATCTGGGAATGCTTCTTTCAATAAATAAATATGATGATTTCTTTAAAGCGTATATGGTTCTTGATGATTTAACAAAGTATACCCTTATAAAGAATCTGGAACGTAAGCTTCTCACCCTAAAAATCAGGTATTATCGCAAGGTTGGGCAGATAGAGGAATACAAAATAGCCTCTGTATTGTTCTTTGAGTTATCCGAATATATGGAGAGAGAGAACAGATTGATGGTAAGTGACATGATAGTTATGCGTAATTCGTACATGGAGCTTACACAAATCAATAAAAAAGTAGAGGAAGAGAATACATTTTTGCAAAAACGTTCAGAGACAGACCCGTTAACTGGGATGTATAATAGATTGAAGTTAAATGAGTATAGTGAGGAAGTCTTTGAACGAGCAAAAGAGAATAATACAGCTGTAGCCGTAGAGATATTGGATATCGATTTCTTTAAGCAGTTCAACGACAACTATGGCCATCAGGCAGGAGATGATTGTATTAGATTTATCGCTAATACACTTATTGAAATGTCCTCCGAGGATAATATATTTACAGCAAGATATGGCGGAGATGAATTTGTTGTAATATACGAAGGACTTGCCTCAAAAGAAGTAATGGAAAAAGCCAGTGCATTACGTAGAAAGATTTACAATGCAAATGTTGAGCATAAATTTTCATTGACTGACGACAGGGTAACTATTTCTCAGGGAATCTGTTGTGGTTCACCAAAGGGAAAAGACAGCTTTTTCTCATACCTTCAGGGGGCTGATAAAATGCTATACGAAGTTAAGCAGCAGAGCAGAAACAATATAAAAATTTGCGATGCTGAATCAATATAAAAAGGGATAATAAATGAAAACGGTATTAAGAATCTTTTTTGATGACATATTAAGCTTAGTTAAAAATTTCTTTGCACTAGTAATTGTAATTGGAATTTGTTTTCTTCCAGCACTCTATGCATGGTTTAATATCTATTCCAACTGGAATCCTTATGGAAACACAGGCGCACTAAAGCTTGCCGCAGTATCCTTGGATAAAGGCTTTACTGACGAGGATGGGGAGTATCATAACCAAGGCGATACAATTATAGATGATCTTCATGAGAGCACCTCTGTAAATTGGCAGTTTGTAGAAACTTCTGATGAGGCAATTGAAGGTGTGTATAGTGGCGATTATTATGCAGCGGTAGTTATAGATGAGGATTTTAGCTATAACATGTACAACGTCCTATCAGAGGATGTTGAGCGTCCAACGCTTCATTTCTATGAGAATCAAAAGAAAAATCCAGTAGCCACAAAGATTTCTGATACAGTGGTTCAATCCCTTCAGAACAACATTAACGTAGCTTTTACAGAGGTAGTTGTTAGCGAAGTAATTTCTGATGCTGACAAGTTAAAAAATGATCTTAAAGAAGATAAAGATATAAATATTGCCATTAATAGCTTACGAGAGCTAAGTCAGGATCTAGAAGAAGAACAGCAAACTATAAAAAAGATACTTGAAAATGATGCCAAGCTTCAGCAATCTCTAGCACTAGCAAATGCAGACGCAGAAAACTTAAAAAATCAGGCCAGAAGAAGTGCAAGTGCAGTATATGATTCTGCTAAAACCGCTAATGATGCCAATGTAACTATGAATAGCTATTCTGCTGATGTAAACGATATGCTTAATCTTATGAATAGCACTCTGGCAGATATGGATAGCAAATTAAAAGCAGCTGAAGCTACACAAAATGTATCTGATATAACTACTAATCTTTCAGATTTAGCTAAAGATGTAGGAGCAATTTCGGGTGCGTTAGACCAGATTAATCCAGAAACTATTGCGAAAAATGAGGCAAATCAGGCAATAGAGGATTATAAAGCTGAGCTAGATGTGGTAGAGAATATCCTTAGAGCTATGGGATATGGAGATTATATCGATGCTGGAAAGAAAGCATACGATATTAAGACAAAAACAGAAGAGTATATTCAGTGGAAAAAAGAAGAAATCATCAACAATGCGCCAGTAATAGCAACTGATTTGGCCAGAAATCAAGAGGAAGAGTTAAGAGCTCAGGTAGCAGAGATAAGAAATCACACTGATAGTCTTCAGTCAAAATATAATGAACAATTGGTTCCAAAGATTAATGCAAATCTTAAAAATCTTACAAATGATTTATATAGTACAAACCAGATGCTTAATTCTTTAGGCGATACCTTTGGTAATCTTATGATAATGTTTACTGCTATTGATAATACTGTTGATGCAGCAAACACCAGCCTTGTCAAGACAAGTGAGGCTATAGCTTACATCAATAGTAGATTGATAGAAGTAATTAATCAGATAGAAAAGGTTGGAGATGGCGAGAAGGTACAGGTAGTAGTTAATGCCTTATCTGGAGATCCAGAAGCATACGGAAAATTCTTTTCTACCCCAGTTGAGGTAGTTACAGAGGCTGTTTATCCAATAGAAAATTATGGTTCAGCTGTTGCACCATTCTATTCAACCCTTGCATTTTGGGTTGGAGCTTTAATTCTCACAGCGATTATTAAGGTAAAGCCAGATAAGAGCAAATACAAGGATGCGTCCAAGGAACAACTTTTCTTTGGAAGATATGTCCTTTATTGGGTATTAGGACAACTTCAAGCGATAATTATTGTACTTGGAGACTTATTCTTGCTTCACATTCAGTGTGTACATCCATGGTATTTTATGCTTGCGGCATCTGTTATAGCCACAACATTTACCTTGTTAATTTATTCCCTTGTTGTAACATGGGGAGATGTGGGAAAAGCACTTTCTGTAGTAATCGTAGTAATTCAAATTGCAGGAAGTTCAGGAACTTATCCAATAGAGTTATTGCCAGAGTTCTTCAAAAAAATGTATATTTTCTTCCCATTCCCTTATGCAATCAACGCTATAAGAGAATGTTTATGTGGAATGTATAAGTTTGATTATATTAAGAACTTTATATGCTTAGGTCTGTTTATGATGGTTGCTCTAATCATAGGATTATTGATACAGATTCCGTTTGAGCAGATTAATCACTATATGGAAGAACGCATGGAAGATACTGAGATGATGTAGTTTATCAGTATTTATTAGAATTGCCCTGGGAGGAATTATGAATCAAAAGGAAGAAATGTACGACCGCTTCTTTGAGTTGCAGCAAAAAGTACACTTAGATAATCAAAAGAAAATACGAGTAGGCCTTAAGGTTAACATCCTATTACCATTGGTTTTCTTAGTTATTAGCTTTATAAGCAATCGCTCTAAGCTGGTATTTTTGGTTTTATGGATAGTATCCTTATTTGGTATATCATTCTATCTTTTGTATATAGAATATATGGACTTTAAGCTTCAAGAAAGATTAAAAGAATTTGGAATTATGGATGAAGATGAGACTAACGCACTTATCGGAAACGAAGTGGTTCAAGGCTTAGATGATATCAACAATGCCAGAAAAGAAATGGTTCAGGATATCAAGGAAAAGAAGCGAGAAATCAGACAAGAGATAAAGAAAGAAAAAGAAGAAATTAGAAAAGAAAAGAATGAGATAAAAAAAGAAATTAGAAGAGATATACAGTCAGTGGGAGAAAAGCTTAAGAAATGAAAAATGTTTTGAAAATAATAGAATCAGACATAAAGAGATTATCTACTAATGTAGTTGCAATGGTAGTAATAATCGGCTTAACAGTTATCCCTTGTCTGTATGCATGGTTTAATATTTTGTCCAACTGGGATCCATATGGACCAGATGCAACAAAGAACCTGCAGGTAGCTGTAGTTTCATCTGATCAGGGAATCCTTATAGGCAGCGCAGAGGTAAATGTTGGAAATATTATTATTAGCAGGCTACAGGCAAACGATACTATAGGCTGGGTATTTACTGATAGTGCTGAGGAAGCCGTAGGTGGAGTTTATTCAGGCGAATATTATGCAGCTATTGTTATAGATGAGCAATTTAGTGCAGATATGATAAGTTTCTTAGGTGGAAACATGGAAAATCCTAAGATTATCTATTATGAGAATGAAAAAAAGAACGCTATTGCTCCAAAGATTACTGCAAAGGTAAAGACAACCATCGAGAGAGAGGTTGATCACGCATTTGTAGGTACAATTGCAGAGGTTTTGCTTAAAGCAGGTGAATATTTTGCGACTTTAGATGAGCAGGGTAATATCACAGGAAAAGGTATTACAAAGCTAGAGAGATTAGATTCTGATTTGAATGGAATCATCGTAATTTTGGATTCTTATATAGCGCTTATGGACTCTACAAAGGAGGTTACTGAGGCTGGAAAGGCAGCAGCACAATCTGCAAAAGCAATTGCTGAAACAGCTGAGGAAATGGCGAAATCTGCAGAATCCCAGAATCCATCATTAGAACAAAGTGTTCAAAACGCTAAGAATAAGACTGATGAGGTTGTTAATAACGTTAATAATCAGCTTAACAATGTTGATGCAACTATAAATGATTTAAATAATAGACTTAATGGATACAAAGTCGGTGACCCAAAGCTTGGTCCAAATGCCTTGGCTCTCTATAATACAGCAAATACCTATTGGAATACGGCATATGGAATAATTACCAAGTATAGTCAGTTCCTTCCAGAAAAAGTAAATAATACAGCTCAGGTCACAAATGAGAATTTTATAAAGATAGGGACAGACTTACAGGAATTTGTTACAGCGGAAAACAATAGTGCTGCAAATATTGAGGAGATAAGACAAAAAACAGTTGCTGATATTTCTAGCTTCCTAGGACAGACTGCTACCATTAGAAATGATTACAGCACTATGATTTCACCAACTGCTCAAAAGACTATTGATTCAGCGTCGGCTTCTGTTGCAGAGGTTAAGAAGCTTCTCAATTACAATGCATCAAGCATAGATTCAGTTGTAGCGAACCTTCAGGATTATAAAGCTATTCTTTCACAATCAAGCAGTAAGCTGGTAAAATCCAGAGATGAAGCTGTTGAGATGGAAAAGAAGCTTTCAAATCTTATTAATGAGATTAAAGGTATTAGTAATAGCGATGCTTATACAAGAATAATGGAGCTGCTGACCTCAGATCCAGAGCTTCTTTCAGACTTTATAAGAAGTCCTGTGGAAATAAATGATGAGTATGTTTATCCTGTGGAAAACAATGGTTCCATGACAGCACCATTTTATATTGTCCTTTCTATTTGGGTTGGAGCACTGATTATGTCTACAATCCTTAAGACGGCTATCAAAGATACTACAGGAATGTGGAATCTTAAGAACTGGGAATGCTTCTTCGGCAGATTCTTTGTTACCTGTGTGATAGGACAAATACAAACATTGATTACGGTACTTGGAGCCTTCCTTTTTGTAGGAATCCAGTGTGAAAACAGGTTGCTATTCTGGTGTGCATGCGCATGGTCATCCTTTGTATATTCACTGCTCCTTTATTCCTTTGCATATTCTTTTGGCAACATTGGAGAGGCATTATCTGTTATACTAATGGTTATACAGGTAGCAGGAGCAGGAGGAACCTTCCCAATAGAGGTTCTTCCAAAGGTATTCCAACAGCTGTACAAATATATGCCATTTAATTATTCAATGAATGCAGTAAGAGAATGCATTGGTGGATTTTATGGTGACACATACAAGAATTGTATGCTGACATTATTGATTTACGTAGGTGTAGCTGTATTTATAGGCGTGGTACTTTATCACCCATTCAAATTACTAAATGAAAAGATTGAGATTAGTAAAGAAAAATCAGGAATATTGTTGTAACAAAAGGGCGAGACGGACAGTCTCGCCTTTTTAAATAATGGACACATGAGTATTAAAGTTAAAGGAGGACACCATGAGAGACATTAGTTGGGTAAAAAACAGTATCTTTTATCACATTTATCCTATAGGGGCATTTGATTGTCCTAGAGAGAATAAGGGTGAAGAGACTGCTGGACATAGAATTCTACAGCTTATTGACTGGATTCCACATATGACAAATTTGGGAATAAATGCGATTTATCTTGGTCCTATCTGGGAATCTGGAACTCATGGCTACGATACCTTTGATTATTACAAGTTGGACTCAAGACTTGGAACGAATGATGATTTTAAGAAGGTTGTAGAGGCATGCCACAAGGCCGGTATAAAGGTAGTGTTGGATGGAGTGTTCAACCATGTTGGTAGAGGACACAAGGCTTTCCTGGATGTAAAAGAAAAAAGAGAAGCTTCAGAGTACAAAGAGTGGATTTCTGGGTTAAACTTCGGTGGAAATAACTGGTATAACGATGGCTTTTCTTATGATTGCTGGGCTGGAGCTCAGGAGTTGGTAAAGTTAAATTATTGGTGTGAAGCTGTGAATAACCATGTGTTAAATGCAGTTGCAATGTGGATAGATGAGTTTGACATAGATGGATTACGTTTGGATGCAGCAGATTGTATTCAAAGAGACTTTTTCAAGAGATTAAAGTCTTTTACAGAAGAGAAGAAACCTACCTTCTGGCTTATGGGTGAAATCATTCATGGAGATTACAATATCTATGTAAATGATGAAATGCTTGATGCGGTAACAAACTATGAATGCTGGAAGGGTATTTACTCAAGCCATAATGACCATAATTACTTTGAAATTAATTATGCTATGAAGCGCCAGTGGGGACAGGGTGGTCTATATCAGGGAAAATATCTCTATAACTTTATTGATAATCACGATGTTAACAGGATATACACCCTCCTAAAAGAGAAGGAAAATATCTTCCCTGTATACACCTTGCTTTTCACTATGCCAGGTCTTCCATCGATTTATTATGGTAGTGAATTTGGAATAGAAGGTGATAAAAATGCAGGACAGGGTGATTATGCTTTAAGGCCAGCTATTGATATAAATAACATGAAGAATCCTGATTTGATTGAGCATATTAGAACACTGGCTGAGATGAGAAAGAGCTCAGAAGCCTTAAAAACAGGCTTGTATGAAGAAGTTCAGGTAAAAAATGAAACTCTGGTTTTTGCCAGAGTTTTAGGTGATGAATATGTAATTGTAGCTTTGAATAGTACTGCAAATCAGCAGAATCTAAGCTTCGATTATAGAGGTGAACATCACGATGTGGTTCTTCCTCCTCATGGTAGTAAAATTCTTAAATAGTTAGTTGTCAGCAAGATAGGCATACATACAATGATCAAGGCGTTCTCCGCCGATAATTATTTTATCCCGGAGGATGCCTTCATATTTGAAGCCAAGTTTTTCAACCATATGTATAGAAGGGTCGTTATCAGGCAGGATTAGTGCCTCAAATCGATGAATTCCAAGCTCATGGGCAAGGACAGGTATAGTGGCATTTAAAGCCTCTGAACAGTAGCCTTTATTAACGTGGTCTCTGTCCATCTTGTATCCAACCGTACAGCTTTCATAGATAGGTTTGACTATATTACGAAAGCTTACAGTGCCTATAATCTGATTTGGATTATATTTTTCAAAAATCCAATATCTAAGCATAGAAAGCTTTAAGATATTTTGATATTCAAAATCTAGTATTTTCTTTTGATGAGGGATGGTATAAAAATCATTTCCCATAACCGGTTCGTATTTCTCGAAAATATCGCGATTTCTACAATAAAACTCTAGAACTTTATCTGCCTGTTGTTTTGTTAGTACCCTTAATAACAGTCGTTCAGTTTCAATCTCAAATTTCATAATACCTCCAGGTTTAAAAGAAATTTAATCGATTCCTCTAAGATGTGTATTAGGTACGTATGGTTTTAATATTTCTACAAAGCTATTTAGTGTTTCTGTTGTATGAGGTGAAAAGGTAGGATTAATTACCTGCTCAGATTCCCTGTAGCTTTGAAGATAATAGGCTTTAGCACCTTCAAGCCATTGACCAATGGCATTTATATCAGCAGAAGTATGACACTCTTTCATAATGGTAGTTCTGAACTCGTAATCAACATGACCTTCCTTAAGGAAAGCTACTGATTCCTCAATAGCAGAAAGATCAAAAGATTTCATGCAGGCTATAGTATTGTATTTTTCTTTTGAGTGCTTTATATCCATGGCTACATAGTCAATGAGTCCGCTTTTAACAAGCTCTTTAATCATTTGTGGATTTGTCCCATTGGAGTCAAGCTTTACAAGTAATCCAAGCTCTTTTATTTTAGCAATAAACTCAGGTAAATCTTTATGTAAGGTAGGTTCTCCACCAGTTATACATACACCATCTAAAACCTTTTTCTTCTGGAGTAAATGAGTGAATATATCATCTTCGCTGTACGCCATTACATCAGGTGGGGGAACAACCAAATCCCTGTTGTGACAATAGGGACATCTGAAATTACATCCGCCGGTGAAAATGGTGCTGGCAACCTTGCCGGGATAATCTAAAAGAGTAGTTTTCTGTAGGCCTAGTATAAGCATAAATCATTCCCTTTTATTGATAAAAGTGTTAACATAAAATAGCTTTTTGATTTACTATTTTCATAGTAAAAAGTATAGCAAAACAGGAGGGAAAATTCCATGATGTCAAAAGAAGAGCGTCAGGAGAGACGAATACAAAAACAGGCAGAAAAGCTTGAAAAGAAAAACCTAAAGACATATGAGAAATATATGGAACAGGCCCTCAAAGAAGCGAAGAAAGCCTACAACATAAACGAGGTTCCTATCGGATGTGTAATAGTTCAGGATGATAAAATTATCGCCAGGGGCTATAATCGCAGAAACACAGACAAGAGCGTTCTTGCTCATGCCGAGATTGCGGCTATTTCAGAAGCCTGCAAAAAGACAGGTGACTGGAGACTGGAGGATTGCACTTTATACGTTACACTTGAGCCATGCCAGATGTGTGCAGGGGCAATAGTACAGGCTAGAATTCCACGTGTAGTGGTTGGAGCAATGAATCCAAAGGCAGGGTGTGCAGGCTCAGTTTTAAACATTCTTCAGATGCATCAATTCAATCACGTATGCGATTTAGAGACCAATGTATTAGGCGATGAATGCAAAGAAATGATGACTAGATTCTTTGAAGAACTTCGCGAACAAAAAAATCAGTTAATGTAATAAAGGTATTTGGTTGACAAAAGCGCCTTTATTTCATAGAATAAAGGCTCCGAGCATAGCAAAATATAGATATCATTTGGCGGCTACCTTGGTGGTATGCTGATCTTTGGGTCCTGCGTAATGGGCACCTATGAATCGTGTCAGGGCAGGAATGCAGCAGCACTAAGTAGGCCCGCTCATCTGACGCGGGGTTGCCTGGAGGGAGTGCCCTCAGGGTGGCTACCAATTGATATCTATGAGTAGCGGCTCGGTATTTTTATATAATTTTTTAAAATTTCGAGGGAAAAATATGGGAGCTCAGGACAGAACCGAAAAAGTATTAAGAGATATGCACGTGTTGTTTTCAAAGGCACAGCCATATGAAGGAAGCACAAAAAACGTTATCGTGGACAAGAATGCCATGATGGAGTTGCTTAAGGATTTAAACAGCTGCATGTACGATATGATGGAGGAATACGAGCTTACCGTTAAGAGCCGTGATAAAGCTAATCGTGAGATGCAGAAGCAGGGCGATGATATTGTCTTTGAAGCTACCAGAAAAGCTGAAGATATTTATGCCGCTTCAATCATGTATACAGACAATGCTTTTGATAATCTTCAGGAGGCTTTAAAGGAGTCTCAGGAAGCTTTCACAAAAATATACGAGGATACCATCAAAAAAATTAAAGAGGAGACTCAAGCAGTTAAGACAAATCAGCTTGAACTTAAGGGTCATCTTAATGATTTAATAGATACACAGAAATACTTACGTCTTATTGACGAAGAAAACATGAGATTACTCAGGGAAAAAGCGGAGGGCTCAGAGGATGACTTTGATGCTCCAAAATATGCTGCACCTGAGATTCGAATTAACAAGGAATACTTTGCACAGGCAGGGATTGCTATAGATGAAGACCAAGACCTTGGTGCAAGTAATATATCTGGGGAGGAGAATGAGATTTCCTCTGAAGACTTGGATGCCGAATACTTTAAGTGGCAGGAGGAAGAGTCAAAAGACGAGGATAAGAAACCTGGAAAAAAAGGCCTTGGAGGTCTTTTTGGAAAAAAGCACTAGAAACAAAAAGGAGAATAAGGAATGAAGCTTTACAACAACGGAGTTTACCTAGTTAATGGCACACAGATCGTAGAAGACGGTCATGAGGCAGCTGCCGCTATTAAAGCAGCAACAGGCCTCGATGTAACTAAAGACCAAGCACATCAGGCTACAATGGCATATGGAATCTTAGCTGATCATAATACCTCTGGTAATATGGACAATCTTCAGATTAAGTTCGATAAGCTAATTAGCCATGATATTACCTACGTAGGAATTATTCAGACAGCAAGAGCTTCAGGCCTTGAGAAATTTCCTATCCCATACTGCCTTACAAACTGCCACAATTCACTTTGCGCAGTAGGCGGTACTATAAATGAAGATGACCACATGTTTGGTCTCACATGCGCTAAGAAGTACGGCGGAATCTATGTTCCACCACATCAGGCAGTTATTCACCAGTTTGCCCGAGAGATGATGGCTGGTGGCGGAAAGATGCTTCTTGGCTCTGATTCACACACAAGATACGGAGCTCTTGGAACAATGGCTATGGGTGAAGGTGGCCCAGAGCTTGTTAAGCAGCTTCTTAATCAGACTTATGATATCGCAATGCCAGGAGTTATCGCTGTTTACATGACAGGAACTCCAAGAAAGGGCGTGGGTCCTCAGGACGTTGCTCTTGCTATTATCGGAGAGGTATTCGATAAGGGCTATGTAAAGAACAAGGTTATGGAGTTTGTAGGACCTGGTGTTGCAAATCTTTCTATGGATTTCAGAATTGGCGTGGATGTTATGACTACAGAGACAACCTGCCTTAGCTCTATTTGGACTACAGATAAAAAGACAGAGGAATTCTATGAGATTCATGGTCGTAAGGAAGAGTACAAGGAGCTTAATCCAGGACAGGTTGCTTACTATGATGGCATGATTGAGATTAATCTTGATGAGATTAAGCCTATGATTGCTATGCCTTTCCATCCAAGCAACACATACACAATCGAGGAATTAAACGCTAACCTTATGGATATTCTTGATGACTGTGAGAAGAGAGCAAAGGTTTCTCTTGATGGTCAGGTAGAGTTTTCTCTCAAGGATAAGGTTAGAAATGGCAAATTATATGTAGACCAGGGTATCATCGCTGGCTGTGCTGGTGGTGGCTTTGAAAACATCTGCGATGCAGCAGATATTCTTCGTGGAACAAGCATTGGTCCAGATGAGTTTACTCTTTCTGTATATCCTGCTTCTACTCCAATTTATATGGAGCTTGTTAAGAATGGTGCAGTTGCAGACCTTATGAGCACAGGAGCAATTGTTAAGACTGCATTCTGTGGTCCTTGCTTTGGTGCTGGAGATACACCTTCTAACAACGGCTTCTCAATTCGCCACTCTACTAGAAACTTCCCTAACCGTGAAGGTTCTAAGCTTCAGAATGGTCAGATTGCATCAGTTGCTCTTATGGATGCTCGTTCAATTGCAGCTACAGCAGCAAACAAGGGTTATCTTACAGCAGCTACTGATATTGATGTTGATTTCAGCAAGCCAAAATATCACTTTGACGGAAGAATTTATGCAAACCGCGTATTTGACTCACACGGTGTTGCAGAGCCTGAGACAGAGATTCACTTCGGTCCAAACATTAAGGATTGGCCAAAAATGAGTGCTCTCCCAGAGAATTTATTCCTTCAAGTTGTATCAGAAATCCACGACCCTGTTACAACCACAGATGAGCTCATCCCTTCAGGAGAGACATCTTCTTACCGCTCTAATCCACTTGGATTGGCAGAATTTACATTGTCAAGAAAGGATCCTGAGTACGTAGGAAGAGCAAAAAATATCCAGAAAGCACAGAAGGCTTTAGAGGCTGGTGAGTGTGCTGGAGATGCAGTACCAGAATTAAAGAAGATTGTTCACAAGGTAAAGGAGACATATCCAGATATCAACCATGACAACTTCGGAGTTGGTTCAACAATCTTTGCTGTAAAGCCAGGTGATGGCTCAGCAAGAGAGCAGGCAGCATCATGCCAGAAGGTGCTTGGCGGATGGGCAAATATTGCCAACGAATATGCTACTAAGAGATATCGTTCAAACCTTATTAACTGGGGTATGCTTCCATTTGTTATTCCAGAGGGAGAGCTTCCATTCAAGAATCTTGATTTCCTCTTTATCCCTGGAATAAAGGATGCGGTTGTTAATAAGGCAGAGTCAATCAAGGCTTATGTTGTTAAGGAAGATGGTCTTAAGGAATTCGAAATGACATTAGGCCAGCTCACAGATGATGAGAGAGAAATCATCCTTAAGGGATGTTTAATAAACTACAACAGACAGTAGTTATCTAGGAGGGGAATATGCCAGAGGATCGCTATGAATTAGAGGAAAAACTTAGAAGGAAAAAGATGAGGGGGTATGTGTATGCAGCCTTCATAATCATAATCTTCTATTTTCTCCTGAAAAACAGCCGTAGTGTTTCTCTGGCCATAGACCACCTTCTCGCGGTAATTCAGCCGATTTTCATGGGATTTGCCATGGCTTTTCTCATGAATCCAATAATGACATTTTTAGAGATATGGCTTGATAAGCCCTTTAAGAAGATTTGGAAAAATCAACAGACTGCTGAAAGGGCAAGCAGATTGGTATCTTCAATCATCTCCCTTGTAATACTTATGGGAGTAGTTATTTACATAATCGCTACTGTAATGCCTAATCTTATTAACACCATAGTTTACCTGGCTAATCATATCGATTATCAGGCGGCAGCGGTGCTTGATTACTGTAATTATGTAACAAAGGGTCGATTCGAAGACGCGCTTATGCAGGCCAAGCAATATAAGATTGGTGATCTTATGGAAGAAGGTCTGAACTTATTGGAAGAGTACATAGATTATGACGAGTCTAAAATGATGACAACTATCACATCTAGTGTACTCTCAATCGGTAAAATCTTTATTAACCTGATTATTGGTGCTTTTGTTTCGATTTACGTTCTTCTTTCAAAGGAAGTTTTCAAGGGACAGGCAAAAAAATTGATTTGCGGTATTTTCAGACCAGATTATGCGAATATCATTTTAGAAATTAGTAGAAAATCTGGTGACATTTTCTATGGTTTTATCATTGGTAAAATGATTGATTCCATCATAATTGGAATCACTTGCTATATTGGCTGCCTGTTTATGAAAATGCCATATCCAATATTGGTATCTGTAATAATCGGAGTTACAAATATCGTACCTGTATTTGGTCCTTATATCGGGGCAATACCTACTGTACTGATAATTTTTCTTACAGAGCCAAAGAAGGGAATATATTTCCTGATATTCATACTTATTCTGCAGCAGATAGATGGTAATCTTATCGGCCCAAAGATACTTGGAGATTCCACTGGGATATCTTCTTTCTGGGTAGTGTTTGCGGTAGTCCTTGGTGGAGGCTATTTTGGATTTTGGGGAATGGTTATAGCTGTTCCTATCGTCGCAATAATTTATTATATAACAGGTAAGCTGGCTCGTTTTCTTGTTATAAAACGAGGTTTCCCAGAGGAGACAGAGGAATACATTTCTTTAGATCATATTGATACAGAAAATAATGTGCTGGTACCTTATTCTCAGTTTCATGACCAGGAAAAAAAGGCACGCAGACGCAGATTTAAGATTAGAAAAAAATCAACAAAATAATAATCTAAAAACTGGGATTTTAAGTCCCAGTTTTTTTGATTTTAGAAGAAACGTATGATAAAATTCTTATAACTATAAGTATGTAGTTTTGGAGAATAACGTAGTGGAAAAAATGGAATACAGAAACATAATTGAAGAGATGAAGAATCTCGTTTCAAAAAATAAATTCGCAGATGCAATGGCAGTCGCTGATACAATAAATTGGCGAAAAGTCCATAATATTAACGACCTTATTGCCGGTAGCGAATCATATGAGGCTGCTGGAAAAATTGATGAGGCCAGGGACTTACTTTTGCTTGCCCATGAGCGTTCTCCTATCGGAAGGATGATTCTGTACAAGCTTTGTATGATTTCCATCAAATTAAAGGAATTAGACGAAGCTCAGGAATATTACAATGAATTCGTGCAGATTGCTCCTCATGATAGTCTTAAATATATCCTGAAATATAATATTAATACAGCAAAAGGTGCTGATACAGCCACTCTTATCACTATACTTGAGCAGCTCAAGGAAAGTGATTTTATCGAGGAGTGGGCGTATGAGCTTGCTTATTTATACCATAAAACAAATCAGGCAGATAAATGTATCAGCCTTTGTGATGAGATTATTCTTTGGTTTGGTGACGGCCCAGTAGTAGAGCGTGCGCTTGAGCTTAAAATGCTTTATCAGCCACTTGATAAGGCTCAGGAGGATAAATATCGCAGCCTTCAGCAGAAGAAGGATGGTATTGTGGAAATCACATCTAAGCCAGTTGCAGAGTCTAGTGAGATTCTTCCAGCTATAGCAGATATCAAGCTCCCAGAAGGACCAGAAAGATTTGACACCATCAATCTTCAGGCTGAGATTAAGAAAAACATAGACGAAATTATGAAGGCTACTGACACAGGTGAGGTTACAGAAAACATCGATGCGATTAAGACTCTTGTTGAAGAGATTCCTTACCTTCATGTGACTGAAGAGGCAGCGCCTGTTGAGGAAGAAACAGTGACTTTCTCAGTAAACGACACTTTCCAGCAGTACCTTGAGGAAGGATACGACGGACAGATTTCTCTTAGACTGGATGATGAAAGCACAGAAACAGAGGAACAGATAGAAGGACAGATGACTATTGAGGATGTCCTTGCTGAGTGGGAAAAGACAAAGCGTGCAGCAGAGGCTGCCATGGAAGAAGCCAAGGAAAAGGAGCTTGAAAGCGCCAGAGCAAAGGCTCTTAGAGAGGCAAATAATGTCCTTAATCGCCTTGAGGGAGCTATGTCTAAGCTTAATTCAGGCATGACTTCGTCTGATTTGCTTAAGGAAGAATACCTTGCAAATACAAACGTAACAGCAGTTGAAGAACCTGTAGAAGAAGAGGTGGTTGAATCAGAAACTGCTGAAGAGACATCTGGGGAAACAGTAAGTTTTTCAGTTCCAAAGCTTGATATAGACGGATTGGTACAGGGTACAGTAGATATTCCTGTCATTAAGGCAGAAGGCGCTGCATTGGCAGCTACTACTGCGGCTTCAACAGTTGGCGGAATTGTTCAGGCTGCTGATACGGTTCTCGGGGAAACAACAAATTGGGAGCCACCTACATTAGACGAGGGAGAAGAGGAAGAAGTGGATTTAAAAGAAGCATCAGAGATGATTGCTGATGTAAATAAAATGTTGCAGCAGGAAATCGACAGATTGACAAATGGGGAGGATGTTGCTGTTCAGGAAGAGCCTGAGTTCCAGGCGCCAGAAGAAGAGGCTACAGAAATTCAGGACGCTCAGATTAATATTGATGATATTGAGCTTCCAATTATTCAGATACCAGAGGATTTATTAGCTGAGTTGCCAAGCGCTTCTATCAGCGAGTCGGAAGTTTATCCTGAATCAGAAGTCTATATGGATTCTGAGGTAGAAGAGGATCTTCCAATCATTTCTGAAAACGTTCTTGAACCACAGGAAATAGCAGAATTAGTTGATGAAAAAGTGCTTTCAAATGTCATAAAGGAAGAAGTACCAGATTACAATCTTGACTCAGAGGATTTAGAGACTTTCTCTTACTTCCTTCCTATCAGCGGTATGAAAGAAAGTATTGTACAGGTACTTACAGGGGCAGTTGGCCGAATTAAGCAGCCAGAGTTAAGCGGCGGCAATATCATAATTGTTGGAGAGCCTGGCTCAGGTAAGACGCAGATGGCTACCAGCATTATTAAAGTATTAGAGAAGAAAACAGGTTATCCAAAGGGCGGTATTGGAAAGATTTCCGGCGAAAAGCTTAATGAAAAAGACATTCAGAAGCTTTATTCAAAGATTCAGGGAGGATGCCTAATAATAGAGACAGCTGGAGATATTTCAAAAGAGACAGCTGTAACCTTATCACTTCTTATGGAGCAGGATAATACTGGTACAATCCTTATTATCGAGGATAACAAGAGAGGCATCGAGAAGGCTCTTGCAAAGGATAGTTCCTTTGCAAAGCGTTTTACTGAGAAGATTGTTATTCCCGCCTTCACAATTGACGAGTTAGTCTCTTTTGCAAGAACTTACGCAAACGAGGCAGGATGCTCAATAGATGACATGGGCGTTTTGGCTTTATATAACCGCATTAATCTCATTGGTAGATATAATCATGCCACAACCATCAAAGAGGTTGCAGAGATTATGGATGGTGCTATAGAAAAATCTACCAGAGGTGGATTCTTTAACAAGCCAAAATATGACCGTGACGGCAATATTATTTTGAAAGAGAAGGATTTTGATTAAGCAATAAAAATACATAATTAGGGGAGCAAAGGCATGAGTAATTTTACAGACTTAGACGGCTATTTATTTGGACAGGGGACTCATTACGACATCTATAAAAAGCTCGGAGCCCACAAAGCAAAGAAGGGTAAAGAAAATGGCTTTTATTTTGATGTATGGGCACCTCATGCCAGCAGAGTTGCAGTTATTGGAGAGTTTAATAACTGGGATGAGACCAAAAATTTTATGCAGAGAGTAGAACCTGAGAGTCAGGGCGTCTTTGAAACATTTGTCCCAGAAGCAAAAGAAGGACAGCTATACAAATATCTTATCTACACTGAAAATGGAGAAAAATTGTATAAGGCTGATCCATATGCTACCTACGCAGAGCTTAGACCAGGCACAGCATCTATTCTCTACGACAATACTAAGTTTAAGTGGACAGATTCCGCATGGATGAAGCAGCGTAAGAGTGGAAATTTTTGGGAAAAACCCTTGGCTATTTATGAGGTTCATCCAGGCTCTTGGAAGCGACATCCAAGAGAGGAGAACGATGGCTTTTATAGCTACAAAGAATTTGCTCATAGCCTTACAGAATATGTATTAGACATGGGATACACTCATGTTGAGTTGATGGGTATTTCAGAATATCCATTTGATGGTTCGTGGGGATATCAGGTTACAGGCTATTATGCGCCTACATCACGCTACGGTACACCTGATGATTTCATGTACCTTATAAATTACCTTCATAAGAACGGCATAGGAGTTATCCTTGACTGGGTACCAGCTCATTTCCCTAAGGATGCTCATGGTCTAGCTGATTTTGACGGTAGACCATTATACGAATACGCCGATCCTAAAAAAGGCGAGCACCCAGATTGGGGTACAAAGATTTTCAATTATGGAAAATCAGAAGTAAAGAATTTCCTTATCGGAAGCGCTCTGCAGTGGGTTGAGCAATACCACATTGATGGATTAAGAGTAGATGCGGTTGCATCTATGCTTTATTTGGATTATGGAAAGAAGCCAGGTCAGTGGATTCCAAACGAGCATGGTGGAAACGAGAATCTGGAAGCTATAGAATTCTTTAAGCATATTAACACCCTCATTAGGGGCCGTAATCCTGGTGTGGTTATGATTGCAGAAGAATCTACAGCATGGCCAAAGATTACAGGTGATGTAGAAGATGGAGGTCTAAACTTCTCTTACAAATGGAACATGGGATGGATGCATGATTTCATCGATTATATGAAGCTGGATCCATATTTCAGAAAAGATAATCACAACAAGATGACTTTCGCTATGAGTTATAATGAGGCAGAGCGATATATTCTTGTATTAAGCCATGATGAAGTGGTTCATCTTAAGGGTTCAATGTTGGCGAAAATGCCAGGACTTGAGATTGATAAGTATAAAAATCTTATGGCAGGATATGCCTTTATGATGGGACACCCTGGTAAGAAACTTCTCTTTATGGGACAGGATTTCGCTCAGGGCACAGAGTGGAGCGAAGCAAGAGAGTTAGATTGGTATGTTCTAGATAATCCTAATCATCGCCATGTATCCAGAATGTTTAAGAAGCTGCTCCACATTTATAGAGAGTATCCAGCTATGTACGAGCAGGATGTGTCATGGGCAGGATTTGAATGGATAAATGCCAATGATGGCTATAGAAGTATTTTTAGCTTTGTCCGCAAATCCAAGAATGGAAAGAATGATTTATTATTTGTAATCAATATGACACCAATGAAATATGAGGATTATTGCGTTGGCGTTCCTACAAATAGAAAATTAAAGCTTCTTTTGGACAGTGAAAACAAAGAATATGGCGGCAATGGTGGAAGGATTCCAGAGGTAATTCTTCCTAGACGAGAGGAATGTGATGGAAGAGAGTATTCAGCCGCTTTTCCGCTTGCGCCATACCAAGTAGCAATATTTACATACTAAATTAAGAAATATGGGCTGTGACTGCAGCCCATTTCTTTAGTTTTAGGGAATTGAGATGGGAATAAATGGAAGATTTTAAAATTATTAAAATACCAGAACCAACTGAAGACGAGGAACAGCAGGAAGTACCTGTTTTCAAGAGACAGGAGCCTGAGGATGATTACAAACCTCCTAAGAAAAGGTATATGTTTCTGATTGTTCTGCTAATACTCAGTATCGTAGCGATAATTGTGATTAAAATTATTAGTACCTACGATGATTTTGAGGAGGTTAAAACCTGGGAGAGAGTAGATACTGGTGAAAGTATTTACAGTAGCTTTCAGGGTAACCTTTTAAAATACAGTGGTGATGGTATATTCTATACAGCCTATAATGGTTCGCTTATTTGGAACTATACATATGACATGATAAATCCTTCTATTGATACCTGTGGTTCATATGTTATTGCTTTTGACAAGAAAGGAAATGAGGTAGATATATTCTCAACAAAGGGATTTATTAATCAAATTTCCACCAATATACCTGTGATAGACGCAAGAGTTGCCGGACAGGGAACAGTAGCCCTGCTGCTTCAGGAAAATAACACAAGCTACATTCAGATGTACGATAAATCAGGAACCCTTTTGGTGTCTGGCGAGATTCATCCAGAAAATAGAGGATTTCCTGTATCAATGGCACTTTCTTCCGATGCGACAAAACTATTGCTATCCATTATCAATGTAAATGGAGGTGATATCACCTCAGAGCTTGTATTTTATGACTTCACAGACAAAGGAAGAGAGGAAGAAGATAATATTGTTGCCACCTATACCTATATAGGGGCGATTATACCTAAAATCGAGTTTGTGAATAAAGATAAAGCCATTGCTTTTGCAGATAAGAAAATAATTGTATTCAACAATAATCTCAGGGCCACTGTAGCCAAAGAAATTACAGTACCTGAGGAGATGAAGAGTATCTTTTATAATAACACCCATTTTGGCTTTGTCTGCGAGGAAGTAATGGAAGATGGTACTGTTGTAAATCAGTTGAACGTATATAATCTCTATGGCCTTAAAACTACCACCAAGGAGATTAATGAAAGTTATACAGAAGTATCATTGATGGATAACAATGAAATTCTCATTAGCGATGGTAACAATATAGCTATATATAACTTACAGGGCTTTGAGAAATTCAAATATTCTTTTGATGAAAAGGTATATAGCGTAATACCTGGAGCTACTTCTAGAAGATATTATTTAATAGAAGAAAGTAAAACAGCTGAGATAGGATTGAAGTAATATGGCATATGTTGATCGAATAGTTAATAATCCCGTTTTTTTGGTATTTATATTATTAATGCTTTTTTGCATTATACGAGGAGCAAAAAGGGGAATGTTAAAAATAGTATATGGGCTAGTCTCATGGATTTTCTTAATTTGCTTCGTGAATTTTGCATGTGGGGTGGTATCTGACTATTTGAACGTTAATACTCCTATACCAACAATGGTACAGGAAAGTATTGTCACTCATCTTAAAGACAAATACATATCATCAGAGCAGGAAGAAGAGGGCACTGGAGAAGATGCTGTAATGAAGCTGGTGCCTGCATCAGTGCAAGAAAAATTGGATGAAACCATCCAGACGTCAATAGATACCACAATACAATTTATATCAGCTGAGTTAAGCGAAACAGCTATACATGGAATAGCTATGGTTATTAGTGTAATAGCAGGTAGTCTTGCGTTGTTTTTATTAAGCAGGGCTATAGAACTTTTGGGTTTCGTTCCGGGAATACGAGGAGTGAATCGTTCTCTAGGTGTGTTAGCGGGTTTTGGAGAAGGCATTTTAATAACCTGGGTTTGTATGTATTTGGCTAATTGTTTCCCTACCACACAACTGGGCAGCTTTATAATAGAAAAAACAGAGGCAGAGCCTATACTTACAGTGCTATATAATGCCAATATAATTGAGAGAATTATCGGAATATAAAGACAATAGTTTTTTTTGAAAAAAGTGTTGACGAAAAGGTTTGCTGATGATATTATACTATTCGTTCCGCAAAAAGCGGTAACGACTTAGAAAACACTGAGTTTTCTAAAAATGATTTTGAAAAATAAATCAAAAAAGTTGTTGACAAAAAGCCGATATCGTGATAGTATAAACGAGTTGCTGCTGAGAACAACAACAAAGCGAAGATTGATAACTGAACAGTGAAACAAACCTTGAATTAATACAAGTTTTTAAAACATGTATCCTTGAAATTCATTTAAGTTTCTTAATGAAACGAAACCTTTATTAGTAAACAAGTCAGTTTTATACTGATTCGGAATTAAACTTTTAAACATGAGAGTTTGATCCTGGCTCAGGATGAACGCTGGCGGCGTGCTTAACACATGCAAGTCGAACGAAGCAGTTTATTACGATCCCTTCGGGGTGACGATTTACTGACTGAGTGGCGGACGGGTGAGTAACGCGTGGGTAACCTGCCTTGTACAGGGGGACAACAGTTGGAAACGACT